>NZ_CP076853.1:2761250-3122500 GCF_018987265.1 Rhizobium sp. WYJ-E13 | reverse complement strand
TTAATGTCCTAGAGTAGGGCGGGACACGTGAAATCCTGTCTGAACATGGGGAGACCACTCTCCAAGCCTAAGTACTCGTGCATGACCGATAGCGAACAAGTACCGTGAGGGAAAGGTGAAAAGCACCCCGACAAGGGGAGTGAAATAGTACCTGAAACCGGATGCCTACAAACAGTCGGAGGGGGCAACCCTGACGGCGTACCTTTTGTATAATGGGTCAACGACTTAGTGTAACAAGCAAGCTTAAGCCGGTAGGTGTAGGCGCAGCGAAAGCGAGTCTGAATAGGGCGATATAGTTTGTTGCATTAGACCCGAAACCGAGTGATCTAGCCATGAGCAGGTTGAAGGTTGGGTAACACCAACTGGAGGACCGAACCCGCATCTGTTGCAATAGATTGGGATGACTTGTGGCTAGGGGTGAAAGGCCAATCAAACTCGGAAATAGCTGGTTCTCCGCGAAATCTATTTAGGTAGAGCGTCTGGCGAATACTCCCGGGGGTAGAGCACTGGATGGGCTATGGGGACTCACCGTCTTACTGATCCTAACCAAACTCCGAATACCGGGAAGTACTACCAGGCAGACACACGGCGGGTGCTAACGTCCGTCGTGAAAAGGGCAACAACCCTAACCTCCAGCTAAGGTCCCCAAGTCATGGCTAAGTGGGAAAGGATGTGAGGATCCCAAAACAACCAGGATGTTGGCTTAGAAGCAGCCATCATTTAAAGAAAGCGTAACAGCTCACTGGTCTAAATAAGGGTCTTTGCGCCGAAAATGTAACGGGGCTGAAGCCATGCACCGAAGCTGAGGATTCCTCTTTGAGGAGTGGTAGCGGAGCGTTCCGTAAGCTGATGAAGGGAGACCCGTGAGGGCTCCTGGAGGTATCGGAAGTGCGAATGTTGACATGAGTAACGATAAAGAGGGTGAGAGACCCTCTCGCCGAAAGACCAAGGGTTCCTGCTTAAAGTTAATCTGAGCAGGGTTAGCCGGCCCCTAAGACGAGGCGGACACGCGTAGTCGATGGGAACCACGTTAATATTCGTGGGCCTGGTGGAAGTGACGGATCGCACAAGTTGTTCATTCTTATTGGATTGGATGGGCAGCGGAGCGGTTCCAGGAAATAGCTCCACCGTATAGACCGTACCCGAAACCGACACAGGTGGTCAGGTAGAGTATACCAAGGCGCTTGAGAGAACTATGTTGAAGGAACTCGGCAAATTGCACGCGTAACTTCGGAAGAAGCGTGACCCCATTTTACGCAAGTATGATGGGGTGGCACAGACCAGGGGGTAGCGACTGTTTATCAAAAACACAGGGCTCTGCGAAGTCGCAAGACGACGTATAGGGTCTGACGCCTGCCCGGTGCTGGAAGGTTAAGAGGAGAGGTGCAAGCTTTGAATCGAAGCCCCAGTAAACGGCGGCCGTAACTATAACGGTCCTAAGGTAGCGAAATTCCTTGTCGGGTAAGTTCCGACCTGCACGAATGGCGTAACGACTTCCCCGCTGTCTCCAACATAGACTCAGTGAAATTGAATTCCCCGTGAAGATGCGGGGTTCCTGCGGTCAGACGGAAAGACCCCGTGCACCTTTACTATAGCTTTACACTGGCATTCGTGTCGGCATGTGTAGGATAGGTGGTAGGCTTTGAAGCAGGGACGCCAGTTTCTGTGGAGCCATCCTTGAAATACCACCCTTATCGTCATGGATGTCTAACCGCGGCCCGTTATCCGGGTCCGGGACAGTGTATGGTGGGTAGTTTGACTGGGGCGGTCGCCTCCGAAAGAGTAACGGAGGCGCGCGATGGTGGGCTCAGACCGGTCGGAAATCGGTCGTCGAGTGCAATGGCATAAGCCCGCCTGACTGCGAGACTGACAAGTCGAGCAGAGACGAAAGTCGGTCATAGTGATCCGGTGGTCCCGCGTGGAAGGGCCATCGCTCAACGGATAAAAGGTACGCCGGGGATAACAGGCTGATGACCCCCAAGAGTCCATATCGACGGGGTTGTTTGGCACCTCGATGTCGGCTCATCGCATCCTGGGGCTGGAGCAGGTCCCAAGGGTTTGGCTGTTCGCCAATTAAAGCGGTACGTGAGCTGGGTTCAGAACGTCGTGAGACAGTTCGGTCCCTATCTGCCGTGGGTGTAGGAATATTGACAGGATCTGTCCCTAGTACGAGAGGACCGGGATGGACATATCTCTGGTGGACCTGTTGTCCTGCCAAGGGCATAGCAGGGTAGCTATATATGGACGGGATAACCGCTGAAGGCATCTAAGCGGGAAACCCACCTGGAAACGAGTGTTCCCTATCAGAGCCGTGGAAGACGACCACGTTGATAGGCCGGGTGTGGAAGTGCGGCAACGCATGAAGCTTACCGGTACTAATAGCTCGATTGGCTTGATCGTTCTCATTGACTATGCTCATCGCCCGGCGAATGCACCGCATTCGTCCGGTAGTTCGATGAGCCTGACCTTCTGTCCTCACGCGCCATAGGCGCTGCGGACGGCGCGCCGGACAACCGGCGACGCGCTTTGCGCTTGCGGAGCTTTGCTCCGACGGTGCCTCGCGAAAGGTAAGACGTGTTCAAAACCAATCACTGACGACTACTTATTAGTCGCTCAGTGAACCAGCTTCTCACACAAGTTGCGCTTCGCTGACCTGGTGGTTATGGCGGGGTGGCTGCACCCGTTCCCTTTCCGAACACGGCCGTGAAACGCCCCAGCGCCTATGGTACTTCGTCTTAAGACGCGGGAGAGTCGGTCGCTGCCAGGTCTGCTAAACGCAACTCGTGAAAAACGCATGTGCCCGAAGCTGAACAAGCTTCGGAAAGCAACATGCGCAAAATCGACAACAATCTTCTCTGAACGAAACCAACGGCCCAAAGCCGATACAAAGGGCCGCTTCCAAAGCGGCCTTTCGTCTTTAGCGCCCTATATCATGAACACGAGACAAATTGCTTCGCAATTTGCTCGGCAACAATCCGCAAAGCGCAAGCGCTTTGCGTAGCCGCGACAAATCCTACGGATTTGCGCAATCGGTCTTTTGCCAACAGGCAAAAGACCTGGACGGACGACACAAGTGTCGCCTGGATAACGCGGGGTGGAGCAGCCCGTTCGGCCTAAGATCGATCCACCGGATCGATCTCTTAACGGCCTCACCTCGTCAGGCTACGCCTGACATCGCTCCCGGGCACAACGTCCGGAATGAAATATCGCGGGGTGGAGCAGCCCGGTAGCTCGTCAGGCTCATAACCTGAAGGCCGCAGGTTCAAATCCTGCCCCCGCAACCAACGATCCCTGCGATCCACAAAAGCCCCCTCCGCGGGGCTTTTTGCGTTTTTGGGCTTCACCGCTGGCTGCCTGTCCCACCAGTCACATAGTCAAAGCTCACAGGCCCTCGGAAAAATCGCAGCCAGACGGAATAAGTCGGCAGCTAGTACTACAGTTGCGTTTTACCGGAAATCATGATTCACTTCCCGCATTTGGCGGGAGGGAAGTTCAATGTCGGTTGCGGGTTGGTCCGGGTCGGTTCTGGCGTGGCATCGTGAGCTCGATGCCTTGAAGGTGCGGTTGGGCTCGGTCTTTGGTCGCCGAGAATTGCGCGCATCGTGCGGTGCCTTTCTGGATGGGTTGTTGTCGGGAGTAGAGCGCAAGACTGGCTGGCTGATGGCGGAACAGGCAGGACTGGAGCGCCCTTATCGGATGCAATCGCTGCTGGGGCGCAGCCATTGGGATGCTGACGCATTGCGCGATACGGTTCGCGCTTATGCAATAGAGTCTCTCGGTGACGCGGACGGCGTTCTTGTGGTCGATGAGACCGGCTTCCTGAAGAAAGGCGCCCATTCAGTCGGTGTCGCACGACAATATTCCGGCACGGCCGGCCGGATCGAGAACTGTCAGATCGGTGTTTTCCTTGCCTATGCAAGCCGCTACGGTCAGACCCTGATCGATCGGCAACTTTATCTACCGAAGGAGTGGGCCGAGGATGAAGCCCGCCGTGCTTCGGCTCACGTCCCCCAGTCCCAAGCCTTCGCGACCAAACCGGCCATTGCAGCCAAGCTCATTGCCGATGCGCTGGATGCCGGCGTGCCTTGTGCCTGGGTATTGGCGGATGCGCTTTATGGTTCGGATTCCAAGCTGCGCCGGATGCTGGAAAGCCGTGGCCAGCCTTATGTTCTGGCAGTGCGCTCCAATCATTGCCTGCGCTTTGTGCGTGAGCAAGGGATCGAGCAGACCGATCCCGAAACGATGGCTGATGAGTTGAAACCGGAGGTTTGGCAGAGCCATGCAGCAGGCGAAGGTGCCAAGGGTCTTCGGCTTTATGATTGGGCCCGTATTCCTCTCAGCTCTCGCCCGGATCCACAATGGGAGCGCTGGCTTCTGATCCGGCGCAGCCGACGCGAACCCGATGCGCGCGCCTATTACTTTGTCTTTGCGCCCGCCGGTACCGAATTGAGCGAATTGGCGGGCGCTGCCGGGCTGCGTTGGACCGTGGAAGAATGCTTCCAGCGTGCGAAGGACGATCTCGGCCTGGATCATTGCGAAGCGCGATCCTGGCATGCTTGGAAGCGGCACATGACGCTCGTCATGGCAGCCGCTGCATTCCTCGCCAAACTCGGCGCCGATCTACGCCGCACCGCTGCTGGCAAACCGAACGAAACGAGTCCAAACCCGCCAATCGCCGCCTGACCAACACCATGGCCTTCGTGCCCAGCGTCGCAGAGATCCGCTATCTGATCAAACGCCTCCTGCTACAGCCCCCGATTAGAGTTCGCCTCATCTTGGCATGGTCACTCTGGCGACGCAGGCATCAAGCATCCGCAATGCTTTCTCACTACAAAGCAAGGCATCAAACGCAACTGTAGTACTAGAGCAGATCCTGTTTAATCTGGGTCATATCCCGCGACCTTGAAGTAGTTGGCGCATTCTGCCGTCGTGAAGCGAGGCATCAAGGCGCCCACCGCATCCCACAAAGCGTCGATCTTTCGCTCCGCCCGAGCCCGCAACATGGCTTTCAATTTGGAGAATGCGTTCTCAATGGGATTGAAGTCAGGACTGTAGGGCGGCAGGAACATGAGTTTGGCGCCGGCGCGCTCGATGGCATCGCGGACGCCGGCTGTTTTGTGCGCAGGCAGGTTATCCATAATAACCACGTCGCCGATTTTCAGGGTGGGCAGCAGCACCTGTTCGACATAAGCAAGGAAGACGTTGCCGTTCATCGCGCCATCGTAGACGAAGGGGGCGGTCATTCCGCTGAGGCGCAACGCTCCAGTGAAAGTCGTAGTCTTCCAATGGCCATGCGGCACACCTGCTCGACAACGCTCGCCTCGCATTGCGCGTCCGCGCAGGCGCGCCATTTTGGTCGACAGACCGGTCTCGTCTATAAAGATCAGCTTTTCTGGATCGAGATCGAGCTGGCCATCAAACCAGGCTCGCCGCCGCTTCAAGACATCTGGTCGATCCTGCTCCAATGCATGTGCGGACTTTTTTTAAACGTCCACCCGCGGCTTCGCAGCCAAGCACCGAGCGCACTCCGGCTGATGCCGACCTGCCGCTCAACGCACAGACGCTCGACCATTTCATCCAGCGTCACGTCCTTGCGATCGTCGATCATCTCGACAACGAAAGCCGCGTGTGCGTCGAGAGCCGACGGTCGTCTCCAACCTTGCGGCCGGGGGGTCGGCTCGCCGTCTTTCGCTCTCGCGATCCACCGGATTGCCGTCGAAATCCCAACCCCGAACCGGACAGCCGCCTGCCGCGCTGACATGCCAGCCGCAGACGCTTTCAATACGCGTAATCGAAGATCGTCGCTCAGTGCTCGTGCCATCATCCACCTCTTCGTTGTGGATGTTGAATCAGCTTCGCTGCGCCGCGTCACCTCACAATCGATTCATCGATCGCAGGATCTGCTCTAAGCTCACCATAAAGCGATATAGCGGTTGAATGCCTGACCAAAGCTGATGTGAACTGGCCGCGCCATGTCGGTGAGGCCAGTTGCCTTCTGTCGGCGGGGATTCTTGCCGGGAGAGCGCGAGCTGGCCAGGTCAATTCGACTGACGGCTTGCCTTGATCTCCATCAGTTTGGCAGTACAGGTCTCCGAGACGTTCGACGCGTTCTGCTGGAGGCATTGCAGCAGCCTTCCGCCGCCCGGCTGGACGCCGTTGCAGAGCCGCCGCACATCCGCTTCGCAGGCGGAGCGGATGTCTCGCATCTGTTGGCGGCTCACCTCCTGGGCATTGGCCGCGCCGGCAAGCGCCACGAAGGCGACGATCAAATAGATTTTCATTCCTGATCTCCCGAAAAGGGGTTGCATGAGAGGAAGGGCGGACGGGCCGGGTGTGGTCTATGGGCGGCGACCCGTCCGTTCCGGCACTGGGGTACGTGCCGAAAGTCACAGCCGAGGTGTGGTCAACGGAGAGCAAATCAATCGATCCGAAAACTCGGCCGAAGCATGTCACCCCCGGATGAGCCGCGGCATGCGGGCCGTCTCCAGTTGTTCCGCCGTCAATTTGGCGCGAAGGTCCGTGATCGCCTTCTTGAGTATCTGCGCCTTGTCCGCATATCCTGCCATGACGTCGGAAAGAGCCTCCGCCCGGCCGAATGCCTCCGGTCCCTTCAGGTCTTCATCGGGCGCTCCGATCACCGAAATGACCGAGTCGCGATCGGGAACCAACGCAAGCAAGGCTTCGGTATAAGCACGCCAGGCATCCTTCTGGTCGGCGCGGATGCCTATGGCCGTCTCCTGCGCCGAGAGCATGCCGGCAAGCCGAAGGCGACTTGCCTTGCCAGTATAATAATAGCGCAGGTCGTCAAGGTGGTCGGCGAGGGCACGGACGTCGAGATAACCGTTCCTGTCCACCTCGAAACGCTGGTCGCCGTGGGTATCTTCGGCGGGGCTGGCACTCGCGTTTTGATCCTGGGCCATCCCTGACAGAGGGATGGCGGCGAGCAGCAGCGCGCCTGCGCCGAAAGAGAATAGCACCGTTTTTTTCATGGCAACCTCCGTGGTTCGTTGATGGTGACACCATGAACGGCGCAGTTTGCGACGAATTTGCTCGCCTGTAGGAAAATGTAGCGATTTGTTGCTAGAAGGGCGGCATGCCCTCGTCTGGTTCAAGTCGTCTCGAATAGCGGAAGAGTAACAGTCACCAGACCGCCACGCTTGCCATCCGCAAGTGTGATCGTCCCGCCTTGTGCTTCCAGAAGGGTTTGCGCGACAGCAAGGCCAAGCCCCGCTCCACCCGTTTTTCGTGCGCGGGATGGCTCTGCGCGAACGAAAGGCTCCAGCAGCAGCTCCCGTTCTTCTTTTGAAAATCCCGGCCCCTCATCTTCGATTGAAATTCTTGCCCGGCCCTCTTCGACCGCCATCGTCACATGCGCTCGCCGGCCATATTTGACGGCATTGTCGACGAGGTTGCCGATGATCCGCCGAAGCGCCAGGCGATCGCCGATGATCCACGTTTCGGCCTGCGTTGTGTCCGTTTCCAGAATGACGGGCAGGCCCGCACTCCTGAAATCCGCTATTTCGGCGCGCAGCAATTCAGCGAGGTCGAGCATCTCCTCGTTGAGCGCTCCGACACCCGCCTGCGACGTCAGAAGAGCATTGTCGAGGAGATCGATCATGTCCTCGATGTCGGACGTGGCCCGTTCCCTTTCTGCGTCATCGGGCAGTTGTTCGAGCCGGAGCCGCAGTCGCGTCGCAAAGCTGCGGACATCGTGCTGGATCCCCCCGATCAACGCCATACGGGAACGCGTCATGGCGTGAAGCCGGTTCTGGAGCCTGTCGAAAGCCCTGACCAGCGCGCCGATTTCCGGCGTCGTCGCGCGGGTAGGGGGAAGCGGGATCGGGTCGCCTGAGGGATCCATGCGGTCGACGGCGGAGGCTAGTCTAGTCAACGGCCTGATTTCCCGATGCAGCATGTAAAAGGCGATGCAGGCGAACAGGGTTCCCAACAGTCCCGCGCCCGTTCCCGCCGGCAAACCATAAAACGTTACGACAAAGGGCGTGCGCGCTTCGGCGACGAGGATATTGCCGTTGTCGAGTGCCACCCAAAATTTGAGCGGCCGCGCTGTGCGGGTCCACAAGCCAGGTCGGAGGCCTTCGGTGTTGTGCCCTAACTGAATGTGGATGAGTTTTTCGCCGAGAAACTGCCGATAAAGCGCGAAATCAGCGCTATCGGCCAGGTCGTCGCCTGCAGCCGGCACCGATGAGCTGTCGGTGATCCGCACCTCCAGCATTGAGGATTGGAGAGCCGCGAGGGCGAGTTGCTGCTCGTCGGGGGCGATGTTGGATACGAGATCGATGATCGCCTTCAATTGTTCGGGCGGCAGACGGTTAGCGGTTCGCGACAGGTCACTCGTCCAGTAGAAGAAGGCAATCAGAGTGATCCAGAGAGCGAGAAGCGCGCTCGCGCCGATCGCCAGCAGTCGCGCGGTCAGGCCGAAACGCATGTTTATGAGACCTGCCGAACTGGTGCGCTCAAGAGATAGCCGCCATTGCGTACGGTATTGATGAGGTTGCAGCCAGGACTCAGGCTGTCCAGCTTTTTGCGAACGCGCGAGACAAGAATGTCGACCGTGCGATCGAAAGGATCCGCGCTGCGCCCATGGGTCCAGTCCAGTATCTGGTCTCGCGACAACACGCGGCGCGGGCGCAGGACGAAACAGGCAAGCAGGTCGAACTCGGCGCTGGTCAGGGCAACGAGACCGCCCTCCTCGGTGCGGAGTTGGCGGGCGTCGAGATCGGCAACGAAACGGTCGAAGGCATAACGGCGCGAGGCAAGCTGAAGCGGTTGAGCGCCCGTCCGACGCAACAGCGCCCTGACACGCGCGAGGAGTTCCCTCGGCCCGAAAGGCTTGACGACATAGTCGTCGGCGCCGATCTCGAGCCCGACCACCCGGTCTGTCTCGTCCCCTTTCGCCGTCAGCATGAGGACAGGCAACCTCCGTTCCGACGCCAGCCGCCGGCAAATCGACAGGCCATCCTCGCCAGGAAGCATCAGATCGAGGATGACGAGGTCCGGCCTGACGCGTTCAAGCGCCTTGTCCATATCCCTTCCATCCTGTGCCAGCTCCACATCGAAACCTTCGCGATGCAGAAAATCGCCAACCAGCCGCCGGATCTCGGGGTCGTCATCAACGATCAGGATGGTTTTTGTCTCTTTCTCCATGATCTTCAACAGGACATTTCGTGGTCGTGAAATCAATAGGAAAACCCGCGCGTGTACAAAACGATACCGGCCGGAAAAATATCTCAACAACCTGAAAAGCCCGGTTGATGGCCCAGCAATGAAATTTCCCGACGGTGGCAATCCTGGTTCCGGGGGCGGTGGTTTCGGGCTTGGACAGCATCCCGTGATGGTGCCCGCGCCTTCGAGGGAGCGTCGTCTCGTCCGTCGGGTACAACATTGTCTGGAGTATAGTCTCTTGCATTCAAGTTCAGCCAATATGCCAGTAGAAGAGTCTCCGCGCGGGAAAATCGCCACCCATCAACGGACGGGTGAAGCCGGCATGGAAGAAAGAGTCGATCCGGCGCAATTGACCTGGGTCTCGCCAATCGGCCTTCGATCTGGCGAAGATCGGCTGCCCGGCGCTCTCGTCCGTCCCTCTTCCGCGCCCTTGCGGCCAGGTAGGACGGTGATGATACTTGTTGGCGGCATGCTCGTGGTGGCGACAATTCTGCTGTCGATGCGCTATCTGATGCCCAAGTCCGAAGAATTGATGCCGGTGGGCCGCAGCTTCTTCCAGGCGGACATAAAAGGCCCCGGCACATTGGACGCGACTATCAAGGCCAATGTCAGCTCCAGTTTGCAGGGGGTGATTACCGCCCTTCATGTCGACCGCGATGACATGCTGCGCAAGGGAGAGATCATTGCCGAAGTCAACGCCGGAGAGCTGAAAGCGCAACTCAACGCTTCTCTTGCCTCACAAGAGGCTGCGCGCAAGGCCGTGGAAGCGGCGCATGCCGACGGCCGACGTGCTGAAGCCACGCTTGCGAATGCCCGCTCGACGTTTGCCCGGCAGGAGGAGTTGCAGCGCACCGGAACGTCGACGCGTTCAGCGCTGGAATCGGCCCAAACCGCGGTCCAGCAAGCCGAAGCCGATCTCGCCAAAGCACGATCCCTCGTTCTGCAGGCCGAGGCACAGGAAGCTGAGGCCGCTGCAACGGTGGAAGTCAATCAGGCACAATTGGACAAGTCGGTGATCCGCGCTCCGATCGACGGAATTGTGGTGGCTCGCAACCTCAATCTCGGCGACATCGTTTCGCCCGGCACAGCGATCGTGGAGGTCGTCGATCCTTCGAGTATCGTACTCACCGCCCGTTTCGACGAAAGCGCGATCACCTCCCTATCCCGAGGACAAGACGTAACGATCACGTTCAATTCGCAGAACAAGGTTCCGGTCAGCGGCCAGGTGCGCCGTATCGGGCGGGAAGTCGATACCGAAACGCGGGAATTCACCGTCGATATCGCGCCGGACCTGTTGCCGTTGAACTGGGCGATCGGGCAGCGCGGCAGCGCGACCATCGCCCTCGACGGCAGGACCGGCGTCATTGCCGTTCCAGGTGCCTCAATTGTTCGAAGGGATGGGCATCCAGGGGTCTGGACGGTGGTTGGAGGCCGGGTTGTCTGGCGGCCTGTGGAACTCGGATCAATCGGTGGAAAACGCGTCGAGGTGCGGAACGGTCTCAATGAGGGCGACGTTGTCGTGATCGACCCGAAGCGCGTCTACGCGTTCATGCCCATCACCGAGCCGGAGTTTCGGCCATGAATCTCGGCCTCAAGGACATTCGCCACAATCTGGGCCGGTTCTTGATGACCGCGGCCGGCGTGGCTTTTCTGGTAACCGCGTCGATCGGCATGATCGGCCTCTATCGGGGTATCGTCGAGGATGCTCTGTTGATTATCGACCGGATCGGCGCGGATCTGTGGGTGGTGCAAGGCGGGCGTTCCGGCCCCTTTTCGGAAAGCTCGGCGATATCCTCCGATATGGATCACCGGGTGGAGGGCATTGCCGGCGTGGCCGATGTCCGCCGTTTCGTGCAGATCAGCCAACAATTCGCCTTTCGCGATCGGCAGCTGCGCGCCTCCATCACGGGGGTCGACTATCCGAAGGACCGGGGGGAATGGGTGCCGTTGACAGCAGGTCGATATCTGGAAAACGGCCACTTCGAGGCTATTGCAGACGCAAGCATCGGGTTCGGTCTCGGCGACCGCGTTCGGCTGGGGCAGGACGATTATACCATCGTTGGCCTGACGCGAGGGATGGTCGACATGAGTGGCGATGGACTGCTCTTCGTTTCAGTGAACGATGCCATGGCGATCGCCCAGCGACGGACAAGCGAAGAGGTGCTGCTTGCCCGAAAGGAACCAGGCGCCGGCCAAAGCACAAGCGATAGCTCGGTGCAACAGGATAGCAAGATTGCCGCAACGCTGATAACGCTCGAGCAGGCTGCTGACGAGAAGGCCGTCCGCGCGGCGATCATGGCCTGGGGAGACGCAAACGTTCTGAGCAAGGCCGATCAGGAAAACCTGCTTCTTAACCAGAGGCTTTGGCGGCTGAGAGTGCAAATCCTCGCCTTCACCGCGGTCCTTATGCTGGTGATGGCCATCGTCGTTTCGCTTATCATCTACATGCTGACCATGGAAAAGCGCCATCAGATCGCCATGCTGAAGCTGATTGGCGCACGCAATGGCGTCATTATCAGGATGATTGCCGAACAGTCCTATCTGATCGGGGCAGGTGGCCTGCTTTTCGGACTTGTCCTGTCCCATTTAATCTTTCCCTGCTTTCCACGCAGGGTAGTGATCGATCCCGCCGATATCGGCGTGCTTGCGCTCACCATGGCCGCGATTTGCGGCTTTGCCAGCCTGTTTGGCATTTCGAGGGCTCTCAAGGTCCGGGCGCAGGAAATCCTGTCATGAACGCCATGCCGATCCTATGCGTCCGCAACGCGTGCCGCCACTACCGCAGCGGTGAGACAGTGGTGCGCGCCCTCGACGGCGTCTCTTTCGATATCCATCCGGGCGAAGTCGTTGGCATTCTGGGACCCAGCGGGTCCGGTAAAAGTACGCTGTTGCTGATCGCCGGCCTTTTGGAGCCGCCCACGACCGGCGAAATCTATATTCGCGACCGGCTCGTTTCCCAACCCGATGCCGACCTCGACGGCCTCCGTGACTTCAGACGCACCAACATCGGTTTCATTTTCCAGAAGGCCAATCTCATTCCGTTTCTGTCGGCGGTCGAAAACGTGGCGCTCGCGCTCGAGATAGACGATGTGCCGGCGCGCGCGGCGCGCGATTATGCTTCGCAGCTGCTTGGCAATGTCGATCTCGCGCATCGCGTCGACAATCTTCCGGCTCTGTTGTCGGGAGGCGAACAGCAACGCGTGGCCGTCGCCCGGGCGCTGGCAAACGATCCTGCTCTCATTCTCGCCGACGAGCCGACGGCGGCGCTCGACAGTGCGCGCGGACGGCAGGTGATCTCTCTGTTTCGGCAGATTGCCGATACGAGACAGGCAGGCGTAGCGGTTGTCACCCACGATCCGCGTGTGCAGGACCTCTTCGACCGGACGATCGAACTCAGGGATGGCCGGATTGTCGCCGAAAACGCCACCCGGCCGGGTGAGAGCGCCGCGGCTGATACAAATCGCAACAAAACGTAACGCCGGTGAAAGACCGCAGCTAACTTCGAGACCGATCTTCTCCTTATTCCCGCTTCGCCAGCCGGCGTTGCAACACGACAGGAGAACCCGATGCTGAAGAAATTGTTGCTGGCGCTGGCCATTTTTGCCGGCGCTTCATCCATCGCCGCTGCGGCCACGGTCGCGGTTGCGACGGGAAACGTCAACCTGAGAGCTGGTCCTTCGACCGGATATCCGGTTGTGACCGTTGTTCCGGGCAGCGCCCGGATTGTCACCCACGGATGCCTGACCGGCTATACCTGGTGCGACATAAGCTTTGCCAACTATCGTGGCTGGGTGGCGGCCAACTATATCCAGGTCGTCTACAAAGGCGGACCGGTGGTGCTTACATCCGCAGTGGCGCCTTCCGTCAGCGTGACGATCATCGCCTTTAACAAGGTTTACTGGGACAACTACTATGCTGCCTATCCATGGTATGGAAGCTGGGCACGTTATTATCGCCCCTATCCGGCCTATCCCGTCGCTCCTCCGCGACGCGTCACCTCCTATGACCGATCTGTCAATTGCGCCGGCGGAAGTTGCACCGCGACGCGTTCAGCGACAGGTGTCTATGGAGGCTCCACGAACCATACGCGGACGTGCGGCGGCGGGGAATGCACGGCTACGAGGGAGACCGTTGGGCCGTACGGCAACAGTGCCTCACGCGTCCGCAACTGCAGCGCCAACACGCATTCGTGCAGCGTGACGAGAACAGGTCCGCGCGGTGGTACGGCGACCGGCACGCGCAGTTTTCAACGATAACGCCAGAGCCCCGGGACGGAACATGACCGAGATCTTCGTTATGCAGAGCCTCTTCGGCGCGGCGATCTCGCCATCAACCGCGCATAGGCGATCGCCGAGAGCATGTTGACGTGGTTGGCCTTGCCGGTTCCGGCGATGTCGAAGGCGGTGCCATGGTCGACGGAGACTCGGTCGATCGGCAGGCCGAGGGAGACATTGACGGCGGTTTCGAAGGCGACGAGCTTGATCGGGATGTGGCCCTGATCGTGATATTGCGCGATCACTAGATCGAAAGCGCCATTATAGGCGCGGGCGAAGACCGTGTCGGCGGAAATCGGGCCGACCACGTCGATGCCTTTGGCCTGTGCGAGCTCGACGGCGGGTGCGAGGAATTCCGTGTCTTCTGTTCCGAAAAGGCCGTTCTCGCCGCAATGGGGGTTGAGACCGGCAACGGCAATGCGGGCCTTCTTGCCGAGGCGCATGAAGTGATTGTGGCCGGCTTCGATCGTTGCCAGCACACGTTCAGTCTTGGCTCGTTCTATCGCGCCCTTCAGCGAGATGTGGGTCGAGACATGGATGGTGTTCAGACGCTCGGAGGCGAGGAGCATGAAGGAGCTCTTGGAGCCGGTCAGATGCGCCAGCAGGCCGGTATGACCATCGTAATGGTGGCCGGCGAGGTTCATGGCTTCCTTGTTGATCGGCGCCGTGACGATGACGTCGGCTTCCTGCGACATGGCGAGATCAACGGCGCGAGCGATGTAACGGACGGATGCATCGCCAGCGACTGGGTTGACCTTGCCAATCTCGGGGAGGGGAGCGTCCAGCGCGACCTCATCCACGGCGATGTTGTTTCCATCCTCGGAGGCGGAAGGGCCGAAGCTGAGGCTGATATTGGTTGCGCGTACGGCCCGTTCCAGAGCCTCCGTATTGCCAACGATGACGAAGTCGCGACGTTCGGCAACCGGCAATGCAGCCAGCGCCTTGACGATCACTTCAGGGCCTACGCCGGCGGGATCGCCGAGGGTTACTGCGACTTTTGCATTTCTGTCCATCAGTCAATTCCTCTTGAAAGCCCTGCCTCAATAGGCCGCCTCGTAGATCGAGCGTATATCAGTGCGCGTCAAGTCGCGCGGATTGTTATCCAGGAGCCTGCGGATGGCGAAGGCGTCGTCGGCCATGGCATCCAGATCATTTTCAGGCACGCCGAGGCCGGAAAGTGTCATCTCGATGCCAAGTTCGGCGCAGAAAGCATAGGCCGCATCAAAGACCGATTCGACGGTGTCGGATGTGTCATAGCCGAGCGCTTCCATCACCGCTTTCGTCTTTCCCGGCACGGCTGGCGTATTGAAAGCGAGAACATGCGGGAAGATCAATGCGTTCGCCGCGCCATGGGCTACATGCCAGCGGGTGCCGAGCGGATAGGCGAGCGCATGGCCGCCAGCCGTATTGACCGGGCCGAGGCAAAAACCACCATAGAGCGAGGCCAGCGAAAGACCGGCACGTGCTTCGGCATCCGAGCCGTCGCGCACGGCTCTTGCGAGATATTTGCCGACAAGCCGCGTTCCTTCGATGGCGTAGATGTCGATCATCGGGTGCGCCTTGCGATTGGTGAAGGCCTCGACACAATGTGCCATGGCATCGACACCGGTTGCAGCGGTGGTGCGGGCCGGGACGGAGAAAGTCAGGGAAGGATCTATCACGGCGATATCGGCGAGCATGTGAAGGCTTTCGACAGCAAGCTTCGCCTTGGTCTCGGGATCGGTGACCAGCGCGCGGATACCGGCCTCGCTGCCCGTGCCCGATGTTGTCGGCACCTGCGCAAGCGCTACCTTTCGCGGCCCCTGAACCTTATTGGGGCCGACAACATCGCGAAGGCTCTGCGACGAGCCGGCGAGCACGGCAGCCAGCTTGGCAAGATCCATGGCGCTGCCACCACCGAAGCCGACGATAAGGTCTGCCTGTGCGGTTTCTGCTGCCGCGAGCACCTTGTCGAGATTAGCGATATCCGGCTCAGGCGTCACGTCCGAGAAGACCGAAACGTTACCCTTCAGCTGCAACAGATCGATGCGTGTCGCGTTGAATGCATCCGAAATGACCAGTGTTCGGGAATAGCCCTTGTTTGCGGCCCAGGCGCCGAGCTTTCCCGCGGCCTCCAGGCCGAATTCGATCAGGTGGGGCCGGACAACGGCAATAGGTGAATCCAAACTGACCATAGGTGGCCCTCCTGATGCGCGACGGACTGGGTCGTCAATGATGTAAATTTGTTATCCCGTCCGGTGGTTTTTGGCAAGAATGAATGAAGATTTTTCTTGTTTGGCAGCTCAGTTTGGTAGTGAACGTGCCACGTGTAGTGCTCAAAATTATGTTCAATATATTGAAATTAAACATATAATTTTGAGTATTGGTGATTGGCGGAAAGGGTGGCAGGACTTGTAAAGGGATTGTCGTGCATTTGTAAAAATAAGAATTCAGATGGGAGGGCCAACTGCCTTCGCCGATTGGCCCTCCCATGCGCTGCTTGTGATCCCGTCGGTCGTTAAGCGATTGATTCCAAAGGAAGACGTACATATTTGATGGCGCGCCGGTAATAGGTATAGGCCACATGAAGCGCACCGTCCGGTCCCTGGGTGATTGAGGGATAGGAGAACTCGCGATTGAGCATGTCCCTCGAATTGTTGCTCAGGCAATAGCCGTCGCCTGTGTCAAGGTCGAATTTACGCTCGAAATGACCGCCTTGATCGGCGGAAACTGCGAGGCTCAACGGTGCGCGCGGAACACCCCAGACCGCTTTTCTGGTCGGCATATCGGTCGTTTCGACGGCAGGAGCCTTGTCGCTTTCAATCTCGTCATAGAGGGACTGACGCCGGGCGTCGGAGGAAGCGGCGTTGCTGTGGTTGTAAACCATCGCAACCCTCTGATCCTTAAGGCCAGCTGCCTGGATCGAGGAATTGTTGTTGGGCAGATTGGTCGGTCCCGGTGCGCTCCAGGTTTCGCCTTGGTCCGATGACACAGAGGCGCGGATATTCTCGGAATAACGATCACGGAAAAAGGCGATCATCCTGTCGCCGTCGAGCGGCACGATATTCATGTGCACCGCGCCCAGGCTGCCTTCTATCTCTTTCATCTGCCATCTTTTTCCGCGGTCGCGGGAGATCAGCACGCCCGCCGTGTCGGCGTCGCCGCTCCAGCGCTGCCCAGGCAAACTGATGCAGCGGAAGATGGGAAGCAGCCAATCACCTCTCCCATTGACGACAATCTGCTGGCGCACGAATGTGCCGGGCACGTCGCAGAGGATGGTGGGCGGTGCAAAGCTCCTGCCGCCATCTTCGGAGATGCGGCATTTGACAACTGCGCCGTCCTGATCGCCGGATGTCTGCGAGGTATAAATCAGCCAGACGTACCCATCAGGAGCGCTGAAAATCAGGGGATTCTGTTCGGATTTCGCCGGATCGTCAGTCATTTTTTCCGGTTCGGACCAGCGGTTAGAACCAGGGGCCAACCGTGACATGTAAATTGAGATGTCGCCCATGCCTTCCATCGTGCCGCCGAACCAGACGCAGGTCAGGGTGCCGTCGGCAAGAAACGCCAGGTTGGCGGCGTGGTTCTGAATGCAGGGAGACGGCAGATAGGCATCAAAACGACCGGCCTGGGCATCATTTGCCCTGAGCAAACCGTCCATCAGCGCCGGAACGTCCTCTGGCTTCAAGCCTGTGGATTTCATGGTTCTTCCTCCTTACGGCAGCTTTGCGTAGCTTTCGGCGAGCGCCGCATATTCGGTATCGTTGAGCGGCATTAGCGGCGGGCGAGTGCGCCGCCAGCCGACATTGCCGGTTTTCAGTCCCACCATCGCCTTGATGGCCGGGATCTGCACATAGGAGTTCGACAGGGTGCGGAAAGCGTTGATGCGAGCCTGCGCTGTCTCGACATCTGCATTGCGTGCCTCGTCATGGACGTGGTCGTAAACCGTACGCAGGGAATTTCCGACAAGGTTCGACGTGGCGGTGATGCAGCCCGCGCCGCCGGCTTTCAGTAGCGGCAGCAGCAGCGGGTCGGCGCCGCAGAGTACGGAGAAACCCGGGCAGGCGGCGATAATTGCCTGCATGTTATTGAAATCGCCAGCAGATTCCTTGATGCCGACAACTGTATCCGGGAAGGCTTCGACCAGTCGGCTGATCAGCGGAATGGAGAGCGGAACGCCCGAAACCTGTGGGATGTGATAGAGGATCACCTGCAGCCGGCTGTCGCCGATCTTCTCCAGAATCTGGGCGTAGGCGGTAAAGAGGCCTTCGTCGGAAACGCCCTTGTAATAGAAGGGCGGCAGCATCACCACCTTGGTGACGCCGAGCGAAAGCGCGTGCCTCGTCAGTTCAATCGTCTCGGGAATGGCGACGACGCCGGTACCTGGCAGGAGCTTGTCCGCGGGAATGCCGGCCTTCAGAGCGGCTTCGAGGAGCGCGCGGCGCTCGGCAGAAGAGAAGGAGTTCGCTTCGCCTGTCGTGCCAAGCAGCGCAACGCCATGGCAACCTTCTTCGATCAGCCGCTGGCAATGTTCGGTGAAGAGACCGAGATCGGGGCTGCCATCGGTGTTGAGAGGGGTGGTGGCGGCGCTGTAGACGCCTGTAATCTTGTGATTGCTCAAGGTATCCTCCTCTTCAGACCGGGCCTTCCCGGCACGTTCCTGTGCTGTCGTATTCATCCCAATGCGAGGTAGTTGTCAATCTTACAAATTTGAAATCTCTACGTGCCTATTTTTAAGATATTGATTTAACGTCGTAATTAATTGCGATCTTGCAGTTTGGAGTTTCGTCAGTTATTTTCCATTGACAGATTTACATTATCGCGCAAATGTCTGCGGTATATCGCGCAGCTTCGGGGAGGTCTTTCGAAAGGCGCGCTATTTGCCATGGAGGAGCAAATGACAATTCGCAACGACCAAGACTTTTCGCAGATTTCCCGGCGTCACGCGCTGAAGCTGGGGCTTGCAGCCGGCGTTGGCTTCTCGCTTTTCGGCGCGAGTGCCCGCATCGTCATGGCGCAGGATGGCCAGGTCCTGAAGGCCATCAATCCTGCTTTCGACCAGGACTGGTCGCCGCTGCGTGGCGGCGGCAGAACCTTCCGCTGGAATTCGTTCTGGTGGGCTTCGCCGATGTATTTCGACGCTGATGGAAAGATCCAGCCCTACGTCTTCACGAGCTGGGACTCGCCGGACAAGAAGGTCTGGACGTTCAAGATCGACCCGAAAGCGGTCTTCTCCGATGGCAGCAAGATCACCTCGGCCGATATCAAGGGCTCCTGGGAAGTCTCTTCCATGCCCAATACGAAGAACCAGCGTGTCGATCAGGTGCTGAGCAAGGTTCAGGGCTACAAGGAAATCTCCGCCGGCTCCGGCAACGAATTGACGGGCGTTGCGACACCTGATGAATCGACGGTCGTCTGCACGCTGACGGAAGCCGATCCGATCTTCTTCATGCGTCTTGCCAACCACATCGTCCCGATCACCAAGGCTGCCCAGTCGCGCGGCAGTGACGGCGAGGAAATGGCCGATTGGTACAAGCCGGACAGCAGCGCGGTCTATTCCGGCCCCTTCAAGCTGACGGCTCTCGATATCGACGCCGGTACGCTGACCTTTGAACCGAACGAAAAGTTCTTCGGACCGAAGCCGAAACTCGCCCGCATCGAGATCAGCTCGATTGAAGACAATGTCACCGCGACCTCGCTGATCAAATCCGGCGAATACAATGCTCACACCGAGCTCATCACCTCGACGATCGTCCAGGATCTCGGCCCGGAATTTTCTGCCGGCCCGTTCATCCCGACCAGCCAGCATTTCTGGTTCAACACCTCTCGCGCGCCGATGGATGATCCCAAGGTTCGCCAGGCGCTGATCATGGCGGTCGACCGCGACGGCCTGTTCAAGGCGTCCTATCCGGATGGTCCGCACAAGAAGGCCGACCAGATCCTGAATTCGGTTCCGGGTGCCGACAATTCCGGCTTCGAGCCCTATCCGTATGATCCGGCAGCGGCCAAGAAGCTGCTGGCTGAATCGAGCTATGGCGGCCCAGAGCGTCTTCCCAAGCTGCTGTTCGTCGGCATTTCCGGCCCGGCGATCCAGGCGGCTGCGCAGTTCATCGCCGAGCAGTGGCGTCAAAACCTCGGCATCACCGCCGTCGACATGAAGCCGCAGCAGGATGCCTATGCTGGTCCTGACCAGAACTCGGTTCAGATCTTCCGTGACGACGTCGGCACACGTGTTCCCGATGCCGTCTCCTATCTCGCCGGTTCCATCGCCTCTACCTCGTCAAACGCCCAGAATAAGCTCGGCGGATACAAGAACGACAAGGTGGACAGCCTGCTTGCAGAGGCAGCGACCAAGTCTGCCGACGATCCGGATCGTGTGAAGCTCGCGCAGGAAGCCCAGAAGGCCTTCCGCGACGACTGGGTCTTCCTCCCGTGGTATTCTCAGGCGATGTCGCGCTGGGCGACCAAGGACGTCAAGGCAATGGAAAAGAACCTCGACTGGCAGGTTGTGGCTCCCTGGGATGTTTCCATCGGCTAAGGTCGATAACATGGCCGCATGATGCGGCCGAAGCAGCGGCGCGAAGGTCGCAAGACCTTCGCGCTATATTTCAAGAAGAACCGGCGGCTGCGACCTCCTGCGGGAATGCGCCGGGCAAGAATGGGAGGTGGCCTTGCTACGCTACGTGCTTACGCGGTTTGCCATCTGGATTCCGTCGGTCCTGATCGTGATGATGGCCGTCTATGCGATGGCATTCTACGGTGCTGGCGACCCGATCAAGCTGATCTTCCTTCGCGCGCCCGGTGACGTTGCCTATAACCCGCAGCGTATCGAGGCGATCCGCGAAAGTGCGGGCCTCAACAAACCCTTCATCGAGCAGTTCGGCCTTTACGTCTGGAACCTCCTGCACGGCCAGTTCGGCAACTCGCTGACATCGGGCCGCTCGGTCTGGGCGATGGTTTCTGCTGCTGCACCGGTTTCCTTCCAGCTTGCGCTCTGTTCCATCATCCTGACGGCTGTCGTCGCGATCCCGCTCGGCATGATCGCCGCCCTCAATCAGAACAACCGCGTCGACTACACGATCCTCGGCACGGCGCTTTTTCTCTGGGCGATCCCGGCCTATGTCGCAGGTCCGCTTCTGATGGTGGCGCTGATCGTGCTGCTGCCGATGATCAAGGTGCCCTATGGCTGGGGCGGCGTCTTTGACGTGCGCATCATCCTGCCGCTCATCGTTTTGTCCTTCCAGCCGATCGCGCTGATCGTGCGCCAGACGCGCGCCGCCGTTATCGAGGTGCTGTCCGAAGATTTCGTCCGCACCGCGCGCGCCAAGGGCGTGCCGGAAATCGTGGTGGCGCTGAAGCACATCCTGCGCCCGGTGCTGACGCCCGTCGTCACGCAGCTCGGCCTCATCATGATCACCATCGTCAACGGCGCCATCTTCGTCGAGCTCGTTTTCGGCCTGCCAGGCCTCGGGCGCTTGACCGTACAGGCGCTCATCAATTCCGATTATCCCGTCATTCTCGCGATCACCTTGATCGGATCCTTCCTGGTCATGGTATCGAATCTGCTGGTCGATGTGCTTTATCCGCTGCTCGATCCGCGGGCCAATGACTCCAGAAGGAGCCGCTGATCATGTCCGCAATCCCTCTTTCGACGATCGATACGGCCGAGGAGCCGCCCGTCAATCTGTGGCGTGATGCCTGGCATCGCCTGAGGCGCAACAAGCTTGCAATCTTCGGTCTGATCGTGATCGTGATCCTCGCCTTCACGGCGATCTTCGGCCCCGCTCTCACGCCTTATGACTATCTCAGCCAGGATCTCGCTTCGCGCAATGCGCCACCGTCGCTGGCGCATTTCTTCGGTACCGATGATCTTGGTCGCGACGTCTTCAGCCGTATCGTGTTCGGCACGCGCACAGCCTTCCTCGTCGCCGTCATCGTCACCTTCATCGCTGTCCTGATCGGGCTCGTGCTCGGCGCTGTCGCCGGCTTCTTCGGCAATCCGTTCGATCGGGTCATCATGTGGCTGACCGATATGACGATGTCGGTGCCGAACCTGCTGCTCGTCGTCGTCATCAATGCATCGCTGAAAACGCCGATCACCAGGTGGATGGAGGCGCAGTATCTCGCGACCCTCAATCCCTTCTATCGCCAGACTGTTTGGGTAGATTTTCTCCTCGTCTTCGGCTCAATGGCGCTGATCTCCTGGCCGCCCTATGCGCGCCTCGTCCGCGCCCAGGTCCTGTCGATCCGCAATCGCCCCTATGTCATGGCGGCACAGGCGCTCGGCCTTTCCAACTGGATCGTCATCCTGCGCTATATCGTGCCGAATGCGCTCGGGCCGCTGATCGTTTCCGTCAGCGCCGGCCTCGGCACCGCCATGGTGCTGGAAAGTGCCTTCAGCTTCCTCGGTGTTGGCGTCAATCCGCCCACGCCGAGCTGGGGTAACATGATCTCGGACGGCCTGCGTGTCTGGCAGCATTATCCGCATCTCCTCGCCGCTCCGGCGGCGGTGCTCGGCCTTGCCTCGGTAGCCTTCAGCTTCCTCGGCGATGGTCTCAACGACGCACTCAATCCGCGAGGCGGCAAATGATGAACGCACCAAGCAATGAACGCCTGCTGGACGTGAAGGATCTCACCATCGAGATCGATACGCGCCGCGGCCCGGCCGTTGTGGTCGACGGCATCGATCTCTACGTCAACAAGGGTGAGACGCTGGGCGTCGTCGGTGAATCCGGCTGCGGCAAGAGCCTGACCATGCTGAGCCTGATGCGGCTTCTGCCGAACAAGATCAAGGTAGCGAAGGGTTCGGCGACGTTTGACGGGCGCGACCTGCAGAAGATGTCGAACGGCGAGTTGCGCAAGGTGCGCGGCGGCGATGTCGGTTTCGTCTTCCAGGATCCGATGACCTCGCTCAATCCTGTGATGCGCATCGGCGACCAGATCTGCGAGCCGCTGATCTATCACCGCAAGATGTCGAAGAAAGAGGCACGGGCTCGCGCCGTCGAGCTTCTGCGTCTCGTCGGCATTCCGGGACCGGAAGAGCGGCTGATGGCCTATCCGCACGAGCTGTCCGGCGGCATGCGCCAGCGCGTGATGATCGCGATCGGCCTTGCCTGCAATCCGAAGCTGCTGATCGCCGACGAGCCGACGACCGCACTCGATGTGACGATCCAGGCCCAGATCGTCGATCTGGTGAAGGATCTGCGCGCCAAGCTCGGCATGTCCGTCGTCTGGATCACCCACGACCTCGCGCTGATCGCCGGTCTCGTCGATCGCGTCGCCGTGCTCTATGCCGGCACGGTCGTGGAAGATGCGCCGGTGGACGAGCTCTATGCTCGTCCCAGCCATCCCTATACACGTGGCCTCTTGTCCTCGATCCCGAAGCTTTCGGATGCGCCCGCAAGCCGCCTGTCCTCAATCGGCGGCACGCCACCCGAGCCCGGCCGTCGCCCCAGCGGCTGCCCCTTTGCACCGCGGTGCCCGCTGGCGGAAGCCGTCTGTCATGAGCGTGTGCCGCGGCTGGAGCCGGTTTCCGGCAACAGCGCACACCGCGCTGCCTGTTTCGTCGTCCAGAGAATGCAGGAGGCCGCGTGATGGGTGCTCAACCGCTCCTGAAGGTCGAAAACCTCGTCAAGCATTTTCATGTCAAGCTCGGGGCTTTCGGCGAGCGTTCGGCGACCGTCTATGCGCTCGACAACGTGAATCTCGAGATCATGGAAGGCGAGACGCTGAGCCTCGTGGGTGAATCCGGCTGCGGCAAGTCGACGACCGGCTTCACCATCCTCAATCTCTACAAGGCGACGAGCGGCAAGGTTGTCTACAAGGGCCAGGATCTCGCGGCGCTGGACGAAAAGCAGATGCGGCCCTTCCGCCGTGACCTGCAGATCGTCTTCCAGGATCCCTATTCAACGCTGAACCCGCGCATGACGGTCGGAGAGGCGATCGGCGAGCCGATCCTCTTCCACAAGCTCGCCACCAAGACCGAGCTCAAGGACAAGGTTGCGGCCCTGCTGACGGATGTCGGCCTGCCGACGCGGTTTGCCCAGCGTTACCCGCACGAGCTCTCGGGCGGCCAGCGCCAGCGCGTCGTCATTGCGCGTGCGCTTGCCTGTCAGCCGAAGTTCATCGTCTGCGACGAGGCGATTTCGGCGCTCGACGTGTCGATCCAGGCACAGATCATCAACCTGCTGCTCGATTTGCAGGAAAAATATGGCCTGACCTATCTCTTCATCGCGCATGACCTGGCGGTGGTACGTCATATCAGCACCCGCGTCGGCGTCATGTATCTCGGCCGTCTGGCCGAGCTTGCAACGCGTGAAGAGCTCTTCGACAATCCGCTGCATCCCTATACGAAGGCGCTGCTTTCAGCCGTGCCGGAAACCGATCCGGAGCTTGAGCGGACACGTAAGCGTCAGATCCTGCAGGGCGATGTGCCAAGCCCGCTGAATCCGCCGACAGGCTGTCGTTTCCACACGCGCTGCCCGATCGCCATGGAGGTTTGCAGCAAGGTCATTCCGGAATGGAAGGAAGCGAAGCCCGGCCATCTCGTTGCCTGCCATGCGGTCAATCCGGGGCAGACTTCATGACGTTGAAAGTCGCCATCATTGCCGACGACCTGACCGGCTCGCTCGATACGGGCACACCCTTTATAGAGGCCGGGTTGTCAGTCGCCGTCGCGATCGATGTCGAAGCGGCTGGCATGGCGCTGGAAACCGGCGCCGAAGTCGTTGTGGTCAATACTGCCTCGCGCAGCCTGCCGGAGGAGGAAGCGGCCGCGCGTGTGCGGGCCGTTGCCGAGACCCTGCGCGCTGCCGGGTCGGCAATCTTCATGAAGAAGATCGACTCCCGGCTGAAGGGCAATATCGCAGCCGAAAGCACTGCGCTGGCAGATGTGCTGGGTCTCAAGACAATCCTCATGGCACCTGCCATTCCCGATCAGGAGCGGATCACCTATCGTGGTTGCGTAGTTGGGCGCGGTGTGGAGCATCCTTTGCCGATAGCCGACCTCTTTGCCGGATTTGGCCGTGACGTGATGGTTGCCGATGCCGAAGACGATGCCGATCTCGATATTGTCGTCGTGGAGAACGACTGGCTTTCCACCCTTGCCGTCGGCGCCCGTGGTCTGGGTTCGGCCCTGGCGCGACGGCTCGGCGGAACTGCGCGGCTGGTGCCCGAATTTCTTGCGACGCGGAAGACGCTGTTTGCCTTCGGCTCCCGCGATCCCATCACGGCCGTGCAGATGGATCGTCTCGAGGCCTCGCATGTACTTCGCATCGTCGTCGATGCGCCGATGGGTGCGGTCGAAAGCGGCGAGGGGTTGGCGCTGCCGGCACTGCTGCGCTGCACCGGCGAGATCAAGAGCGATGCCGCGCTTGTTGCCGCTCGCTTTGCGCAGGGCGTGAAATCGGTCATAGATGATACGAACCCGGATATGATCATGGTGGGCGGCGGCGATACTGCGCTTGCCGTTTTCCGTGAACTGGGCGTTTCGGTCCTGTTGCCGAAGGGGGAAATCGAGGCCGGTATTCCGTGGTTTGACGTGACCGGCGTCAACGGGCGGCAATTTCGATGTGCCGTCAAGTCGGGGGGCTTCGGCAATTCCGATAGTTTGCTAAGACTGATCGTTCGGAATCAGGCGGCGTAACGGATGCCAGCAGGGAGAATGAGAGTGGACGAAGCGAATGGCGGATCGGTGAATCCTGAAGCTGCGCCTCAGGCGCGGCCGGAGCGCGGCAGGGCCGTGAAGCTGGTCGACCGTGTCCTCGACCAGTTGATGGAACGCATCCGCGCCGGCAATTACCCGCCGGATTCACGCCTTCCGGGCGAACACGAACTGGCTTCGATGCTCGGCGTCTCGCGCCCGATCGTGCGCGATGCGCTGGCACGCCTGCGCGAGCAGGGGATCGTCTATGCAAGGCAGGGAGCCGGCACATTCGTCAGCGCGCATGGTTCGCCAACGGCCCAGCTGGCCTATTCGCCGGTCAAGACGATTGCCGATATCCAGCGCTGCTACGAATTTCGCCTGACGATCGAACCGGCGGCCGCCTATTTTGCCGCCAAGCGCCGTGACGATGCCGCGATCCAGAAAATCGCGGCCGCGCTTGCAGACCTGCGTGAGGCGACCAGCCATCAGCTTCACCGGGTGGACGCCGATTTCGTCTTCCACCGCGCCGTCACCGAGGCAGCCAACAACCACTATTACACCGCCTCCATGGATGCGCTGAAAGCGCATATCGCCGTCGGCATGCATCTGCATGGGCTTTCGTTGCTTGGTCCGCGGCCGGGCCTGGAGCAGGTGTACCAGGAGCATAACGAAATCTACAAGGCGATCGCCGAGGGCAGGGCGGAAGATGCCCGTGACCTGATGCGGGCGCATCTCGAGGGTTCGCGGGATCGCCTGTTCGAAGGCCGTGTGCTCGACCTGTCCTTCTGAGGAAGCCCGGCTTCGGGTGTTGAGGTCTCATTCCTCGAATAAAGCTTGTTCCGTCGCGAATATCTTGGTGATGTATTCGGCGGCGGTCCGGATCGGCAGATCCTTGCGCTGCTGGCGTCGGGTGAGAAGCCAGGCTTCCCGCGGCGGCGGGACTAGTTCGAGCGGGCAGGGGTAGAGGTTTCCTTCCAGACGGCCGATGTAATGCGGCAGGAGTGCCAGACCTGCGCCTGATTTGGCAGCCATCGCCTGGGAAACCTGATTGTTGGTGCGGAAAGACACGCGCGCGTGCGAGAAGTGGCGGGCCAGCCAGATCGCCTCGGGCACATAGCCGTTTACCTCGTCAAATCCGATGAAGACGGGTTCGGCGCCGTTTTCGACCTGCCGGCAAACCTCCTGCGTTCCGTAAAAGCCGTATCCGATCGTCGCAAGTTGCTTGGCGATCAAATCGCCGTCCTGCGGTTTTCCCAGGCGTATGGCGATGTCGGCCTCGTGACGTTCGAGGCTTATGGTGCGCAGGTCAGTCGCGAGGTCGATATCGAGGCCCGGATATTGTTTGGTGATCTCCGCCAAACGGGGGATCAGGAAGCCTTGCGAGAGTGCGGGCGAGGCGTTGATGCGCACCAGGCCTTTCGGCGTGTCATCCTTCCAGCCCCGTCCGAGCGTCTGGACGGAGGCTTCCATGTCGCTTGCTGCGGTGAGCGCACGGGTCCCAGCTGGGGTCAGCACGTAGCCGTCCGGGCGACGCTCGACGAGTTTTTCGCCGAGCGTTTCCTCCAGCGAATGAAGCCGGCGGGCGATCGTCGCATGGTTGACGCGCAGCGTCCGGGCGGCGGCCGATAGGCTTCCGTGCCGTCCGAGCGCGAGAAAGACCCTGATGTCCTGCCAGTCCGGCTCTGTGCGTTTTTTATCAGCCATTGACAAAGAATAGCGAATTTTTCGCAGAAGGAAACGGGACTAGACAGGAGGCGACCTTGAAACAGAAGGGTTGCCGAACATGAGTTCTTCCAGTCTCAATCTTACGCTTATCGGCGGACCGACCGTGCTGATCGAATACGGCGCGCTTCGGCTTCTGACCGATCCGACATTCGACCCGCCGGGCCTCTACAGGGAAAAGCCCGTACGCTTCGAAAAAACCTCCGGTCCTGCATTGTCGGTCGAGCAGATCGGCCGGCTGGATGCAGTGTTGCTCAGCCACGACCAGCACCTCGACAATCTCGATAGTGCCGGCCGGGCGATGCTGCCGACGGTCGGCACTACCTACACGACCCAGACCGGTGCGAAGCGGCTGGGTGGTAATGCCCTTGGGCTTGCTCCATTCGAAACCGCCACGCTGGAAGGCGCCGGTGGCGAGAGGCTGCTGGTCACGGCAACACCGGCCCGTCACGGTCCTGTCGGTATCGAGCCGATTTCCGGCGATGTCGTCGGCTTCGCACTCGGCCGCGAAAAGCCTGGCGACTTTCTCTACGTGACCGGCGACACGGTCTGGTACGAGGGCACGGCCGAGGTTGCGCGGCTCTTTTCTCCCAAAGTCGTGCTGTTGTTTACGGGCGCTGCCGAGCCCCGTGGCCGCTTCCACATGACGATGGGCAGCGAAGATGCTCTGGAGGCGGCACATGCCTTCCCGAACGCGCTGCTCGTGCCTGCGCATAACGAAGGCTGGGTACACTTCCGCGAAAATCAGGACCAGCTCGCGCACGCTTTCTCGGTCTTCAACCTCGATGACCGCCTGAAGCTCTTCGAAAAAGGCAAACCGCTCGTCGTCGACCTGACGGCCTGAACATCCCAACACGTGGCGCAAAGCGCCGATCTTCCAAGGAGACATATCATGAGCAATGAACAGAAAGTCGCAGTCGTTACCGGTGCTTCGCAGGGTATCGGCGCAGGTATCGTCGAGGCCTATCGCAAGGAAGGGTACGTTGTTGTCGCCAACTCCCGCAACATCCAGCCGTCGTCCGATACGGGCGTTATCGCAGTCCCCGGCAACGTCGGTGCGCGCGCTGTCGCCGAACAGGTGATCAAGACGGCCGTGGAGCGTTTCGGTCGTGTCGACACGCTGATCAACAATGCCGGTATCTTCATCGGCAAGCCGTTCACCGATTACACCGTCGAAGATTTCGATAACGTCATCAACGTCAACGTTGCCGGCTTCTTCCACATCACGCAGTTTGCCATCGCCCAGATGCTGAAGCAGGGCCATGGTCACATCGTTCAGATTACGACGGCCCTTGTGGATCAGCCGATCGCCGGTGTTCCCACGGGTCTTGCGACGCTGACCAAGGGCGGTCTCGATGCCGTTACGCGCGGGCTCGCCATCGAATATGCCAAGAGCGGTATTCGCGTGAATGCGGTCGCGCCGGGCATCATCAGGACGCCCATGCATGCGCCGGAAACGCATGATTTCCTCAAGGACCTGCACCCGGTCGGCCGGTTGGGCGAGGTGAGCGAAATCGTCGATGCCGTGCTTTATCTGGAGCATGCCGGCTTCGTGACCGGCGAGACGCTGAATGTCGATGGCGGCCAGCACGCCGGCCGTTGGTAATGGCTGCAAGGGGAAGCAACGGACGGCGCGCCTGAAGAGCGCCCGTCCTTCAAGGAGAACGACAATGCCTTATGTGAATATCAAGGTGACACGAGAAGGCACGGCTCCGGGTGCAAGCAGCACCACGCCGGAACAGAAGGCCGCCCTCATCAAGGGTATCAGCGATCTGCTCTTCGACATCATGGGCAAGCCGCATGACAGCACCTTCGTCGTCATCGATGAAATCGAGATGGAGAGCTGGGGGGTGGGCGGTCTGCCTGTGCCCGAATATCGCAAGCAGCTTGCTGAAAAGGCAGCGAAACAGAAATAATACGGAGCAATTCCAGCAAAAGTGCTTAGCGGTTTTGTGTCCGGAATTGCGAAAACAAATAGCGTGGCGGCCGTCAGGGCCGCCATTCGCTTTGCAGTCAAGTGAAACGCAGGGATATCGCGTCATGGGCAACTGGCAGGACAATCGTATCATCGACCTCTTCGGGATCGAACTTCCCATCATTCAGGCCCCAATGGCGGGTGCGACCACGCCTGAGATGGTGATCGCGACCAGCGAAGCCGGCGGTCTCGGGTCGCTTCCCGCAGCACTCCTGACAACAGAACAGACAAAAGCTGCGCTTGATCAGATACGCTCTGCGACATCAAAGCCGATCAATGTGAATTTCTTCGCACATACCAATCCGGCAACTGACGCCGTTGCCCAGATGAGATGGCGCACTGTGCTCGCACCCTATTACGTCGAGTTGGGGCTGGATCCCGCTGCACCGGTTCCAACGGCTGCGCGGGCGCCGTTCGATAACGACTATTGCACACTCGTCGAAAGCTACCGGCCGGAGGTCGTCAGCTTCCATTTTGGTCTGCCGGAGCAGGACCTGCTGGAGCGCGTGCGGCGCACTGGCGCGAAAATCATCGCCTCGGCAACGACAGTCGCAGAGGCGCGCTGGCTGGTGGAACGCTGTGTCGATGCGGTCATCGCGATGGGGCTGGAAGCAGGCGGTCACCGGGGCAATTTTCTGAGCGATGACATGATAACGCAGGTCGGCACCATGGCGCTCGTACCGCAGATCGTCGATGCCGTTCCCGTGCCCGTCATTGCGGCTGGCGGCATCAGCGACCGGCGTGGTGTCCGCGCTGCTTTTGTGCTTGGTGCGTCCGCGGTTCAGGTGGGTACGGCCTATCTGCTGACACCGGAAGCAAAGGTTACCGCCTTCCACCGTGAAGCGCTGAAATCGGCACGGGACGACAATACGGCCCTCACCAATATCTTTACCGGCCGCCCGGCTCGCGGCATCGTCAATCGCATCATGCGGGAGATCGGACCGCTGTCGAAGACTGCGCCGGCATTCCCGACCGCCGGCGGCGCGCTGGCGCCGCTGAGGGCTGTGACCGAAAAAGAAGGCAGGTCGGACTTCAGCAATATGTGGGCTGGTCAAGCCGCAAGTCTTGCACGCGAAATGTCGAGCGCCGAGCTCACGCGTTATCTCGTCGAAGCCGACTAGGGGCGCCGCGCATGATGCGGGTGCGGGTGCCCTGCCCGGACTCCGCGACGGTCATTTCAGCCCTCCGTGCCGGCGGCCTTCGCCTGCTGGGCGGCGCGGAGCGTGGCTGTTGCGGCGGCAGCAGCGCCGTTCTTGTCGTCGCCGCCGACCTGCACCATCGGCTGGGCGAATTCGATGCCGTTGTTCTGGAAGGCTTCGCGGATCATGGCGTAGGCCTTGCGGCGGATATAGGTCTGCATGCCGGGCACCGTCGTCATGGCGAAGCTCAGGACGATGCCGTAGTCGCCGAATTCCTCGACGCCCTTCATCTTGAGCGGTTCGATGAAAAGCGGGCCGAGCTCGGCATCTTCTTTCAACTCTGCTCCGATCGTCTTGGTGATCTTGCGGGCCTTGTTGATGTCGGTGTTGTAGGCGACCGAGATACGGAACTTGTCGATCACCCAGTCGCGGCTCATGTTTTCCACAGCGCCGAGCTCTCCGAAGGGTACAGTGAAGACGGGGCCGCGATGGTGGCGCAGCCGCACCGAGCGCAGGCTGAAGCCTTCTACCGTTCCCTTGTAGTTTTTCGCCTGTATATATTCGCCGACACGGAAGGCGTCATCGAGCATATAGAAAACGCCGCTGATGACGTCCTTGACGAGGGTCTGCGAACCGAAGCCGATCGCCACGCCGAAGATGCCAGCGCCGGCGATCAGCGGACCGATCTCGACGCCGAGCTGCGCCAGCACAATCAGGCCGGCCATGACCGCCACCATGACGGCCAGCGCGTTGCGGAAGATCGGCAGTAATGTCCGGAATCGCGCGCGTTTCGCCACTTCGGCAGGGGCGAGGCCGGTCGCATCTGCCGAGGTTGTAATGGTGCGGTCGATCCAGCCCTTGGCAAGCTGCCAGAGAAGATCGGCAATCAGCAGCACGATGATACCTTTCAGCAGTCCATGGAGGACGGCGGCTAACGTCGCGTTCTGATTTGCAAGGGAATCCGGACTGAGGCGCCAGACGAGAGCCAGCCAGCCAACGGCGAGTGCTATGATGATCGCCCGGCTGCCGCGGACGAGCAATATGCTCCTGGCGCTTCCTGACGGCGCCGTCGTGAGCGTCGCCGCTGCTCTGCCTATGGCGCGCAACAGATCCGGCAGGACGAGAGCGTAGACGCCGAGCCAGAAAAGGCCTTGCAGATCAAGGCACCAGAGGATCCACAACAGGGCGAGGAAGGCGGTGAGGCCTGCTTTTATGACAATGGACCGGGCCAATGCCGACCAGACCGTTTCGATCGCGAGCGCCAGCAGAAGAAGAGAAAAACAATAGGAGATGGCCTCCGTGACTGCCTGATCGACGCCAAGCGGTGCGCCGAGCGTTGCGGTTGCCGCGGCAAACAGTGCGATGCCGACAAAAAGCTGGGCGCGGATGGCGAGTGAGGGGCGGATGCTCTCCACGAGGCCAATCAAGACAGCGGCTACGCGGTAGATGACGAAGGCGACCAAGTAGGCGAGCAGAACCAGCCGGGCGAGCGGCGGCCATTCAACGGCGAAGAATATGATTGCAACGACCAGGGTGAAAACCGCGACCGGAAGAAGGCGAGCGACCGGGCCGATCGAGGGAGACCGGGCGCGCCTGAAGAGCCATTCGGCGGCCGCGCCTGCAGCGACCAGGCCGGCAAAAATCAGGAAGATCGGCGCATAGCCATGCGATACGGCATCCTGGCGAGCACGAGCGGCGCCTTCGGACACTTCGGAGGGGATGCGCGGAACTGCAGCAACAATACCATGGATGCGCGAGCGCAGCCGCTCTTCCCAAGTCGCAAAGCCTGATGGCTGGGCGGCTGCGGCTGTTGCGTCCTGCTCCTTCTTCCGGCTTTCCAGCCATGTTTGGATCTCAGGATCCTGCAGCAGGCCTATCAACTGGTCGATTTTTTGCTGGGGTGGCGGTGGCGCGGTCTGTGCCGTCGCCGCGGTCACGACGAGGAAAGCCAGAAGATATACCGCCAGCCTGATCATTTGTTATGTCTCCCGGCGGCAGCAGAGGTCGTCACCCATCTGTCCATGTGCTCATCCTTCCACGCTGGAAGGATGAGCACAGCCGATGCGTTTATGGGAGTACTTTACGGTAAACTCCGGCGTAAAAGCGGGGTAAGAGGCGTAAATGGCGGCGGATTTACGGTAACGTACTTCCATCTTGCACCTGTCGCTCCATAGTCGGCGGGATGAGCAGGAGGCCCGGATCTCCAATGGGTAAGGAAGGAGGCATCAAGTGGAACTGCACGGAAACCGCACAGCGTGGGCTGTGGCGGCTCATGCTGAAATTGCCCGCAGTGCGGGGCAGACTGCAGCTTCTCGCATCGAAATCCCGCTCGCTGAGCGATCTCTTTGAGGCTTATGAGGAAGCGAGCCTAGCCCTGGAGCGCCTCATGCGACAGCCCGGGGAGGGGCATTGTCCGATGGTCGTGGAATACGAGACCATCTGTGCCGAAATCGAATCCGATATCATCCTATATGTTTTGGAGCACGGCTCTAACGTGCCGAATTGAGGCGCTGAGTCACGTTAAAACCGATCGCCTACTGGTTTTGTTAGAATTTTCAGTTGCAACCTGTCGCCGCCTCGGCGATAAACGTCCCTGTTATGCTTTAGCCTATTCAGCGCGTGCGGGGCGGTCATGGGTGCTGAAGTACACAACGCGAGGACATGCGAAGTATCGCTGTCGGAGGCCAGGGCAGAACTCGAACGAATTCTGTCCGATCCCAGATTCCATGCTACGGAACGACAACGGGCCATTCTGCGGTATCTTGCGGAACGGCGCTTTGCCGGCTGCGAAGAGGGGGTCAAGGCCTATTCCATCGCACTTGATGTCCTCGGGCGAGCGAGTAATTTCGATGCATCGAACGATCCGATCGTGCGCATCGAGGTGAGCCGGCTGCGTTCGTCGGTCGAGAACTATTACGAAGCTTTCGGTGCCGAGCAGGATGTGACGATCCACATTCCCAAGGGTACTTATGTGACGCTTTTCCCTCGGTCGTATGTGCCTTACGAGCATGACGAAGAAGAAGTGGTGCTGGAAAGCGATCTGCCCGAGACGTCTGATGATGGTCCTGTTTGCCTGGCTGTAGAAGGCTCCGATGCCCTTTCACCTTTTCGCCGGCCCCTGATGGTCCATACGGGGATGGCGCTGCTGCTCTGCGCGGCGATCGCTGCCGGCGTCGTTCTCTATGCCTCGAAGCCGTCCCTGACAGTCCGCCCGTCGGTCGCGCTTTCCATTGATGCGGTTGAGACTAGGATGCAAGGCGAGGCCAGCCAGACGCGTGACATGCTGTTGACGGCGCTGACGCAATTCCAGACGTTGACGGTGGCGAAGGCTGGTTATGCCGGTGCGCGAGCGCAGAAGGCTGCAGGACGGGCTTATGAAATCGACATGAAATATTACGGCGACGGCGATCTCAGGAGTGTCTGGTGGCAGATCGTCGACAGCGAGTCCGGCGACCTCCTGAAATCGGGGCTGGAAACGATTGCCATTGACGGAAAGAGCCCGGCAGCGACCCGCCAGGAGATCGTCGATGTTCTTGCGCGCCGCTTTGCAGCGACGCGGGGGGTGATCAACAATATCGAAACGCATGCCAGCAGCACAGACTCGATCGGCAACGCCTGCGTCCTGCGTGCAGAATTTCAGCTTGATGACGGCAGTTCGGACAATATGGCCGCGGTGCGCTCCTGCCTCGAACGGACGCTTGCCGCCGATCCGAGCAATTCCGACGCTGAGGCGTTGCTTGCGCGCGTCCTGATCGCGCCGGAGGCCGCGGCCGAAGATGCTGTCGTGCGCGACCATGCTCTCGGTCTGGCGAACCGCGCGGTTTCAATCGCCCCCATGTCGGATCGCGCCTATGTGGCGCTGATGATGACGCAGTTCGCCGATGGACGCATCGATGCAGCGCTGCAGGCCGGAAACCGGGCGATCTCGCTCAACCCGAGCAATCCGGATGCTGTGGCAAAGCTCGCTTTCGTGCTGTTTTCAGCCGGTTACTTCGACGCTGGTGTTGCTATGGCGCAAGATGCCGGCCGTGCCGTCGATATTGTGCCGCGCGACGCCATGCTCGTTCTTGCTCTCGATGCCTATCGCCGCGGCGAATGGTCGGAGGCCTCACTGCTTGCCGAGCAGGTGAACTGCGCGGATTTCGTCGTGCGCGCCTTGCGCGCTGCCGCACTCGGTCAGCTCGGTTCCGATCAAGCCAAGGCGCGACTTGCCGATGTGCGGGGCAGGGATCCGGATTTCGAACGGACCCTCCGGCGGAAGCTGGAAGCAAAACGCCTCCAGCCGCTGCTTTCGGCTGAGATCGAGGCAGGTCTCGCCAAGGCTGGAGCAGTGTTCGCATTCAATGATGTTACAAGTGCCCTCGACCCGTAAATCGGGTCGCGTTTACGGCAACGTACTTGTTCGACCTCGGCTTTCTGCAAAGCTCGCCTTCGGCGGCCAGTTCCGCGGCGATAAGCTCGTTTACGATCACATTTACACTGCGGTTTACCGTAACGTACTTCCGTCTGGAGCCGCAGATGTATCCTATTGCGACAGGGCGGATGAAATTTTGTCGGTGAGCAGAGGGATTGTTGATGCGAACCACCATGCTGTTGCTTTCCGCGGCCATTCTGGCCGCTCCGGTCATGTCTCAAGCTGCCGACATTGCTCCCGTTCTCGCTCCGCAGCCGCAGCCCACCAATCCCGACAAATGGACGTTTTCAGTTTCTCCCTATTTCTGGATCGCCGGCATAACCGGTGATGCGGCGGTCTTCGGTCTTCCGGAAGTTCATGTCGACGAGAGTTTCAGTGATATTCTCTCCGACCTCGATTTTGCCTTCATGGTGGCAGGTGACGCCCGATATGACCGCTTCAGCATCGTGACCGATATCATTTATTCCCGCATAACGACGGACGCAGCTACGCCGCGCGGGATTTTGGCCGATGAGGTCGATCTGAAGCAAGAGACGTTTGCGGCGCTGATCGGCGCGGGTTATACGGTTCTCGAAGATCCTCGGGGGCGGCTCGATGTCATCGGCGGCGTAAAAATCTGGTATACGGAAACGACGATCTCGTTTTCCGGCGGTCCCCTGGGTGGGGCTTCAGCCAAGGATGATGCGACCTGGGTGGATGCCATGGCTGGTGTCCGAGGTGTATATTCGATCACGCCCACTGTCTATCTGACCGCGTGGGGCCTGATCGGAGCTGGTGGCGCTGATCTCGACTGGGATGTGATGGCGGGTATCGGCTACAAATGGAACGATGCCATTTCCGCAATGGCCGGTTACCGTGCCCTCGGCGTGAACTACAGCGACGACACCTTGACCAACGACATCGTCGAACATGGTCCGATTCTGGGTCTGGTCTTCCATTTCTAAGATTGCGCAAGAGCGTTGGTGGCAATCACGCGAGCGCTTCGTCACTGCTCGAAAGCGAAGATCTTTTTCCAGTCGTTTTTCATGTCGACGACCAGCCAGTGCCGGCGTTCGGCTTCGTTCAGGGCTTTGTCCAGCTTTCCGAAGGCTGAATCGCGGTCATAAGCATATTCACGATCGGCATCCGTGTGGTGGACCAGGATGGCGAAGCCGGGACCTTTGCCTGATGTCGTCCAGCGCATCATTTCGTAATCGCCATCCGAATTGCCGGCTACGAAGATCGGCCGCTGGCCGATGAACTTGTTGATGCCGACGGGCTTGCCGGGACCGTCGTCGATGAAATCGATCTTCGGCAGGCGTTTCAAAACCGGCACATCGCCGGCGAGATCATATTGGGTGGCAATCGTGCTGCCGACCACCTGCTCGGGCGGGATGCCGTAAAGCTGTTCCGTCACCGGACGCATGAACTCCACGCCGCCGCCCGAGACGATAAAGGTCCGGAAATCGTTGGCGCGCAGATAGTCCAGCAGTTCACGCATCGGCAGATAGGTCATGTCGGTATAGGGCTTGCCGGTTTTCGGATGTCTTGATGCCGCAAACCAGTCGGTGACGATTTTGCTGAATTCATCTGACGTCATGTTGGCATGCGTCGCCATTACAAGGTCTACCATGCCCTTTTCACCGCCTCTCGCGACGCCTTTCAGGTCGCCGCTGAGGATGCTCTTGAAGGGTTCTCTGGTCTTCCATTCGGGATGCTGCGGCGCGAGCGTCTTGACCCGGTCGAGCATGAAGCCAAGCTGTACATAATAGGGCTGCTCGGACCACAGCGTACCGTCATTGTCGAAGACGGCGATGCGCTTTGCGGGCGCGACATAGCCTTCTCCGCCTTCGGTGACGGTTGCCTCGACGAAATCCATGATGCGGGTTTTGGCAGGCGTACCGTTCCACGAAGGCAGCGGTTCCTGCGCGAGGACAGGGCTCCATGACGCCGCAATCAGTAGGACGAGAGCAACGAAGAGGGAGGCAAGGCTGGCGTCAACGGCTTGCGCGGACCTGCTCATGGACATTCTCCTGGGACATGGGCTCCTGGGATGCGGGTGCTCTTTTTATGCAGCGGAAACCGAGATGGCTGGTCGAAGTGTCCTCCGGCTCGGCATGGCGAGCGGCCGGGCGATAGCGGCGGCAGTAATTCGGTGCGCAAAGATGCGAGCCGCCTTTCAGCACACGGCGCGGAATACGAATATCGGGCTGGCGCGGGTCGTAGCTCGCCTCCACGCCTGCGCCGCGCGGATTGTTCGGAATGCAGCAGGCTTTTGCCGATGGTTCGGGATGGCGGTCGGACCAGTAGTCCGCGGTCCATTCCCAGACATTGCCGATCATGTCGTAAAGGCCATAGCCGTTCGGCGGAAAGCTGCGAACGGGCGAGGTCCGTTCGTGGCCCTTCGGCTTCGTGGACTTCACCGGGAAGGTTCCCTGCCATGTATTGGCCATGGGAACGCCGCCCGGCATCAATTCGTCACCCCAGGCAAATTCCGCATCGTCGAGGCCGCCACGCGCAGCGAGTTCCCATTCCGCTTCCGTGGGCAGTTCTAGCCCCGCCCAATCCGCATAGGCCTTCGCATCGCACCAGGCCACATGCACGACAGGATGGTCGAGTTTGCCGCGCAGGTCGCTGATGCCGCCGCGCGGCCGGTGCCAGTTCGCGCCGAATTTGAACGTCCACCACTGCGTGATATCGGGCCCGCTAACGGTGTTCGGCTGGAAGAAGAGCAGCGATCCCGCACGTAACATCTCGGGTTTGGCGCCTGGGTAATCCTTGGCGTCGGGAGTCTTTTCGGCGAAGGTGACATAACCGGTCGCCTTGACGAATTCCGTGAACCTGCGGTTCGTGACTGGGATGTCATCGATCCAGAAACCATCGACCTTCACGGGATGGGCAGGCGCCTCCTCCGGATAGTGATCGTTCGATCCCATGGTGAAGGTTCGTCCGGGAATCCAGACCATGCCTTCGGGTGCTGCGTTCGAGGCATGTGCGTCGCCGAATGCCAGTGCCATCGTCACCTCCGGAGTGTGAGCTGAAAGCTTCGCGCGTAAGCGCAGGGGGCGGAAGTACGTTACCGTAAATGGCGGTGTTGCGAGATGTAACGGCCGCGTAAATCAAGCCATCACTGTGTCAGCGGCTTGGATTGCGGATCGGCGCGCAGTGTGTCTTCGACCTTCACTGGCTTTGCAGCGACCGGCGGACGTTCGGCGATCGCGAGCGGGGCGGCGACGGCCGTACCAGCGACCTTGCCCACTGTTTGCACCGTGCCGCCGACGACGGCGGCAACACCTTCGCCGAGGGTGATATTGGAATCCGTCAGAGGCTGGCCGGCTATCAACCGTTGGCCGATCAGCTGGACGATCTCAGGGCTTTCGGCAAATTTGCCGTGGTTGAGCTTGTCGCCCGTGTTGACCTTCGTCAGATCGATGGCAGTAATGCCGGCCTCTTCCAGCCTGCTGCGATAGGGCTCCTTGGAGGGATCGATGGCGCCCAGCCGGGATACTTTTCCGGTGATGAAGCTCGATACCGCCAGAGCCCGATCATCCTGCGAAACGAAGATCGTGAACTTTGGATGGGGCGTTCCCATCTCCACGTACTGTTTGGCGAAGACCTGTATGTCGATATCGGGCGAGGCAAGAATGACGTCGCGGATCTTGGGGTTCACATGTCCGTCGCGAATGCCCATCTGGCGCAGGGATTCCATGGCGAGCCAGGTTCCCATGGAGTGGGCGAGGATGGTGATATCCTTGACGCTCGAATCCTGCGCGAGGATCCGCAGCGCCTGTTCGAGTGCTGTGCGCGAATAATTCGTGCTTTCCTTGTCGTATTCGTAAGCTGTCAGCTTGGCGCGCGAGGGCCAGGTGAAAAGGACCGGCGTGGCCTTCATGCCGCTGTCGTGGACGATCTGGGCCAGCCGGAACACGGAATCCTCGTATGTATTGTTGAAGCCATGTACGAAGACGAGGGCATGTCCGTCTACAAGATGCTGTTTGAACCAGGCACGTCCATCTGTTCGTGTCTCGAGTTGCTGGACCCGCGTGACGGCAAAATCAGTTGCCGGGTTCGGCGGCAACCGATCGGGCCATTGAACTGTGCCGGCTGCACGTTTCGGTGGAATGGAAATGGCGATGTCCGTCAGGTAGGGCTTGGGACTGCGCTCACCGTTAAAAAGCGTCGTGGGATCGCCGGAAGGCTGGCGTGTCGTAGCCACCAGCATGTCCACCTGCGCCGTCTTCGGCGCTCCGGTCGTGAGAGCGACAGGGGTCATTACCCCAGTCGGATGGCCGCAGCCTGCAAGCACGCAGAGCCCGGCGAGGAGAATGCGTCTCAGCATGATCGCTTCCTGATTTCACCAGAATGGCACCATAGACTGCACGATTGCGTGGGGAAGTAAGTTACCGTAAACGCGGGCGTTAATACGCGCCCGCAAAGCGTTAACGCGACGGTGTTGCTTCGCCTGAGATGACATCGCCCCTTTGCGTCGGAGAGGTCGCTTTCTCCGGAGCAGGTAAGCTCTTCTGCCTCACTTCAGCATCGGAGGCGCTGCGCCAGTGCTGCCAGCCTTCGCCCTGCAGAAGACCGTTGTCGGAGAGGTCCTTCCAGTGGCGGTAACTGCCGGTGCCAGTGTAGGCGAAGTTCCGGGCGTCTTCGGGGGAGGAATACATCGTGTATTCGGCGGTGTGCTCCGAGCGGTTTGCGACGTCGGCGACCTTGTGGAGGAAGCTCGACAGGAACTTGAAGTGCAGGAGGGCACCGCTGATGCCGACGGCTCCGCGCATTTCGCCGAGGTTGAGGGAGAGCGGCCAGACCTGGTGCGAGGATTTGAGATAGAGGCGCTCGCCGGATACGTAGATCAGCGGGATCTTGTTGAGTGCGGGACCATCCCAGGTGCGGCCGCGGAAATAGACACGGCCGCGCACGCCGCCCTTGATCCAGATGGTGCGGCTGTTCCTGTCGAAATGCGATTCATAGCCTGAGCGGTCGAAGAGGCTGCACACATCGAGCGGATTGCGGCCGGGCTCGCAGATGTTTTCGCTGACGGGATTGCGGCTGTACATGTCGATCATGACCGAGCGCAACGAGCGGGCGCCGACGGATTCCATATAGGCGGTCAGCTGGCTGATCGAGCGCGTATCGCAATGCGGATAGACGAGAAACTCATCCGCATCGACATAGAGAACCCATTTTTGCTGGCAATGGCGGTTCATGACCGCGTTGATCCAGTCATTGCCGAAGCGCGCCGCCTTGTACGAGCCAGTGGCCGAGAGCAGCGAAACATCGTTCATGCCGGACAGGAGCTTGGCCGTGCCGTCGCTCGAACCGTTGTCGATGCAGATGAAGTGCTCGACGCCGAGATCGCGATAATATTGCAGGAAGAACTCCATCCGGTGTCCTTCGTCGCGGATCACGCAGATCAGGACATGGCGGGCCTGCTTCAGGCTGTCGCGCAGCCCGGCATAGGTGACTTGGCCGGCCTTCAGCGAACGGCGCAGCCGCGCCTTGGCATAGTGCGAGATGCTGGTCGTTAAAGCGCTCATTTCTACTCCTGAACATTCGCGCCGGTTTTAAGGACCGGCTCTGCCTGCAGGGATCGAGCCGACTTTTCGTCAGCAGACATAGTCGCCGGCAAGCAGGGTCTGGACGCGCGGATTGGGCATCTCATTCTGAAGGGCATGTCTCACGCGCTCGCGCATTGAACGATATTTGTAAACAACCTTGCGGTCGAAGCTGATGCCCCGGTACAGCGCGTTATAGGCTGGGTGTGTCCTGCGCAGATCGATATAGACTTGGCTTTCGGTATCGCTCCATGGGAAGAACGTGCCATGCCAAGGCTTGGGGTGCGCCATATAGTGGACGATGGCGAGCGAGGACATGTCCACCAGGTGCAGGAACTGTTTGGGGAAGTTCCAGCGGTTCGACACCAGGATGAGTGAGGAGCCGCAGACATAGTTCAATGCGCCCTGATCATGCTTGCCATCGCAGGCATCCGGGTTCGTCGCAAAGAGTTGCAGCGCTTCCGGCCCGATCCAGCCGTCGCGGTGGAATTTCAGAACGCCGGCATTGAAGTAACTGCTGTCCTTGCCGTTCTGCAGCAGGCCATGGATGGAAGTGTAGTCGCGCGCTGCGAAGAACTTTCCGGGAGGGGCGAACGCATTTTCGAGATCGGCAAGGCTGCTGACGATCTGTGTGTCGCCATCCAGATAGATGATCTGGGTATAATTATCAGGCAGGATCTGGGCGAGTACGAGCTTGGCCATGGTGCTGACGCTGATACGGCCCATGAAATGCGAGCCATCGAGCTTGCCGAGAGATTCGTGCAGCGCTTCCGTTGCGTCCATCAGTTTGACACCGCTCAACGCCAGCAGGCTCTTCAGCTCCTCGAAATTGTCCAAATGTTCTGACATGAGAACGCAAACATCCGTCTCAGGATTTGCAAATTTTCGGGCCTGCAGCGCCGAGAGAATAGTCGGAAAGGAATATTCGACATCCGTAACGTAGGCCACGCACTGATTACTCATGGTACAATCCTTCTCGTCGTTCTTCGTCGGCAACTGTCTTTGATCGAGTCTGTAAAAATTTCTCTTTGTCGAGGTGCTGTCCTGTACTTGTTGCAAGCGGGTAATTTCTGATCCGATCGGGAGTCGATCGTGCCTCGTCGGCGTTTTGATCGCGGCGGATTGTGAGAAAATTAACCATTGCTATCGCTCCACTACCAAAAGCCGGGTGTTGTGGATTTAACCCTGTAATGTGAAGATCGGCATGGGGCGCATGTGGGACGATAGAAAGGGATAAGGCATCGCAATGCTGAACGGCACGATCATTGTGATACTGATTTCGCTCGCAGCCGGAGCGGCCATTCGCGCCTGGGCCTTCGCTATTTTTGCGATCGTCGTGGCTCTCGGTTTCGGCATCGTAGCTTATCAAAACTCGTCGCTGCTTGGAGCCGCGCTTTACGGTCTCGGCATCCTCGTGCTGATGCAGGTCTGTTACGTGACGGGCGTCTTCGTGGTCGGGCTCTGGCGCCGCAGCCGCAGGCCGGCCAAGGATAGTGCGATCGCCGATCCGGCCCCTGTGCCGAGCAAGCAGCAGCAAAGCTGAGATCGCCGACATCTTTTCTGCCCCATACCTCATCGCGATGAAAATACCGGCGTACTCATCAGAGATGCCGGTGTCCTCTGCAGACGGGTCATGCGGTTCGGTTGCGCATAAGGGGCGGTCAGGCAACCGCTTGCGAGCCCGGCGGTGATGCTGAAAAGCAGGCCGAGGTCGGTGCTGCTTCCGGAAATCGTCGCGGAAGCAATCTGCGCGACGGAGGCGAAAACGGCGGCCATTCCAATTGCCCGGTTTTCACGGTTCGCCAGTTTGCTGCGGGCAGCAGCCGTCAGAAGGCTGTAAAGGAAGAGCACGAAGAGAACTGTGCCGGTGAGGCCGACGTTCGACAGAAGTGCGGCGGCGAAGCTCGATGTACGAACAGTGCCGAGGCCCGCCCCGAAGGTTGCCGTCTCCACGAAAGAGATGAGCGCCAGCGTGTTCCAAGCGGTTCGCTCCTCGCCGGATTGCGATTCGAGCTTGTTGGCTAGTGTGATGTTCGCCAAATCGCCGACGGCGTTCCAGGCGCTCGGGATCAGGGCTACAGCCATGATTACGCAGGGCACCATCAGCAGAGTGATCAAAAGGAAGGTCGCATAAGGACGGGTTGCCTTACCGCTCAGAAGCCGTTTGAGGCTGAAGAGGATCGCAACGCCGATCATGAAGAGGCCGGCGACATAGGCCGTCGTCGAGGTGCAGAGGATGAGGGTCAGGCCGATCGATACCGTTGCAAAGCCGGTGAAGCGGCTCGGGAAACGCTCAAGCCAGAGGATGAGCGTGAAGCTGAAAAATACCAGAGCCGCCGCGCCATAGGCGCTTGCCTCCGGGAAGGAGCCGACGATGCGCTTGAAGCCGCCAATGACTTCGGCTGTATGCATCGTGTAGTTGGCGTTGCGCATGAAATCGAGCAGGTCGGGTTGGCCTATCGTGAAGGTCGCAATATCGAACAGAGCGAAACCCAGGCAGACGAGTGCGGTGACGATGAGCTGGCGGGCAATGAAGCGTCCATGTCCAAGCCGTGCAAGACCGCAGACGATGGCGAAGCAGACGAGGTCGCCGAGCAGGTATACGGACTGCGTGATGTTGGATGAACCCGGCGCCAGCGGCGATGCCATGACCGACATCAAGCCGGAACTGCTGCGTGCGGATGAATAGACCAGCGTCGCGCCGGCAAAAATGCGTGGCAGGAAGAAGGCCGATACAGCAGAAAACAGAACATAGGCGGCAAACCAGAAGCCGGGACCGGGATAGGCCAGGCTCGTCAGCGCCGCCTGTTTCTGGCGCGGACGCAGCAGCACACCGATCGTGACGAAGAGCAGCAGGAGATGGCTCGGCTGAATGCTACTGCCGCCGAGCGCCGGAAGCTGGAAGGCTGCGGCTGCGCCCAGCAGCGTGGAGATGCAGAGCGCCGTGATCGCGAAGCGGGATCCATAATAGACGAGCGCCAGGCCGAGCAGGAGGACGAGGAAGCCGATCGGTTCAATTGTCATGCCGCAACCTCCAACGCAGATCGAAGATACCCTGCCGCTATGCTGCGCAGGTCCTGCGTGCGGTACAACAAGACGGCAAATGCGGACATGAACTCAACTCCAACGCTAACAGGCATATTCCTATCGTGGTCTCCTAGTTCGATCCCGTCTGCGATACCCAGTTCGGACGGGGCGCATCGGTTCGGGCTACATTAGGAATGAGGGCGGCGGCCGGCTGCTGGGGCTGTGATGCAGCAGATGAGGCATCGGCAGCGGCCTCAACGCCGATCTCGATGATGTCGTGCGGCAACAGGGCCGTGTTTTCATCTGCGACGATGTTGCTGTAGCTACCGTCCTCGTTGCGGCGAACGATCTTGAAGTTCTTTTTGGTCGTGCCGAGGAGCGTCGATTCCGCACCCATGCGGGCGAGTTCGGCGCTGTATCCAGCCTGATCGCCGAGAAGCTGCGCCACCTGCATGTCGATCCCCGCCTTGTTGATCGCGAGGTTGATCGTATTCAGCTCCTGCTGGTTTTCGGCATTGCGCTTGTTGATGATGTCGGCCTTTTCGCGCTGGCTCTCATTCAGACCCTGACGCGATTTAGTAAGCGCGATCTCCAGATCCAGCAGTTCGCTCTGGGTTTCTGCCAAGTTCCGATCGACGGAAAATTGGCGGGTATTGCTGGTCAGGCCCTTGCTGACGAGGCTGTTGACGTTGTTCAACTCCTGCTGTGCGAGTTCGATCTGCCGCTTCTGGGAAACGATCTTGGCTTCGAGAGACTGGATTTCCTGTGTGTAAAGACGGCTCAGATCATCAGCCGCCTCGACTTTGCTGTTGGTCTCGACAGCCCGCAGGCGCATCAGGTTCAGTTCCTCTGCCTTGAGCTTGTCGATATCGGGTATGCCGGCGATCTCCGCAGGCGTGCCGAAATCGGACTGACCGGCGATCTCGGCACGCAGGCGTGCTGCACGCATCAAGAGATCGCGCCGGTTCAGGACGGCTGTGCGATAGTCACCGGCCGCCTGAATGCGGTCTCGGTCGTAGTAGCTGCTGTCGTCACGCGCCCGCATGTAGCCGCCCGCGATGCTGACGGCTTTGATGACGGTCATATTGGCCTCGAAGGGATAGCGTCCCGGCCGCTCGATACTGCCATTGACGAAGATCGGCGCGTGCTGGTCAATTTCGACGGCGATAAAAGGCCTTACCGGAAGATCGGCTTTTGCGGCCAACGCGTCTGAAATGGCATCCGACAGTTGCTCGGTCGTCTGACCGGAGGCCCTGATCTGGCCGGCGATCGGGATCGAAAGATTGCCTGCGTCATCGACACTATAGGTTCCATCGAGCGCTTCCCAACTCGCATATTTGGAATCGGTGGAACGCCATTCCACGACCCGCAGCTTTATCTTGTCCTCGGGGACGAGCGTGTAGCTGTCGGCATGAGCAGCATTCCATCCCATCGCGCAGGTAAAGACGGCGGCAAGGCCAACGAACGGAAGACGATCAAGGAAAGACATTGGGCTACCTCCGTTTTGCCGCGATGGATGGCGAAGACATCTCGCGATTTGAGGACTGGCTGAGTTCGAGGATGCGCATGGGAGACGCACGTCCCATCAGAAGATCGGACAAAGCCAGGAAATTCCCGTTCAGCCGGCCACGACGGTCGACTGCGCTATCATTAAGCAGGGCGCCACGGGTGTTCGCCAAGATATTGCGGCCGATCTGCGCCAGGGCGCGGGTCCAGGACATGGTGCCCTTGCGCATCAGATGCGCGGGATTTGCGACTTGCGAATAGCCCAGCCTCTTGCCGGGCTGGCGCCCGGACTTGACGCCGAGATGCACGCCGCAGGCGCCCGAAATACGTACCGACCGTCCGTAGCGGGCGATGGACCGGCTGAAATCGACGTCTTCCAGCCAGCCGTAAAGCGGCAGTTCTTCATCGAAGGCGAGCCCGTGGCCGACGATTGGCGCCAGTCGAACCGCCATGTTGCATCCGTAGGCGTTGTAGACTTCGGTCACCTGCTCGCCTCTTTCGCCTGCGTTCTTGATGACATCTATGGCTTCGGATTGGGTCAGTCCCTCGCCGAGAATGCCGTCGGCAAGAACGTCGCCGGTCGCGATGACCACGTCCGGATTGTCGGCGAAAACGGCTGTCATGCGTGGAATGAAGCCGGGCGCGGGAATGAAATCGTCGTCGAGGAAGATCAGCACATCCATGTCCGCGCCTGCAGCCTCAATGATCCGATTGCGCTGGCAGGTCAGTCCGCGAGGGCCGACCATCAATTCCACGTTTTTGCGGTCGGCGAGCCCGGCAGCATCATCCAGGTTGGGGACGCAGACGATGATACGCTCCGGCTGAGGCTCAAGGTTGCCGATATAGGTTACCGTCTCCAGAAGCGTCGCCGGCCGGCCCGCGGAGGCAATGCCGACGGCGACCTTCAGCTTCGGTGCCTGTGAGATCGGAGCCGTCATGCCTGAACACTCGACGGTGTGTTGTTGATGATCGCGCCGAGGATTTCTGCGCCGACATTGCGCATGCTGTCGATAACGCGAACGGTCTCGTCAATCGAAGTGCGGCCGTAGGAGGTTACGACGAGAACACCGTCCAGCTCCGGAGCGAGCGCATTGGCGTCCGGCGACGAGGTGAAGGCGGAAATATCGACGAATATGGCGTCGAATTCCTTCTTCAGATCGTTGAAGTTGAGCTGGGTGCGGCGCGAACTCAGGCGGATGGCGGGTGTCACGGCGCGGACCCTGCCAAGCGGCAGGAACTTCAGCGTCGGCGTCAGCGAGAGGGTGGCGGTGCGGATCGCCTCGATATTGTCGAGCACGTCGATCAGGCCGGCTGAACTGTTCGGCGCAATGGATCTGCTGAGCGAGGGTTTTGTCGCCGCAGCATCAATCAGCAGGGTACGCGCGCCTGATATCGCCGAGAGCACGGCGAGCTCGCAGGCGATGGTGGATGCCCCGCCGCCCGGGTTGACGGCAACGATGCCTATCACCACGCGCCGTCTGCGGCGGAAGCCGGTGACAGTCGCACCAAGTGCTGCCATTCCGGGGATCAGCGGATAGGCGACGGTGCCGCTGTCGTCGGCAGCAGGCAGCGCCGCGGCGCGGCTGGTCCTCTTTGCGCGTCCCAGAGGTGTGACGAAGGACAGGCCAGCCGCCTGTGAGAGTTGCTGTGTGCGCATGATGCGCCTGTCGCTGACGTGGCGGATCATGGCAAGGCCGAGGCCGGAACCAGCGCCAACGACCAGCGCGAAGGCGAGGATCAGCGAATTGTTCGGCCGCGCCTTGGAGAGCGGTGAGGTTGCCTGCGAAACGATGGTGGCGTCGGAAACCGGATAGGAAATGCGCTGCTTGGCCTCGGTGTATTGCGTAAGGGTGTTTTCGAAGAGGGTGCGGCGGGCGTCGGTCGCGCTCTGCAGTTCGGCAAGCTTGAACTGGTCGCGCGGATTTGCCTTGAAGGTGGCAAGCGCACTCGCGGCCTCGGCAAGCCCGCGCTGTTGCTCATTGACGAACTGTTCCAGCCATTCGCTGTACTGCTGGGCCGCAGCAGCCTTCATCTGGACATTCTTGCGGATATACTGCTGGGCAACCGCATCGGCGATCTCGACCGCTTTCTGCGGGTTGGAGGCGGAGGCAGATATTTCGAGGATCGTCGACTGGCCGATGCGGCGCATTGCGACAATATTGCGCAGCCGCGCGATCGCCCGGTCGGTCCGCGGCGCTTCCCGGTTCGCTGCGGCGGGCTGGGCATCGCCCAAGGCCGCGTCCCCAGGTGCCGTTTCGGACTGTGCGGTAGCCGCCGGGTTGCCCGTCAGCCAATCCTTGACCTTGTCTTGCAGGGAAAGGGCCTGATCGGAGAAGGCCGCATCGTTGGCGAGATTCAGCGCGCTGGCGGCGCCGCCAAGGACGTCGCTGGACTTTGCTATTTCGAGCTGGGCATCGATGAAGGCGTCTTCGGCGAACGCCCTTTGAGCATCCGAGCCGTTCACCTGCGGGAAGACCATGAGTTGGGTACTGGCCACATAAGTCGGCTTGGCAATGAAGAGATAGGCAGCGGCGAGCGCGAGGAAGACCAGGGTGGTAAACACGATCCAAGGCCAGCGCATCCTGACGAAAAAGGACATGTCCCGCAGCGTCAGCGACGAACTACCGCTGGCGGTGGCCGGCAAAGATATCGGGGAGACGCTGCTGAAGACGTGATTTGAGTTCATAGTGTCCTGATCCAAGGGCGAGAGGGTCTTCTTCGTAGATATCAAGCAGGTGCGTATGGCCGAGGCGGGCCATACGTCGTTCTTGGATTAGTAGCAGCCGCGCTGCGAGAACAGGGCGGGAACGGTCTTCGCGATGATGATGAAATCGCGTGTGAGCGACCAGTCGCGGACATACTCGACATCGAGCGCTACTCGATATTCGTAGCTGACATCGTTCCGGCCGCTGGTCTGCCACTGTCCGGTCAGGCCTGGCCTCGCGGCCATGTAGCTCGTGACATGTTCGCCGTAACGCGCGAGTTCTTCGGCCGTCACCGGCCGCGGCCCCACGACGCTCATTTCGCCGCGCAGGATATTGATGAGCTGCGGGAGCTCATCGATGCTGGACTTCCTCAGGATATCGCCGACAGCGGTGATGCGCGGGTCGTTCTTCAGCTTCCGCGTTGTTTCCCACTCGGTTCGCGCTGAGGGATTGGCGCGCAGCAACTCGGCGAGCTGAGCGGCGGCATCGGTCTTCATGGTGCGGAACTTGAGACAGCCGAAGGCGGCGCCTCCATATCCAATGCGCGTATGCGAATAGAAGACCGGGCCCTTGTCGCTCAACTTTACGATGAGTGCCACGATCAGCATCAGAGGCAACAGCAGAACCAGAGCGGTGGTTGCCATCACGATATCAACCGCCCGCTTGGATGCCCTGCCGACCACGTGAGGCCGCGATACTATGCGACGATCGTTATTCGGCTCGGACTGGTCAACATTCGGCCAGGGCTCACGAACTTCAATACTCTGTGCTTCCCAAGTCATCGACCGACTCCAAAAGTTTAGAACCTCATGAAGTTTGGTGCAGCGCAATGTGCTTGTCTGTGACCGCGGTCATAATGGTTAGCAAATTCTTTATGCTAACACAGTAATGCTACGGAATTCTCTACGAATTCGGCGGCAGGGGGGCTTCTGCATCCTAATTTATTCGAAAATTTAACTTAGATGACGTCTTGCGCGCACGGCTTGAGTAGGTGAAGCCGGGCGTTGCAGCTATTTTTTTGAACGATTTTAATCCTGATAGCCCCAAAAATGGGCAGTTTGGCGTAGTACTCCTCCTGAATTCGACGGATACTAGAAAAAATATAATCTATATAACTAGTGGTATTGTTGCTATTATTTGAGATGCTCTTGTCATCTTCGATTGTTATTTGACTCTCAAGTTAGGACAATATAAATGATGCAGCGCAGCATCAGCTACGACCAATCTGTTTTTTGTTGGGGAGTTATGCGCATGGACGGAGCTACACAAACGAGAGATTATAGAGTCGCAGTGGGCAAAGCGGCTATTAGCGTTGTTCCGGATACGTCTTTGAACAATCGCATCTCGGGTGACGACGACTTCCCGTTCTGCCGCGCGACTGTACGCAACTTCCGTCGCGGCGAACTTATTGCAGGCGCTGGAGTCTTTGTGGACATGTTCGCTCGCGTGCAGCGCGGGCTGGTCAGTGCCAGCACGATGTTGCCGGACGGCAGGGAGTTCATCGTCGAGATCATTCCGAGGGGAGGTTTGATCGGCGAGCTTGAAGTATTGCGCAAGCAAATGCTGAATCTGGAGTATAGAGCCAGTTCGGATTGCGAGCTATACTTCTTCGAGGGCCGTCTGTTACGGGAAAGGTACGCAACCGATCCGCAGTTTCAGGAGAAGGTCTTTTCGAGAACGCTTGCGCGCGTTTCCGAGCTGGAACGCCGTATCATTTCGAACGCCGGATCGAGCCTGCAATCGCGGCTGGCGGGAATGCTTCTGCGGCTATCTTCGGTCTACGGAAGGGACACGCCGGCCAACCGGGACGTGCTGGTAATCTCCCAGAACGATCTGGCGGCGACGCTTCCGGCGTCCCGTGAAAAAGTCAACCAGTGCTTGCGACGCCTGCGTGAATGCAAGGTGATCGAAGGAGCCCAGGGAAGGATCCGTATCCTCAACCGCAAGGCGCTGGAAGCCTATGCCGACGGTGCAGTGTCGGCAAAATAATGCGCTTCGTCACGATCCGGCTGCCACCCGCAGCCGGTCCGTGACCACTCCACCCCGCATGGACGGCGTCGGGGCCTAGCCGTCAAAAAGCATCCATTGTGTCTGTCGTCGGAGAGCTTCTATGAACGACATCGGCCAATTGCGTCCTGATGAGAATGGATCTGCCGTTTCAACGGTACGGTGGCCGGCTTCCGGGCGCTATGCAAAACTATGGAGGGACGGCATCGCTGTGCGCCCGGTGCTCGACCGTGTAGTCATCATCGATGACTATTCTACGGCGAGGGGTGGGGCGACCTCGCTTGCGGTCCTTTCGGCGAAGCTCTTCTGCGGACTGGGTATTGCCGTGACCTATATCTGCGGCGACGATGGAGCGAACGAGGAGCTTGCATCTTTCGGCGTCTCAATCGTCAAGCTGAACAGCCGTGACCTCTTGAATTCCAGCCGTGCCAAGGCTTTTGCGACCGGCATTCACAATCCCGCTGCCGGCAATATGATCTCTGCATGGGTGCGCGCCAACGATACGCCGAAGACTGCCTATCATGTCCATGGCTGGCATCAGATCCTGTCGCCGGCCGTCTTCGACGCGCTCGTGCCCGTTGCCGCCCGATGCGTCGTTCACGCACACGATTTCTTCACCGGCTGTCCCAATGGGGCCTTTTTCGATTATCAGGCGCAGGAGATCTGCAAGCGGCGCCCGCTGGGGACAGGCTGCATTACTACCTCCTGCGACAAGCGCAGCTATGCGCAAAAGCTTTGGCGGACGGTCCGCGGCGCCAATCTCTTTCGCGCGCTCAGAAGCCGCCCCGCCTTCGGCAGGATCATCCTGCTCCATGAGAAGATGGCCGAGTTCCTTGTGGGCTCCGGCTACCAGCCGGAACGGCTCGTCACCATCCGCAATCCGATCGCGCCGCTGACGGCCGAGCGTGTCGCGGCCGAGAACAATGACGAGTTCGTCTTCATCGGCCGGCTGGATGAGGAAAAGGGTATTGAGGATGCGCTTGCCGCCACGGCCAGGGCCGGTGTCAAGCTTTGCGTGATCGGCGACGGGCCGCTTATCTCCAAGATTAAGGCGGCCGGCGATCATGTCAGGGCCATGGGCTGGCGGTCGCATGCCGAGATCGGCCAAATCATCCGCACGGCAAGCGCGCTCATCATGCCGTCCCGCTATCCGGAGCCGTTCGGCCTCGTGGCGATCGAGGCGGCTCGCAGCGGCCTTCCCGTCATCATGACCAAAGGCGCCTTCCTTGCCGAGGAAATGGAGCGGGCCGGAATGGCGATCTCCTGCGACACGACCGACGAGGAAGCCTTCGCCGCAACGCTGATGGCCTTCCGCAACATGCCGAGGGAGGATGTCCGCCTCATGAGCGAACGCGCCTTCCGGCTGTCGCCCAATCTGGCAACGACGCATGAAGAATGGCGCGATGCCCTTCTCGCGCAATACTGCAGTCTGATTTCGACACAGGTGGTGCCCGAGCCGAGGGGTGGGGCGATCGTACAAGGAGCGTTCAGGTGATTGTCAAAGCAGCAAGCTCTCTCCCCGAAACAATGGCATTCCGGGGCGATGCGCCCGTCGTGGCAAGAAGCCGTACCGTCGAAGCCGGCAGCAGGGCCGATGCGAAGCCGCTTCGCGTCGCTATCGTCCATTACTGGTTGGTATCGATGCGTGGTGGCGAAAAGGTGGTGGAAGAGCTCTGCCGGATGTTCCCCCAGGCAGACATCTTCACGCTGGTGTATAATCCTGATCGTACCAGCGATTTCCTGAACAGCCGCAACATCCATACGTCCTTCCTGCAGAAGATTCCGCGTTCGACGCGCCACTACACGAAGATGCTGCCGCTCATGCCCTTCGCGCTCGAGCACTTCGACCTTCAGAACTATGATCTTGTCATTTCAAGCGAATCCGGCCCCGCCAAGGGCATCATTACGCGGGCGGATGCACTTCATATCTGCTACTGCCATTCACCGATGCGATACATCTGGGATCAGTTCCACTTATACCGGCGCGGTGTTTCCTGGATCGGCAAGGCAATGATGTCGATCACGGCTCCGATGCTGCGCGCCTGGGACGTGACGACCGCCTCGCGCGTCGATACGTTCGTGGCGAATTCCAGCTATGTCGCGGGCCGTATCCGCCGCTTCTATGATCGCGACGCCGTCGTCATCTATCCGCCGGTTGCGACCGATGATTTCGCCATCGGGCAAGGCAAGGGCGAGTTCTATCTCTATGCGGGCCAGCTCACCGCCTATAAGCGGCCGGATATTGCTGTGAAGGCCTGCACGGAAATGGGTCGCAATCTGGTTGTGATCGGTGAGGGCGAGCAGGAAGCCTATCTGAGATCAATCGCCGGACCGACGGTGCAGTTCCTTGGCCATCAGCCGTTCCCGGTTCTGCGCGATCATCTGTCGCGCTGCCGCGCGCTGCTGTTTCCCGGCATCGAAGACTTCGGCATTCTGCCGGTGGAAGCGATGGCGTCGGGCCGGCCGGTTCTGGCTTTCGATGCGGGCGGCGCACGCGAGACGGTCTGCGCACCGCATGTCGGCTTCCGCTTTGCGGAGCAGACTGCGGAAGCGCTGATGGAAACGATGGCAGCCTTCGAAGCGGTCGAGGATACGCTCGATCCGGCGGCGATCCGCAACCATGCCCTGAGATTCTCCGCAGCGGTGTTCCGCGATCGCCTCGGCGCCCTCATCGACGAGCAACTCGTCAACCATGGCCATCAGGCCGCAGGCCCCGTCAGGAGGAAGGTAAGCTGACACGCACAAAAAACCCGGAGCGGCGGCACCCGGCGCTCCCCAGAAGAGGTTCGTTGCTCATGGCCAAGGAATAAATCGTGTCAAGCGTATCGCATAGAACTGCGGCAGCAAGCATCTGGACAATCAGCGGAAAATTCCTGGCACGACTGCTCGATTTCGTGAGCCTGCTCATTCTCGCAAGACTTTTGAGCCCGGCAGATTTCGGGATCGTCGCCATTGCCACATCGGTTCTCGTCATCGTCGAGGCGATCCTTGACCTGCCGCTCACCCAGGCACTTGTGCGCGTTTCCTCGCCGTCCGAGCGGATGTTTGCCACAGCCTTTACATTGAGCCTCATCAGAGGCACGGCGATCAGCCTGCTGATGATCATCATCGCCTGGCCGATGGCTCTCATTTATAACGATGCGCGGCTTTTTTCGCTGGTTGCCGTGGTTTCAATCGCGCCCGCGATGCGCAGCGTGATCAGCCCACGAATGGTGCTTTTCATGCAGCGGTTCGATTTCCGGCGCGAATTCGCCCTCGATCTCATTGCCAAGGGATCGACGCTGATCTTCGGCGTCGGCGTCGCGCTTGCGACCAACAGCTACTGGGGGCTGGCGATCGGCGCCGTCGCCGGACCGACGGCGGCGACCATCGTCTCCTATATCTTCGCGCCGATGCGACCGAGGCTCAGCCTCTCGGAATGGAAGCACTTCCAGGACATGATCGGCTGGAACACGATTTCGCAGGTTCTCAACTCGCTCAACTGGCAGATGGACCGGCTGCTGCTGCCGCGTTTTACAAGCCTTTCCACCTATGGCGCCTTCAGCGTTGCGGACAATCTCGCAGGCATTCCCTATCAGACATTCGTCGGCCCGCTGATGCGCCCGCTGATGGCCGCCTTTTCCAATGTCAGTGACCGGGGCAAGCAGATCGCCGCCTATCTGAAGGCGACCAACGCAATCATGGTCGTGGCGTCACCTATCCTGCTCGTCATCATTTTCCTGGCCGAACCGATCCTGCGCATCGTCGTCGGCGAGAAGTGGGCCTTTGCGGCGCCGATCCTGCAGTGGCTCTGCATCGTCAGCCTGATCGGCCTGCCGACGACCATCATGCCGCCGCTCGTGATGGTTCTCGACAAGACCCGTTATGTGGCGTTGCGGATGTTTGCTGAATTTGCAGTGAGGGCGCCGATTACGGTGCTCGGCGTGATGATGTTCGGGCTTGACGGTGCCCTGGCGGCTCGCGTCATTGCCGCCGTCGTTTCCTATGTAGTCTGCCTTGTCATCACGCAACGGTTGATCGGTGCCTCGATCGGCGCGCAGCTTTACGCGTTCATCCGGCCGCTTTCGGCCTGCCTGCCGATGATCGGTTTCCTGCTCTGGGTTCAGCCCGTTTTGATCGCCATGCCTCTGGGCATCGAACTCGTCATCGGCGTCGGCCTCTGCAGCGGTGCCGCGCTTGCGATCTTCTGGGTTTTCTCCCTGCTCTTGTGGCAGGCCGTCGGGCGGCCCGACGGCCTGGAAGCCATCGTTATCAGGAAGATCACACCCCGGCGAAACGGGGTCGTCGTTTCATGATCGACTCGCAAAACCCCGCGACGGGGTCGAAACCTCCGGGAGGGAGAAAAATGCGTCACGCGAAATTCGCCGGAAGATTTGCGCTTCTGATCGTCATCAGCCTTTTCGGCCCGCCAGGCCCCCGGCCCAGCGAAGCGGAAGAGCCGCTCAACCTCGACGATTTCCAGATGACCTTTGCCGAAGACTTCGACACGCTCGACGTTTCGGCATGGGGCGAGACCAAATCGCGCTGGATTGCTCATACGCCGTGGAACGGCGATTTCGGCGATGCGCGCTTTACCGACCCCATGGACGGTTTCCCCTTTACGGTCGATAACGGCATTCTGCGGATTGAGGCACGGAAGGAAGCTGACGGTCAGTGGCGCTCCGGGCTGCTCGCCTCGACCAATCCGAAAGGGGAGGGATTCTCCCAGAAATTCGGCTACTTTGAAGCACGCATGAAGCTGCCGCCCGGCAAGGGCGTTTGGCCGGCCTTCTGGCTGATTGGCCTCGACCGATCCAAATTCACTTCGGAAATCGACGTGATCGAATATTACGGCCGTGCGCCCGGCGAGTTCAGCATGGGGTATCACGTCTGGCGTCCGAGCAACCAGCACACGACGGACGGCCATCTGACGAATGTGCCCGAAGGTTCGCTCAGCAGCGACTACCATACGTTCGGTGTGGATATCGGCCCGCAGAAATCGACCTTCTATCTGGACCGCAAGCCGCTGTGGAGTTTCGATACACCGCCGGAATTCCAAATGCCTTTCTATCCGCTGGTCAATCTTGCACTCGGATCGGGCTGGCCGATCGATGAAACGCCGAACCCGTCTTACCTCCTGGTTGATTATATCCACGTCTATCAGCGCAAGAGCTTGATGTCGGCGAGTAACGGTTAGGGCCTAGCAGCGGCTTGCGAGCGTTTCAATGCGTCGAGCACGATGCCGGTCAGCCGGCGCGATGGCGAACTGCGCGGCCAGAGTAAACCGACCTCGCGTGGGGGGAAGGGCACCGGCAGTTCGAGGATGGCGATGTTCAGGCCCTCCGGCCAGGGTCGTGCCCAATCCGGCACCAGCGAGACGCCGAGCCCGTTGGCGACCATGACCGAGATCGCTTCAAGAGAATCAAGTTCCAGACGCTCGGCGGGCTTCAAGCCCTGTTTTTGAAGATATTCGTCGGCAAGGCGTCCGCCCCAGTTGTTCCGATCGTAGCGGATGAAGGGACGGGTCTTCAGGAGATTATGCGGGTTCTCGCCCCGGCAATCGGCGGGGGCAAGAAGAACCAGGCGTTCGGCCCGCAAGAGCTCCCACTCCAATGTCTTCGGTATCGAAAAGGGCGGCTTTACGAGGATTGCCGCGTCGATATGCCTGTCCATCAGCCGCTGATAGAGATCGGTGGAGGGACCAGGCAGCAGGAAGACCTCAACAAGCGGCATGCTGGCGAAAACCTCATGAAGGGCTGATGGCAGCAGTCCGGTCAGCGCTGTCGTGATGGCCCCGAGGCGAAGTTCGCCGGAGGGCAGCTCGGCATTGGCGAGACTCTTCAGGTCGCGGACCTCGGCGAGGATCTTGCGGCTCTTTTCGATGATGGCATGGCCGGTATCGGTTGGACGGACACGACGGCCGACGCGGGTCAGCAACGGCACGCCGACATCGTCTTCCAGCGCCTGCATGCGCTGGGCGACCGCGGCAGGCGTGATGCCGAGGCGGCGGGAGGCCTCGGCCAGCGATCCGAGCTCGGCAACCAGCAGGAAAGTATCGAGAAAGCGAGTTTCCATAAGAATAGTTTTTCTATCTTCTGAAATCATAAAAAGCGAGATTTTTCTTCTTCTTGGGATCGCCATAATGGGAGCGAAACCGGAGTATCTGCCTTGGACATGCAATTGAATGGAAAGACCGCGCTGGTGTTCGGCGCGGGTGGCGGACTGGGTGGGGCGATTGCCCGCTCGCTGGCTGCGGAAGGCGCTCGCGTCGCCGTTGCCGATATCGACGAAGCCGCTGCCGCGAAGACGGCGGAAGCTATCGTTTCCGCAGGGGGCAAGGCGCTCGCCATCGGCTGGGATATCGCCGATCTCGCCCTCATCGAGACGAGGCTGGCTTTGATCGCCGGGACCTTCGGACCGGTCGATATCCTCGTCAACAATACGGGCGGACCGCCACCGACGCCGGCTTCCGGCCAGGCGGCGGAGACCTGGTCCAATTATTTCGACATGATGGTGCGTTCGGTGATTGCCGTAACGGATGCCGTCCTGCCGGGCATGAAGGCGCGGGGCTGGGGCCGCGTCGTCACGTCAACATCATCAGGCGTCGTAGCGCCGATCCCCAATCTCGGCATCTCCAACAGCCTGCGCTTGGCGCTGGTCGGCTGGTCAAAGACGCTTGCTCGCGAAGTCGGCCGCGACGGAATCACCGCCAACATCGTGCTGCCGGGCCGCATCGCAACCGGGCGGATTACCTTCCTCGATGAACAGAAGGCAAAGCGAGAGAACCGGCCCGTAGAGGAGGTTACGGCGGAAAGTACGGCCTCTATCCCGGTTGGGCGCTACGGCCGGCCTGAGGAATATGGCGACACAGTTGCTTTTCTCGCCAGCCCACGCGCATCCTATATTACCGGCTCCGTCATTCGCATCGACGGCGGCCTCATCCAGAGCATATGAGGTGCAATGATGTCTCTCGATCCAGCCGCCATCGAAATCCTGAAGGGCGTCTCCACCGCGACATTGACGACCGTGCTCCTGAAAAAGGGGCTCAGGAATGTCTGGATGCGCGGCACCAAGCCGTTGAAGCCTGGTCAGGAACGACTGGTCGGTCCTGCCTTCACGCTGCGTTTCGTGCCGGCGCGTGAGGATCTGGCAACGCCCGAAAGCTGGGCTTCGCCGATATCCACGCGCGCGGCAATCGAGGACATGCCGGAGGGCTGTATTGCCGTTGTCGATGCCATGGGCGTGCAGGATGCCGGTATATTCGGCGATATCCTCTGTGCCCGGATGATGAGGCGTAAGGTGGCCGCCTTGGTCAGTGATGGTGTCGTGCGCGATCTCGAAGGCGTGCTTGGTAGCGGCTTGCCTGTCTGGTGCGACGGCATGGCGGCGCCGCCTTCCGTCGCAGGGCTGACCTTCGTCGGCTGGCAGCAGCCGATCGCCTGCGGCGGTGTCGCGGTTTTCCCCGGCGATATCGTCGTTGCCGACAAGGACGGCGCTGTGCTCATCCCGGCCGCCCTACTCGATGCCGTGCTTGCCGAAGCGCCGGAGCAGGAGCGCATGGAAGGCTGGATCATGACCGAAATCGACCGGGGCGTGCCGCTTCCCGGTCTCTATCCCATGAACGCGGAAACGAAGGCGCGCTATCAGGCGTGGAAGGATGCACAATGAGCTTCGGAATTGACGCGAAGGGCGTCTATGCAATCGCAACCACGCCATTCCTGCCCGATGGTACCTTGGACACGCCATCGATCGACCGGCTGACCGATTTCTATCAGGATAGCGGCGTCACCGGCATGACGATCCTCGGCATCATGGGCGAAGCGCCGAAGCTGGAGCCTGCGGAATCGCGGGCGATCATCCGCCAGGTCGTCGGCCGCTCAAGGGTGCCCGTCGTCGTCGGCGTCTCGGCGCCGGGCTTTGCGGCAATGCGCTCGCTCGCCCGCGATGCGATGGACATGGGGGCTGCCGGCGTCATGATCGCGCCGACGCCAGCGCTGCGCACCGACGAGCAGATCATCCAGTATTTCGCGCAGGCAGTCGAGGCAGTCGGCACGGATGTTCCCTTCGTGCTGCAGGATTATCCGCTGACGCTGACGGTCGTCATGTCAGCCAGCGTGATTGCCAAGATCATCTCCGATCATCCTTCCTGCGTCATGCTCAAGCATGAGGACTGGCCGGGGCTGGAGAAGATTTCGAAGCTGCGCGCCATGCAGAAAGCCGGCGATTTGCGTTCCTTCTCGATCCTTTGCGGCAATGGCGGCATGTTCCTCGATTTCGAACCGGAGCGCGGTGCAGATGGCGCCATGACCGGTTACGGCTTCCCCGACATGCTAGTCGAGCTGGTCGGCCTTTTCGCTGCCGGCAAACGCGACGAAGCGCACGATCTCTTCGACGCGCATCTGCCGCTGATCCGTTATGAGCAGCAGCTCGGCGTCGGTCTCGCCGTACGCAAGCATGTTCTCATGCGCCGGGGTGTCATCACCTCGGACGCGCAGCGCAAGCCAGGAAGCGCGCTCAGCACCACGGCGCGCGCCGAGGTCGATTATCTGCTGCGCCGTCTCGCGCGGCATGATCCGCGTGCACCCATCTGACGAACACGGCTCCTCGCGGTCGAGCGGGAAGCCATTCGTGTTCAGAATGTGGTTTCCGTTCCAAGCAGTGCGGCAATGATGTTATCTGCCGTCTGAAGCCCTGTCCGCTCGACAGCCGCAGCCGTCTGTGAAGCGATGTGCGGCGTCAGGATGACGTTAGGCGCTTTCAGCAGCGGATTTTCCGGATTGATCGGCTCTTCCGAGAAAGTGTCGAAAGCAGCCCCCGCAAGTTTGCCGGAATGCAGTGCTGCGGCAACGGCTGCCTCATCCACCAATGCGCCGCGGGCAGTATTGATAAGCAGCGCGCCGGCTTTCATCCGGCCGATCGCTGTTGCGTCGATGAGGCCCGATGTCTCCGGCGTTGCGGGGCAATGGAGACTGACGATATCGGCCGTTTGCAGGAACTCCTCGAAGGCAACAGCAGTGACGGGGAACCCTTCCGTTCGCGGTGTGCCGCCCGGCCTTGCGGCGATCACCTTCATGCCCAGCGCATGGGCCATTGTCGCAAGCCGTCCGCCGATAAGGCCGAGGCCAATGATGCCGAGTGTTCTGCTCGCAAGTTCGCGGCCCTGATATCCGCTGCGATCCCAATCGCCGCTCCGTATGCGATCCGTCAGCCGGGGTAAGTCGCGGCCCAGAGCCATGATCATCGAGAGAGCCAGTTCCGCGACCGCACCGGCGCCGGCCTCCCCGGCGGTCGTAACGGCGACACCGGCATCGCGGGCGGCTTGCAGGTCGACGCTGTCGATGCCGGCGCCGTGCTTGGCGATGATCTTCAGAGACGTCGCCGCTTCGATGAGCCGGCGCGTGATCGGCGGGTTGCCGCGCAGCAGGATTGCGTGGATTGGTCCCTTGCTGACGGCTTCGAGCAGAGCCTGCTCGTCCGGCGCCGCATTGGTGAATTCGAGTGAGATGCCAGATTGTTCCAATCTTTCGCAAGCAGGCTTCGCCAGCGCGTTACTCGTTACGAGCACGCGGTATTTTTCTTGGCTCATATGCAGGTTCTCAGAGAGTCAGATGCCGCAGCATATTGTGTTGCGTTGCTTGCCGGAAGCTTGGAAAGCACGGCAAGGGGCTCCGAAGAGTGACGCTAAATATCAATCCAGCCCTATCGAATGCTCCCTCAGCAGGGCCAGAAATTCAGCCTGAAGGGCTGTCGGCAGCCAGTGGCGGCGCAATGTGACGCCGACGGGGCGACGGGAATCCGGCAGCGGATAATCGATCGCCGAGAGGAAGCCTGCCTCCAGTTCATAGCGGATCTGATGGCGAGAGAGCAGGGCGAGATGATCGGATTTCAGGAGCACGCCCCTGATCGCATTGAGCGAGCCGGTTTCGACGCTCTGGCGTGCAGGTTTGCCTGCGGGAAAGGTTGCAGCCATGGCGTTGAAGGTCTCACGCGAAGGCGTGTCCCGCCGGGCGACGATCCAGGGATAGTCTGCGAGGTCGTCCGGGGTGATCTCTCGACGCCGCTTCAGCGGATGGTTGGCGCGTCCGACGATGCTGAGTTCGAAATCGAAGAGCGGTTCCTGATACAGGGTCTTGGAGACAAGGCTCCTGCGCAGTGCGCCGACGAGGACATCGATACGGCCGCGATCGAGATCGTCGATCAGGACTTCATAACTGCCCTCCATGATTTCGAAACGCGCATGCGGATAGCGGCTGGCGAGAACGGCGATCACGTCGGGCACGAGGAACGTGCGCGTCAGCGGGAGGGTACCGATCGAAATACGACCGGCATAGTGGTTGTGAGCCTCCAGGAGTTCGTCACGCAGGCTTTCGAATTCGGAAAGTGCCAGGCCGAGCCAGCGGGCGGCGGAAAGACCCATGGTGGTCAGACGAACATTCCTGCCGGAATTTTCGAAGAGGGAAATGCCCATCATGGCTTCGGCTTCGCGGGCGGCGCGCTGTATGGCTGGTTCTGATAGTGAGAGCATTCGGGCTGCGGCGCTGAAGCTGCCATGCTCGGCAAAACCCGTGATGGCATGAAGGTGCGGCCACGTCAGACGCGTCTCGATAGTGTCGATTGCCGCTTTTGCCATGGGCGCGCAGGCTTGGCGGATGAGATCACTGAGGCGGCCGAACCGCTTCAGGACGACTTTCCCTTCCGCCGTCAACGCCATGGTATCACGTTCGATAAGAGTTGCGTTCAGCAACTCCTCCAGTCGCCGAAGGGCCTGCGAGGCTGCCGGCTGGGTGATGCCGAGGGTGATTGCGGCCGAGGTCAGCGAGCCGGTCTCGGCGCAGGCGACGAATAGCCTGATATGGCGCAGATTTGGGTGGAGTGGCGTCGGCATGGCTCTTCCTGAAAGCCCGCTGCCGGGCCGCATCAGGGTAGCGCAATAGGTGTTTCGACGGAACGGTGCTTGTTCATCCAGTCTGTTGCCACCTGAATGCCGCCGAGCGGGAAGATGTGTAACCGGCTGATGAGGCTTTCAGGCCTTCTTGCCTTGTGATCGGCAAGGGCAGCGACGAGTTCCGTTGGCTCATAGGGGAGCAGCAGCTTGGTTATGTCCATGGCGCGCTTTTGCAGCACCTTCATGGATGGACCGATGCCGCAGGAGATCGCGTATTTTATCAACGTTTGCAGCTGTGCCGGGCCTGCAATGCCGACATGGATAGGCATGGTGACACCGGCCTCCTGAATGCGCTCCGCCCAATCGATCAGGGGTTGCGGCTCGAAGGTAAACTGGGTGGTGAGGGCGAGCTTCGCTTCGGTGCGCGAAGCGAAATCCTGCTTCCAGAGCAGTGCCCGATCGGCAAGCGCTGTCGATCCATCCGGATCGACAGCGCGGCTGCCTTCCGGATGCCCGGCAAAATGCAGATGCGTGAAGCCGTGATGATCGAAAAGGCCAGTCTCGATCAATTGCATCGAGCTGTGAAAATCGCCTATGGGGGTGGTCCTGCCGCCACCGAGCAGCAGCGCCTGGCGGACGTCGGCTTCACTGCGGTAGCGTTCGAGCCAGTCTGCCAATGTGCTGATATCAGGAATGCTGCGAGCCGGGATGTGCGGCATGACTGGAAAACCCTGTGCGTTCAGCCGTCTTGCTGTTGCAACCATGTCCTCGATGGGGGTGCCGTCGAGGTGGGCGATATAGACACGCGTCCCGATCGGCAGAAGCGCGCGGAAATCATCGATCTTAGCGGCCGTGCGCGGCATGACCTCGATTGACCAACCCTCGATTATGTCCGCGAATTCCGGCTCCGGAGCGTGCCCTCTCGACTTGCCGGCGAAATTCAGTAAGGCCATTTCATCGCTCCCTTCGATGCTCCTCCGCATCTTCAAAATGTATACATTATAAAGCCAAATTCAATCATTATGAGTCGATTTCCGTGTTAAATGCTGAAATTCAGTGGGTTTCTTGAGAAGTCAGTATGCATTCCGGCTGCGGAAAGAGGAGCTGAACTGCCTGAAGGCAGCCTGCCCGCGACAGTTTCTGGCCGAGGTGGGCGGTCGCCGGAGGGAGTTTTGGCGGCCGTCCTTTCCGCCCGCTTCTATGGGTATCTGTAACCTCAGCTTATGACCCGTCAGCAGAACGAAATTGCCTGCTGCCGGCGACCTTTCTAGTGTTTTCGACGGCAAGCGAACGTGGAGGCGCTCGCCTGCGAGGAGGATCATCATGAGATTTTTGAGGGCTGGCGAGGCCACTGCCGGGGGATTGCTGCATGACAGAGCCGTGCTTTGACGTCGCCCATCTCGGTCATGTGGAGCTCTATAGCGACCGTTTCGAGCAAAGCCTCGATTTCTTCACGCGGGTCTATGGGCTTACACCCAGCCTGATCGAAGATGGCGTCGCCTATCTGCGTGCCTTCGACGATTACGAATTCCATACGTTGAAGCTGGTGCGTCACTATACGACTGGTGTCGGGCATGTCGGCTATCGCACTTCGTCTCCGGAAGCCCTGGAGCGCCGGGTAAAGGTGATCGAGGAGATGGGCCGCGGTATCGGCTGGGTGGAAGGCGATGCGGGACATGGCCATGCCTATCGCTTCACTGATCCGGACGGCCATATTTTCGAACTCTATTACGACACGCATGTCTACGAGGCGCCTGAAGGTGAGCGCCCGGCGCTGAAGAATATTGCCCAACGATATCATGGACGCGGCGCCAGCCCGCGCCGGCTAGACCATCTGAACCTGCTTGCGAGCGATGTCAGGGCGATCCGTGATTTCATGATCAGGGCGCTCGGCAGCCGGGTAACGGAGCAGATCCTGCTCGACAACGGAAGGCTTGGCGGTTGCTGGTTCACTGTCAACAACAAGACCTATGATATCGCCTATTCCGAGGACCATACCGGGGCGAGGGGGCGGTTTCACCATGTTACTTACGCCGTCGATCAGCGCGAGGACATTCTGCGCGCGGCAGATATCTTCCTCGAAAACGGCGTCCATATCGAAACCGGCCCGCACAAGCATGCAATCCAGGGCACCTTCTTCCTCTACGTCTGGGAACCCTCGGGCAATCGCGTCGAGCTCGCCAATGCCGGGGCGCGGCTGATCCTGAGACCCGATTGGCCGACCGTCACCTGGACGGAGACCGAGCGCAAGAAGGGCCAGGCCTGGGGCCTGAAGACGATCGAGACATTTCATACGCATGGCACGCCCCCCGTGGGGAGGAAGGACTAGTTCATGGCAAAGACGGCCTTGGTCATCAGCGCTCATTCGGCAGATTTCGTCTGGCGCTGCGGCGGTGCGATCGCCCTGCATCAGGAAAAGGGCTATGAAGTCACCGTTGTCTGCCTGTCCTATGGCGAACGCGGCGAGAGCGCCAAGCTCTGGAAGAATGCCCGGATGACGCTGGAAAAGGTGAAGGCAGAGCGTCGCGTCGAGGCCGAGAATGCCGCCAAGGCACTTGGAGCGCACGACATCCAGTTCTTCGATCTCGGCGATTATCCGCTTGTCGTCGATCAGGAGGCAAAATTCCGGCTGGTCGATGTGATCCGCGCCGTGCAGCCGGAATTCATGCTCAGCCATTCCAAATGGGATCCCTATAATACCGACCATATGTATGCGACGCAGGTGGCACTCGAGGCGCGGATGATTGCGCAGGCATGGGGTCATAATCCCGGCGAGAAGATCCTGGGTGCGCCGCAGCTCTATCTTTTCGAGCCGCACCAGACCGAACAGATGGAATGGAAGCCCGACGTCTTCCTCGATATCTCGCCCGTCTGGGAGAAGAAGTGGGCGGCGATCCAGTGCATGGAAGGGCAGGAACACCTCTGGCATTATTACAAGAACATCGCCGAAAATCGCGGCAACCACTTCACGCGCAATTCCGGCGGACAGTCCGGGGGCCGCAAGTCGACACATGCGGAGGGTTTCCAGTCCGTCTTCCCGCGCACCGTGGATGAACTCTGATGGGTGTCGTCGTTCAAAACATCGCACGGGCGGAGCAGTCCGTCATCGATCGCCTCGCTGCCTGCGGAGTGGCGACAGTGCATGAGGCGCAAGGCCGCAAGGGCCTGCTTGCGAGCTACATGCGGCCGATCTATCCGGGCGCGAGGATCGCGGCGAGCGCGGTGACCATCTCCGCGCCTCCCGGCGACAACTGGATGCTGCATGTGGCAATCGAGCAGATCAAGGCGGGCGACATTCTGCTGCTTGCGCCAACCAGTCCCTGCGAGGACGGTTATTTCGGTGATCTGCTGGCGAGGTCTGCCATGGCGCGGGGCTGCCGCGGGCTCGTCATCGATGCCGGCGTGCGCGACGTCGCCGATCTCAAGGCGATGAATTTTCCGGTCTGGTCCAAGGCGATTTTTGCGCAGGGCACGGTCAAGGAGACGCTCGGTTCGGTCAATATTCCCGTCGTTTGCGCCGGTGTATTGGTCAATCCAGGCGATGTCATCGTTGCCGATGATGATGGGGTCTGCGTCGTGGGCCGGGAAGAGGCGGCCGAGGTCGCCGGCAAGGCCGAACAGCGTGTTACGGCGGAGGAAGACAAGCGCCGGCGGCTTGCTGCAGGGGAACTCGGGCTCGACATCTACAAGATGCGCGAAAGGCTCACGGAGAAGGGGCTGAAATATGTCTGACGCCATTCCGCAGCAGGGCGTACGCTGCATGTGGATGCGCGGCGGCACGTCCAAGGGCGGCTATTTCCTGGCGGAAGATCTGCCCGAAGATCGCGATGGCTTTCTGCTTCGCGCCCTGGGGTCGCCCGATCCGCGACAGATCGATGGCATGGGAGGTGCGGACCCGCTGACCTCCAAGGTGGCCGTGGTAAAGCGGTCGCAGCGGCCTGGTGCCGATGTCGACTATCTCTTCCTGCAGGTCTTCGTCGATGAGCCAATCGTCACCGATGCGCAGAACTGCGGCAATATCCTTGCCGGTGTCGGGCCCTTTGCCATCGAGCGCGGCCTGATCGAGGCCGAGGACGGGCAGACGGACGTGCGCATCTTCATGGAAAATACCGGGCAGATCGCCACCGCGAAGATATCAACGCCGGATCGTCGCGTCACCTACGTAGGGGATGCCCGTATCGACGGCGTGCCGGGCACGGCAGCTGCGGTGCCGATCACTTTCGCGGATACCGCGGGTTCGAGCTGCGGTGCGCTTCTGCCGACGGGGCATGCGGTCGATGTCATTGAGGGCGTCGCATGCACGCTGATCGATAACGGCATGCCCTGTGTCGTCATGCTGGCCAGTGATCTCGGCATTGAGGGCATGGAAACGTCTGATGAGCTTGAAGCCAACAAGGAGCTGCGGGCAAAGCTGGAGGCAATCCGACTGAGGGCCGGGCCGATGATGAATCTCGGTGATGTCTCGAAGAAATCGGTGCCGAAGATGACGATGGTTTCGCGGCCAAGAGCCGGTGGCGCGATTTCGACGCGCACCTTCATTCCGCATCGTTGCCATGATGCGATCGGCGTACTCGGTGCCGTCAGCGTAGCGACGGCCTGTTTGCTGCCGGAAGGGCCAGCGGTAGAACTCGCCATCGTGCCCGATGGTGACGAAAAGCTGCTCTCGGTTGAACATCCGACCGGTGAGATGAGCGTGATCGCAACCGTCCGGGACGGTGTGGTGACCGATGCGGCCGTGCTGCGCACTGCCCGCAAGCTTTTTGATGGATATGTCTTTGCATAAGCGCAGCGGTGCTTCGAGCGCGACGTGGCCCTGCAGGTGGAGACTGACATGAAGATCGGGTTTCTTGGGTACGGCGAAGCGGCGAGGGCATTTCACGAAGGGCTCAGTCGGCCGGGCCTGAGCTTCATCGCCTATGATATCCTGCTTGCCTCGAATGGAGAGGCCGTGCGGGATGCGATGCGGACGCGCGGCGCCGAGATTTCGGAGACTATTGCCGGGCTTTCGGAGGTTGACTGGGTGTTCAGCGCCGTCACCGCCGATCAAAGCCTGCTGGCTATCGAACCGCTCCTGCCGCGTCTGCGCCAGGGGCAGGTGGTGATCGATATCAATTCGGTCTCTCCCGGCAGAAAGCGGGAGACGGCTGCCGCCGTGGAAGCGGCTGGCGGCAATTATCTCGATATGGCCGTCATGGCGCCGGTTCATCCGCGCAAGCATCGGACGCCGGTGCTGCTTGCCGGTGCGCCGGCCGAAAGGTTATTGCCGGAACTTCTCCGCCTCGGTTTTTCTGCCGAGATTGCGGGTATGGCGCCCGGTGCCGCGACGGCGATCAAGATGGTGCGTTCCCTTTTCGTGAAAGGGCTGGAGGCGATCACCGTCGAGGCCTTGCTCGCGGCAAAGGCGTCCGGCTGCTATGAGGAAATCCTCTCCTCGCTTTCGGGTTCTTTCCCCGGCCTCAACTGGCCGCAATTTGCCGAATACCAGATGGAACGCACGACGCGGCACGGCCGGCGACGGGCGGCCGAGATGCGGGAGAGTGCCGCAACGCTGGATGCGCTCGGGCTTTGCGGCGGCTTGGCAGCGGAGATCGCCGAAGTGCAGGAGCGCATGGGCGCCTGCGGCGTTGGGCAGGCAGACGGATTGGAAGAAACTGTCGGACGCGTGCTGGAGATACGGCTGAAACCGCAGAAGAGTTGAGCAAGCAAGGATCCGTCGCGGCCTGGATGAGGGGGCCGTGGCTTGCAAGCGACCGTCCCTCTCGTTCCCGTCGTTCCCTCTCTTGCTTCGCCGGCCCCCTCATCGCCCCTCTCCGGGGCACTCTTCCCGCTGGTGGCGGAACTAAACTCTATGTCCTTGGTGTCATCGGATCGCTGACGCGTCCAGCCTGGAATGTCGCAGGCAGTGGCGTCAGCTCGATCTTTGCCACGATGCCTGCCTTGTTGAAAGGGTCTCCTTCCGCAAACGCTTTCGCCGCAGTGATACCGGTCGTTTCCAATATACCGAAATTGCCGATCGAGGCTCCGCTCTCGTCCTGCAGCGCAGAGCCGATCAGCACCGTCGCAAGGCCCTCGCCGCCCGACTGCACCCAGGCGCGATGGGCCGGGCGGTGCAGATCGCGAGCAGCCTCCTGCCCGGCATGATGCAGGCAGCGCATGAGGAAGAAGGCGGGCATCAGGCGGCGTTTTCCAGAACGACCATGCCGGCGCCGGTCATGGAGGCCGGGGCATGGTAGTGCTTGTGGATGAGGTTCACCCGCTCGTTCATCGCGGCGCGCATGACAAGCCACATGATGAGTTCGGCGCCTTCAGAGCCGAACTGCTCGACATAATCTTCGCGGCTCATGGCGCGGTAGGGTTCGGGATTGGCGGCGATACCATCCAGCCAGGCGCGATCGGCTGTCTGATTGATGAAGCCGGCGCGGGCGCCCTGCAGTTGATGCGACAGGCCGCCGGTGCCGAGGATGACGACGCGCTCGTCGCCTGGCCAGCTTTCAATCGCCTCGCGCAAGACCTTGCCCATTTCCCAGCAGCGCTGCGGTGTGGGGATGGGATACTGGATCGTATTCACCCAGATCGGCAGAACCTTGACCGGCCAGCGTTCAGGCCGGCCGAAGAACAGCTCCATCGGCACCTGCAGGCCGTGATCGACCTCGATCTCGCGGCAGACCAGCGGATCGAAGTGACGCTCGACCAGTCTGTCGACGAAGTGCCAGGAGAAATCGGCGGCGCCTTCGAAGGCTGGAATGGGCCTCGGTCCCCAGCCTTCATCGACCGGCTGATAAGTTTCCGCCACGCCGACGGCGAAGGTCGGCACGCGGTCGAGGAAGAAGCTGTTGCCATGATCGTTGAAGACGACGACGGCGATGTCGGGCCGCGCCTCACGCATCCACTGCTTGCCGGCTTCGTAGCCATCGAAGAAAGACTTCCAGTCCGGCGTGTCGCGCAGGCCCTTGTCGAGGGCTGCGCCGATCGAAGGGACGTGGCTCGTTCCGAGGCCGCCGATGATCTTAGCCATTTTTCTTCTTCCCCAGTCTTTCGTAGAGAAAATTCTCATGCGACATGCCGGCCTGCGCGGCACCGATCTCAGTGATCGGCGTCGGGTCGACAGCAGCAATTTTCAGGATGAAGAACAGGTTGCCGCCGAGGCGCACCATCTCGTGCCAGTCACGGCTCTTGACTGCAGCCTTCTCCTCATCGCTCAGGCCGAACCGAGCGAGATAGGTGTCTTCATCCGCCTTGAAGGCTTCGCGGTTCACCGGCTGGCCGAGCGCCATCGCCATCTTATTGAGCCGGTAGCCGCGGATCGAGCCGACCCGGTCGAAGAGCGGCGTATCGGGAATGGTCGCTGTCTTCTCAGGCATCAATTCCTCCAAATCTGCGCATCAGCCAATCGATGATCGCGGCAGTCACTTCGGCCGGACGCTCCACAGGGGCGAAATGGCCGGCATCTTCGATGACGACGAGCTCCGCATCCGGCGCCGCATCGGCGATTTCCTGGTGCTGGACGATCGGACTCCAGCCATCGTGGCGCGCGGCGACAAGCAGGATGGGACAGCCGAGCCCGGCCATATAGGCGCTGGCATTCGGCCGGTTGATCAGCGCACGGATCTGCCGCTCATGCACATCGGGGCCGGCACGTAGCACCATGGCGCGCAGATTGCCGACCAGTTCCGCGTCCGTAAGCCGGGCGGGGTCGAGCATGGGTGGCAGCCACTGGTCAGCCAGTTCTTCCATGCTGTGATGACCGAGATCGATGATCTGCTGACGCTTGACTTCCTCGCCATCGCGTTTCGGGTGGTGGCCGGTATTGGCGAGCACCAGTCCGCGGATGCGATCCGGCGCAATGCGCGCCATTTCCATGGCGACGCGCCCGCCCATGGAATGGCCGGCAACAATAAGATCACCTTCGGTGGCGGCGAGAACGCTCTCCGCCATGCCTGATATCGAAGAACTGTGGGACACATCGGCCGTATGCACAGGCATACGGTGCGCGACAACGTCGGCAAGCGGTGCCCAGACGATGCTGTCGGACACGAGCCCTGGAATGAGCGCGAGCGTTGTCATCGATGTTCCTCCCGCAAACCAGACACCACAAATGTATACATTATGTCAAGAGATTGGCGGGTGTAGTTCGATAATCGTCGTTTCTATGGGAAGGCAGCGCTGTTATGCATACAGATCCATGCTAAGGTAGTGGCTTCGGGCTGGGGTTTTGTATGCGTTCGCGCTGTTATATACATTTAGCCGGGATTGGAGGCGCCGATGAAGCAGAGTGAAGCCGCAACGCATGGCCGTCGCGCCGTTATCGAGTTGCGGGAAAAGATTTTGAGCGGCGAATTGCAGGGAGGCACGCGGCTGTTCGAGGTGCCATTGGCGGAGGCGCTGGATATTTCACGTACGCCGGTGCGCGAGGCGATGTCGCGGCTGACGGAGGAGGGGCTTCTGGATCGCCTGCCGAATGGTGGCTTCGTGGTTCGCCGTTTCGGCTTTGCCGACGTGGTCGATTCCATCGAGGTGCGCGGCGTCATGGAGGGCATGGCGGCAAGGCTCGCTGCAGAGCGCGGTGCCGCGCCCGAAGCGCTTGATGAGATCAAGCATACGGTGATCAAGCTCGACGCCTGTTTCGGCGAGCAACTCGATGATGTCGATTTCGACGCCTATTCCGACCTGAATGAGAAATTTCATCACCAGCTTGCGGCGCTCGCCGGCAGCGAGATCATCCGCCGCGAGGTGGAACGGGCGAGCTCGTTGCCCTTTGCCTCACCCTCCGCCTTCTTGCCCGACAAGGCTGACATTGCCACCTTCCGCCGTTCGCTCCGATCCGCACAGGACCAGCACAGGGCGCTCGTCAGCGCGATCGAAGCACGCGAAGGCAGTCGCGCGGAAGCGATCGCCAGGGAGCATGCACGCACGGCGCGACGTAATCTTGAATACATTCTGGCGGAAGATCCAACCCTGATCGAGCAGATCAGAGGGCTTGCGCTGATTCACCGGTAATTCGGCTAAATCCGGCTTCGAGAGGGCGGCCTGAGGCCGCCCTCTTGCATTTCTGCCGCATCGAATACCGTGCTGCCGGAAGAAAATAGGCTTGCAATCTGATCGTATTGGGCATTTCATGTATACATTATCGCATGCCAATGGGAGGACATCAGGTGGCGAGATCGAACCTATCCGAAGTTTTGAAGTCGGCCGGCAATATTGTGGAGCTGCTGCGCAATTCCAAGGTCGGCATGTATGTATACCCGGTCGTAGCGGCCGAGTTTTCCAACTGGCGTTCGGAGCAGGCTGCATGGCGCAACTCCGCCGTCCTCTTCGATCAGTCGCACCATATGGACGAATTGACCGTCGAGGGTCCGGATGCGGAGACGTTCCTCGCCTATCACGGCGTCAACTCCTTCTCGAATTTCGATACGAACCGTGCCAAGCATTTCGTGCCGGTCACGCCGGCCGGTCATGTGATTGGCGACCAGATCATCTTCCGCGAACGCGAGGACAAGTTCATCCTCGTCGGCCGCTCGCCGACTTCCAACTGGCTGATGTTCTGTGCAGCATACGGCAAGTGGAATGTGCGCCTGAAATATGATCCGCGCTCGCCTTCGCGACCGGAAGGCGAACGTGTGCTACGTACGCATTACCGCTACCAGATCCAGGGACCGGATGCTCCCAAGATATTCGAGAGGATGAATGGTGGGCCGATCCCTGACATCAAGTTCTTCCATGTCGACAAAATCAAGGTCGGCTCGAAGACGGTGAATGCGCTGCGCCACGGCATGTCCGGTGCGCCGGGCCTGGAAATCTGGGGTCCTTACGAAGACAAGGCCTATATCCAGTCGGTGATCCTGGAATCGGCAAAGGCGGCTGGCGTCGATCTCGTGCGTTGCGGCAGCCGTGCCTACTCTACCAACACGCTGGAATCCGGTTGGATCCCGTCGCCGCTGCCGGGCATCTACACGGGTGATGGCATGCTGGCGGCCTATCGCGACTGGCTCGGCGCCGACAGCTACGAAGCAACGGGCGCGATCGGCGGCAGTTTCGTTTCCAGCAATATCGAGGACTATTACGTCACTCCGTTCGAACTCGGCTACGACTTCTACATCGGCTGGAAGAAGGACGATTTCATCGGCAAGTCCGCGCTCGAGAAGTTGAAGGGCCAGACGAGTCGCAAGAAGGTGACCTTCGAGTGGAATGCCGAAGATGTCGTCAACGTCATCGCTTCGGCCTTCCGTCCGGGCGAGGATCATTTCAAATGGATCGACTTCCCGCAGCCGAACTATGCCTCGACCAGTGCCGACAAGATCCTGCGCGACGGCAAGATGGTCGGTATGTCGATGTTCAACGGCTACAGCTACAATGAACGCTGCATGCTTTCGCTCGGCATCGTCGATGCCGATGTCGAGGTCGGCGACGTGCTGACCCTCGTCTGGGGCGAACCCGATGGTGGGTCAGGGAAGACCTCGGTCGAACCGCACAAGCAGGCGGAAATCCGTGTACGCGTGTCGCCCACGCCCTATTCCCGTGAAGCTCGCGAGAATTACGCCGACAGCTGGCGTAGCAAGAAGAGCTGAGGTTCGACACCACCATCCACGGTGTTCACGACGGCGCTCGGGAGGGCGCCGTTTTTTATGGATCCCTCCGGTCGCCCTGGCTCTAGCCGTCCACGCGCGGGGGCGCTAAAACAGCCACACTTCCCAATGGGCGATCACTCCGATGTCACAATGACAAAGCAGATATGCCCTCTGAAAAATCGAATCGAACAAGGATGACAGCAGTGGCACAGGCCCAGCCGCATGAGCGAATTCAGTACATCGTCGAGGGCGGCCATCGCCTTGCCGGCGAGATCCAGCCGAGCGGCAATAAGAATGCCGCCTTGCCGATCATTGCCGCCTCGCTGCTGACCGACAAGCTGGTGTATCTGACCAATGTGCCGCGTATTCGCGATGTCGAAGCGCTGGTCGAACTGATCCAGTCCGTCGGTGCTAGGGCACGCTGGCTCGGCCGCAACGAGTTGGAAATCGAAGCGAGCGATCTCAAGCCGGCCGATCTCGATCCCGGCCTCTGCGCTCGTATCCGGGCGTCCATCCTGCTTGCCGGTCCGATGCTGGCGCGCTGTGGCGAGATCACGTTGCCGCCGCCGGGCGGCGATGTCATCGGTCGCCGCCGCGTCGATACGCATTTCCTGGCTCTGGAACAGCTTGGCGCCGAAATCGGCGTCAACGGCTCCTACAGCTTCCGCGCGAAGCAGTTGCGCGGCGCCGACGTCTTCCTCGACGAACCGTCGGTCACCGCGACGGAAAACGCGCTCTGTGCGGCTGTTGCCGCCGAGGGTAAGACGATCCTGCGCAATTGCGCGTCCGAGCCGCATGTTCAGGATCTCGCGCATTTCCTCATCGCCATGGGCGCGAAGATCGAGGGTATCGGCACCAATACAATGACCATTCATGGCGGCCAACCGCTCGGTGGTGCATCGCACCGGATCGGTCCCGACCATAACGAGATCGGCTCGCTGATCGGCCTTGCTGCTGTCACCGGTTCTGAAATCACCATCCGCCGGGCGGGTGTTGAGCATCTGCGCTCGACGCTGATGACCTTCGAGCGTCTTGGCATCCGCTGCCGCATCGAGGGCGACGATCTCGTGGTGTCGGCGGGGCAGGAGATGAAGATCCAGCCGGATTTCGGCGGCCATATTCCGAAGATCGAAGACCAGCCTTGGCCGGCTTTCCCTGCCGATACGATGTCGATTGCCATCGTCACTGCCTCACAATGCGAAGGCGTGGTGCTGATGTTCGAGAAGATGTTCGAAAGCCGGATGTTCTTCGTCGACAAGCTGATCGCCATGGGCGCGCGCATCGTGCTCTGCGATCCGCATCGCGCGATCGTCGCCGGTCCTTCCAAGCTGCGGGCCGCGCAGGTGGAGAGCCCGGACATCCGCGCCGGCATGGCGATGCTGATCGCCGCTATGTGCGCCGAGGGCACCAGCGTCATCAACAATGCCCAGCAGATCGAACGCGGCTATGAGCGGATCGAGGAACGCCTGAACGCGCTCGGTGCGAGCATCACCCGCGTGCCACCGCGCGAAGCTTAATCCTCAAACGCCCAGGTGAGCGTCCAGAGTTTCGGGTGAGGCGAGAAGCGCTTCGGACGTGTTGCGGTAGGTGACCGCGCCTCGTTCGAGAACGATGACCTCGTCGGTCAGCGGCAGTACCTTGCGGGCCTTCTGCTCGACGATGATCGCCGACATGCCTTCGCCGGTGACGATGCGGCGAAGTGCGGCCAGAAGCTCGTCGACAATGATCGGGGCGAGGCCTTCCAGCGGTTCGTCGAGCAGCAGAACCTTAGGATTGAGCATCAGCGCGCGGGCAATGGCGAGCATCTGCTGCTCTCCGCCGGAGAGCTGGTTGCCGAGGTTGCGGCGGCGCTCCCTAAGGCGCGGAAACATCTGGTAGACGCGCCCGACATTCCAGGCGCCGGGGCGGGCGCTGGCCATCAGGTTCTCCTCTACCGTCAGCGAACGAAAGATGTTGCGCTCCTGCGGCACCCAGCCGATGCCGAGCGGCGCGCGCTTCTCTGCCCTAAGCCGGGTGATGTCGCGCTGCTGCAAGTGGATGGAGCCGGCATGGTGGGTGGTGACACCGATGATCGTGTTGAGCAGAGTGGTCTTGCCGGCGCCGTTGCGGCCGAGCAATGCCAGCGAGCGACCTTCCTCCAGCGTGAAATCCACCTTGGCGAGGACATGGGCCTCGCCATAGCCGGCGACGAGGCGCTCGATCCGCAGCAGTTCGGCCATCAGGCGTCCTCCCCGAGATAGATAGCTTTGACCTGCGAATCCCCAGAGATTTCGGCGACAGTCCCTTCGGCGAAGAGCGCACCGGCGGCGAGCACCGAGATGCGGTCTGCAAAGGAAAAGACGAGGTCCATATCGTGTTCGATCAATACGACCGTGACATTGGCCGGCAGGTCGCGGACGATGCCGAGGACCTCATGGCGTTCCTCTTCGGGAACGCCGGCGGCCGGCTCGTCAAGCAGCAGGACCTTCGGCTGCATGGCAATCGCCAGCGCGATCTCCAGCAGGCGCTGCTTGCCGTAGGGCAGGAGTGTTGTCGGCGTGCCCATGGCATCGACTAGGCGGAAACGCTCCAGCAGGCTGGCGGCTTCATCAGCCACTTCGCGGTCTGCCGAAAGCGGCCGCCAGGCGAAACGGCCATGGCCTTTGCGTTCGCTGATTGCCAGCATGACGGAGTCGAGAGGCGTGAAATCGCCGAAGAGCTGGTTGATCTGGAAGGTGCGGGAAAGACCCTTGCCGACGCGTCGATAGGAGGACAGGCCGGTAATGTCCTCGCCAGCGAGCAGGATCTCGCCGCTGTTCGGTGTCAGGACGCCGGTCAGCAGGTTGATGATCGTGGTCTTGCCGGCTCCGTTCGGTCCGATCAGCGCATGGCGGGCGCCCTGGCGGATCTGCAGCGAGACGTCGTTGGTGGCGACGAAGCCACCGAAGCGTTTGACGAGATGGCGGGTTTCCAGCGCAAGCGTCATTTGCTTTCCTCCGCGACGGTGTGCGGCACCTGCGTCTCGCGTTTACGTGCCGTGCCCGGCAGGAGGGTCTGCCAGCTTGTGAGACGCTCGCGTCCGACCAGAACGATGATGATGAGCACGAGGCCGATCCAGAACATCCAGTATTGCGGGGTGATGACTGAGAGCCAGTTGCGCAGGATGGAGAAGAGGACCGCGCCGAAGACGCCGCCATAGAGATAACCGACGCCGCCGATGACCAGCACCAGCAGTACCTCGGCCGATCGGTGGAAGGCGAGCACGTCGGGCGAGACGAAGCTCGTCGTCTGCGTCAGCAGGGCGCCTGCAATGCCGGCGTACGCGGCCGAGATCGTGTAGATCGCGACGATACGGCGGGCGGGCGAGACGCCGAGCATGGAGGCACGGCGCTGGTTGCGCTTGATCGCCTTCAGTGACAGACCGAAGGGCGAATTGACGATGCGGCGGGCGACGTAGGTCAGACCGACCAGCACGATCAGACAGTAGATATAGCCGGTGCGGCCCCAGAGATCGAATTCGAAATAGCCGAGGATCGGATTCAGCATCACACCGCTCAGACCGTCGGCGCCGCCGGTGAGCCAGGCTGCCTGATTGACGACTTCGGCGAGCAGCATGGCGACGCCGAAGGTGGTCATCAGGCGCGTCAGATCGGAGCCTCGCAACACGAGGAAACTTGTCAGGAAGCCGAAGAGGCCGCTCACGACAGCGGCTGCCAGCAGGCCGACGATTGGCTCGCCGGAGACATGCACAGCGAAGAGACCGGCCGCATAGGCGCCGAGGCCAAAAAAGGCGGTATGGCCGAGCGAGACTATGCCGGTATAACCGAGGATCAGATCCAGCGAGATGGCAAAGAGTGCCAGGATGGCGATCTCCGTCAGGATCAGCATTTGTGACGGCAGGACGAAGATCGCGGTGATAGCGACCAGCCAGAGAGCAAATTCCCAGATCTGCCAGCGGCCGGCGCGCTTCAAGAGCCTTATGGCCTCCATAGAGGCGTTGTTACGTTCGCCGCTCATCGGCCGCCCTCCCGGGAAAAGAGGCCATGGGGCCGGAGGATCAGCACAAGGATCATGACGGCATAGATGATAAAGGCGCCGAGCTGCGGCACGTAATATTTGCCGGCGACATCGGCGATACCGAGCAGAAGTGCTGCGATGAAGGGGCCGGTGATGGACGAGGTACCGCCAACGGTGACGACGATCATGAAATAGATGAGGTATTTCAGCGGAAAGTTCGGGTCGAGGCCAAGCAGTTCGGTGCCGAGCGCGCCGCCGAGACCGGCGAGGCCGGAACCGAGAGCGAAGGTCAGCGCGAAGATGACGGAGACATTGATGCCTAAGCCGCGCGCGACACGTCCATCATCGACGGCGGCGCGAAGCTGGCTGCCGAAGCGGGTGCGGGTGAGCGCCAGTTGGAGTGCTGCCGTCAGCACCGCGCAGATGACAATGATGAAGAGCCGGTAGCGGCCAATATCGACACCCATGAAGCCGAAGCGGCCGCTGAGTTCGGGCGGCAGATTGATCAACTGCTGCTGGCCGCCCATGAAATAGTCAATCGCGGCAATCGACATGAAGACAAGGCCGATCGAAAACAGCACCTGATCGAGATGCGACGCCGAATAGAGGCGACGGTAGAGCAGACGTTCGAGCACCACGCCGATAAACGCCGTAAGGATGAAGGCGGCCGGCAGGCACCAATAGAAGGAAATGCCGTAGCGGTTCATCATGATGACGGTGATATAGCCGCCGGCCATGGCGAAGGCGCCATGCGCCAGATTGACGAAATTCATCAGGCCCAGCGTGACCGACAATCCGCAGGCGAGAACAAAGAGAAGCATGCCGTAGGCGATGCCGTCGAACAGGATTGTCAGCATGAGACCTCACTGCATCCAGGCGGCGGAATCGCTTCCGCCGCCTGCTTCACAGGCTTACTTGGCAGCCGTATTCGGATCGTGGATCTTCGGGTAAGTCGCGAACTCGACATTGTAGAGCTCGCCATTCTTCTCTTTGACCTCGCGCATGTAGATGTCCTGTACGATGTCGCGGGTATCAGGATCGATGGTAACAGGGCCGCGCGGGCTGACGAATTCCATGCCCTTCATGGCGTCGATAAGCTTGGTTCCGTCCGTATCGCCGCCTGTCTTTTCGAGTGCGGCATAGGCGACATGCATGGCGTCATAACCGCCGACCGACATGAAGTTCGGGCGCATGTTCTTGTTGGTCTTGCGAACTTCGGCGACGAAGGCCTTGTTTTCCGGGCTGTCGTGATCGGTCGAATAGAAATGCCCGGTAATCACGCCCTTGGCAGCCGGTCCCATGCCGTTCAGGAGGTCGTCATCGGTCACGTCGCCGGTGGCGATCAGCTTGATGCCTGCATCGGCAAGGCCACGATCGATGAACTGCTTCATGAAGATTGCGCCGACGCCCGAGGGGACGAAGACAAAGAGGGCATCAGGCTTGGCATCGCGCACGCGCTGAAGGAAGGGGGCGAAATCCGGGTTCTGCAAGGGAACACGGAGCGCTTCGACGACCGTGCCGCCTTCCTTCTTGAACTGGTCGGTAAAGCCCTTTTCGATGTCGATGCCTGGACCGTAATCGGTCACCAGCGTGACGACCCGCTTCATATTGTTCTGGACGGCCCAAGTGGCGACCGGAACTGCGGATTGCGGGCCGGCCATCGAGGTGCGCACGAAATAGGGCGACTGTTTCATGATGGCTGAGGTCGTGGCCGAAGTGATGATGGCCGGGACCTTGGCTTGGTTCAGAACCGGGGCGACACCCATGGCAAGTGGCGTCAGGCCGAAGCCGACGAGCATCTTGACGCCATCATTGACGACGAGTTCCTGGGCGATGCGACGGGTCTGATCGGCGGTGCCGGCATCGTCACGCAGGACAAGTTCGATCTTCTTGCCTGCAACCGTGTCGCCATTGATTGCCATGTATGCGCGAGCGCCAGCCTCGACCTGGCGTCCGGTTGAGGCGAAAGGACCCGTCATCGGCAGGATCACGCCGATCTTGACCGTTTCCTGTGCAAATGCAGGCAAGCCGGCAAGCGTGGCGAGCGCCGCGCCGGCTATCAATAGTCTTCTCGAAAACGAAATCATGTATACTCCTCCCATTGTTGCGCACCATATCTCTCTCCGGGAGATATGCCCGCGACCTGAACGTTTTCCCTCTCTCCTCCAGAGGAAAAAGCTGATGTCGCGAAATTGCTCAGCAACATCAATGTATACATAAAACTCGACATGGCACAAGGTGCCGCCATCAGTCAGACCCCCCAATTGGGCTTGGCAAAACGGCCATGAAAGCTTCGGCCGACGGTGTTCGCGCTCCTGATTTTGCGTTTTGCCAAAGCAAAATTTCGATCGTCGCAACTCTGTCATATAGCTATGGCGAGAACGTGCTTTATCGAGCGGATTGAATAGGGAGCGTGCCATGATCGAAAACACTCAGCTCGACCGTATCAAGAACGAAATCGCCGACAGCTTCGACGAGGAGCTGGAAATGCAGATGGAGGAGGACCGGCTCGACGAGCTGGTTGCTGAAGGCATGTCAGGCCCGGCCGAGCAGACGCTCGACCGCAAGCTCTATTTCCGCGAGCTCTTCCGCCTGCAGCATGAGCTCGTTCGTCTTCAGGACTGGGTCCAGTACAAGAAGCTCAAGGTCGTCGTGCTTTTCGAAGGCCGCGACTCCGCCGGCAAGGGCGGCGCGATCAAGCGCGTGACCCAGCGCCTCAACCCGCGTGTCTGCCGCGTGGTCGCCCTTCCGGCACCGACCGAGCGCGAACGGAACCAGTGGTATTTCCAGCGCTATGTTCCACATCTGCCGTCAGCGGGCGAAATGGTGCTCTTCGACCGCAGCTGGTACAATCGCGCCGGTGTCGAGCGTGTGATGGGCTTCTGCACGAAGGATGAGCTGGAAGAGTTCTTCCGTTCGGTGCCGGAATTCGAGCGCATGCTGGTGCGTTCCGGCATCATCCTCATCAAGTATTGGTTCTCGATCACCGATGAGGAGCAGGAATTCCGCTTCAACATGCGTATCCACGATCCGCTGAAACAGTGGAAGCTTTCGCCGATGGACCTGCAGAGCCGTGTTCACTGGGAGGAATATACCAAGGCCAAGGAAGAGATGCTTGACCGCACGCATATCGACGAAGCGCCGTGGTGGATCGTCCAGGCGGTGGACAAGAAGCGAGCGCGCTTGAACTGCATCGCGCATCTGCTGGGCCAGATCCCTTATGAGGACGTGCCGAAGCAGGAGATCGTGCTTCCTGAGCGCGTGCGCCACGACGATTATCAACGCAGCGCCGTTCCTCAGGAAATGTACGTTCCCGAAGTCTATTGATTGCAAAGGTTGCTGCTGGTCTCCGGCAGCAACATCTCAATGCGCCGATTGCTGCTTGGCTCGGGCGACGATCTGCGTCGGATTGACGAATTGCAGGGCGATGATGAGCCAGAAGAGCGTCGTCACCATATAGACCACCGCCATCGCATCGATCGACTGGCTGGCGCGTACGCCGGATGCGAAGACCGCGTAATAAAGAGAGACGACGAGCGTCTGGGTCTGCGGTCCGGCGATGAGGAAGGTCAGCTCGAACATCGCCAGCGTGCGTACCAGAACGAGTAGAAGTGCTGCCAGCATGCCGGGCAGCAAGAGCGGCAGCAGGATACGGATGAAGAGGCTGGTGGTGCCCGCACCGAAGACGCGGGCGGCCGCTTCGATGCGCGGATCGATCTGCTCGATGAAGGGGATCATGACGAGCACGACGAAGGGGAAAGACGGCACGAGATTGATCAGTACTACGCCCCAGAACGTGCCGCCGAGACCCAGCTGGTAAAGGACTGTGGCCAGCGGAATACCATAGGTCAGCGGTGGAATCAGCAGCGGCAGCAGGAAGAGCAGGATGATGGCGCGCTTGCCCGGAAAGTCGCGCCGCGCCAGTGAATAGGCGGTCATCACGCCGAGAATGCCGGAGATGAGGACGACGACGAAGGCCATCTCGAAGGTGACGATGACGACGCTGGAAAGCTGGAACTCTTTCCAGGCGCTGAAGTACCAGCGATCCGTCCAGCCGCGTGGCAGCCATGTGCCGAGCCAGCGTGTGGCGAAGGAATTGACGATCACGGCTGCGATGACTGCAAGCAAATTGAGGACGAAGAGGGTGGCGAGCGCCCAGACGGCGATACGCCAGATCTTCGAAGTAAGACCCTGGTCACGGATCATGGCTCAGCCTTTCGTGCCGCCGGCAGGGCCGCGGTAGAAGAACGAACGTGCGCCGAGAATGGCGACGACAACGATGAGCTCGACGCCACCCATGATGAGGGCGATCGCCGTGCCGTAGGAATGGTCATACTGCTCGAAAGCGGCCTGATAGGCGGCGATCGAGATGACCCGCGTCGGCCCGGCCGGAGCGCCGAGCAGGACGGCGGACGGGAAAACGGCGAAGGCCTGCACGAAAGAGAGGCAGAAGGTCACGGCAAGGCCGGGCACCAGGAGCGGCAGGAAAACGCGCATGAAGCGCCGCCGTGCATTGGCGCCGAGCGTGGCGGCAGCCTGCTCGATCGCTGGGTCGATGCCGGTGATGTAGGACAGCGTCAGCAGGAAGGCGAAGGGAAAACCGGTTATCAGCAGCGAGGCAAAGACGCCCCAGTAGTTGTTGGTGAGCTTGACTGGCGAATCCAGGATGCCGAACAGGATCAACGTCTCGTTGAACCAGCCTCGCGGGCCGAGAAAGGTCAGCAGGCCATCAGCGACGAAGACGGTGCCGAGCGTGATCGGCAGCACGAGGATCGTCGTCAGCAGACGCTGGCGGCGCATCAGCCGGACGCGAAACGCAACAGGGACTGCGAAAGCCAGGTTGACGATGGTAACAGGCAAGGCGAGCCACATGGTATTGGCGATCGTGCCGTACTGGAACTGGTCGGAGAAGAACTTCGCGTAGTTCTCGTACCAGCTCCCGCCATCCTTCGGCATCAGCGAATCTGCCACGCCATAGACGAAGGGATAGATGAAGAGGGCGATCATGAATATGAGGCCTGGCAGCACAAGCAGCGTTGTGCCGTCGAGGCCTTGTGCGGCAAGCCTGGTTTTCAGCGACGGGCCGCTCATGCTGCCCCCTTGAAGACGAGCGAGCGGCCTGCGACTGGCTGAAGCGAGGCGGCGGCACCGCGCGGCAAAGCATCATCGGCGCGGAAATAGAGTTCCGATCCATCCTTCGAGCGGGCCATGCCGAAGAAAGCGCGGCCGCGATATTCGGTGCTGGCAACGGTGACGGGGATGCCGGTGCCGTCGGTAGTCGCGACGAGGTCTTCCGGACGTACGGAGAGAACGGCGGCATCGCCGACCTTGAGCGTATCGCGCATGGTGCCGGTCAGCCGCGCGCCGGGGGCTTCGATTTCTGCCTCATTACCGGAGACGGAGACCACGCGACCGGGAATGCGGGTGCGGAAGCCCATGAAATCGGCAACATTGAGGTTGACCGGTCGCTGGTAGAGATCCTGCGGCGTGCCGATCTGCTGAATATGGCCCTGGCTCATGACGACGATACGGTCGGCAAGCGAAAGTGCCTCATCTTGGTCGTGTGTGACATAGATGGTGGTCGAGCCGATCTGATCGTGGATGCCGCGGATTTCGGCGCGCATTTCCAGGCGCAGCTTGGCGTCGAGGTTGGAGAGTGGTTCGTCCATCAGCACGATCGGCGGGCGGATGACGATAGCGCGGGCAATGGCGACGCGCTGCTGCTGGCCGCCGGAGAGCTGGCCGGGCAGCTTGTCCGCCTGGTTTTCGAGGCGCACGAGGGCCAGTGCATCGATGACGCGTTTGTCGGCCTCGGCGCCGCGAATACCTTGCATAGCAAGGCCGAAGCCGACATTCTTGCGCACGCTCATATGCGGGAAGAGGGCGTAGCTCTGGAAGACCATGCCGAAGCCACGCTTTTCCGGCTCCAGTTGGTCGATGCGGTTGCCGCCGAGGCGGATTTCACCGCCGGAAAGGCCAAGCAGGCCGGCTATGCAATTCAGCGCCGTGGATTTGCCGCAACCGGAGGGGCCGAGAAGCGCGATAAATTCGCCGGGTTCAATCGCGAGGTCGATCCCGTCGAGGGCGTTATAGGCGCCGAAGGATCGCCTGATGCCATCAAGCTCAAGGCGCGCATTCTTCCGCGATGACAGCGCTGCTGCGTTTTGAACCGGCAAAGTCAATGCGATCTCCATTTATCGGCGGTCATGCCGCTAGAAATCCGGCGCCGGAAACCGGCGCCGGCTCATTCGATTATCAGGGCTCAGCCCTTCTTGGCGCCGATCTTTTCGTCCCAGATGCGGAAGGCCTGCACGAGCTGCTTGGGCTCGAGCGGCACTTCCAGCGGGCTGCCGGCGATCCAGTCGGCATATTCCGGCCGGCCGAATTCCTTGATGATTTCCTGGCTTTCTGAGGGGGCCATTTCGAGGGTGACGTCCTTGACCGCCGGGCCGGGATAGAAATAGCCGGCGTCATAGGCGATCGCCTGCTGCTGTGGCTGGTAGATGTGGTTGAGGACGTCGAGCAGAACGCCGATCTTCTCGTCGGAAACGCCCTTCGGAATCGCCGCATAGTGCGCGTCGGTGACCCAGTGGAAACCTTCGAGCTTGCCGACCTTGGCTTCCTCTGGGACGATGCCGAGTGCGCGCGGGTTGATATCCCATCCGGTCGTCGTAGCGACGATGTCGCGTGTGCCTTCGCCGAGTTCCTTGAAAACGATTGTGGTGCCGGTCGGGTAGTATTCGATGTTCTCGCCGAGCGCAGCCAGATATTCCCAGGTCTTGGCCCAGCCATTGACAGGGTCGCGCGGGTTGCTGTCGCCGAGCAGATAGGGCAGGCCCATCAGCAGCGTGCGGCCGGGGCCGGAATTTGCAGGGCGGGCATAGAGGAACTTGTTCTTGTTCTGCTTCGTCCAGTCGAGCAGCTCCTGTGCCGTCTTCGGCGGGGTCGCCACCTTGTCAGGCATGTATTCGATCAACGGGCCGGACGGGTAATAGGTGATGACGACGCCCTGATCCTTGGCCAGCGCCTGCATCTTGAATGCCTGCGGCAGCAGGATGCTTTCAAGGTTGGGAAGTGCCGACTTGTGGCTGGACAGGTCGATCCAGAGACCTTGGTCGACACCGGCTGAAAGCGCGTCCGTGCCGGTCAGTACGAGGTCGATATCGACCTTGCCGGCGGCTTGCTGGGCCTGGATCTTGGCCGGCAGCTCCGGGGCCGGGGCCTTGGTGAAGGAGAAGCTGGAGACGAATTCCGGCTTCGCTTTGGCGTAGTTTTCGAACATGCCCTGCGTCAGCGCCAGGTTGCCGGCGACATCGACGATGGTGATGGTCACCGGGCTTGCAGGCGCCTTCGCCTGAGCGAAAGCCCGAAACGGCAACATCCCGGCCGCGGCGACGCCGGCAGCTCCGCCGACGAATGTTCTGCGTGTGATCTTCATTCTATCCTCCTCCATTACGGCGGTGCCGGCCTTTGACCCCGAGCGCCGCCCGTTTGCATCGCAATGCACGTCCCATGCCTCGATGCGCCGGTTTTTCGGCGGCATCAAATGTTCGCAGCTCGAAGCTTTTCCTCCGGGTGCAATGCCATGCCGGCGTTCTCCTCCGCGGCATGTCTTGGCAACAGAATTCAATTGATATACTAGTATGCACGAAAGTGTCAACGTCCTGAGATCATGCATGCGGCAGGCTTCCGACCCTGAACTCCTCGCCTTCCCGGCACCGCGCGATGCCGGCGGAAAGATCCGGCGCGTGACGACGGCGGCGGCAATCCACGAGCGGCTGCATGCCGATATCGTGTCGCTGAGGATTCCACCTGGCACGGTGCTGCAGGAAAAGCGCATCGCCGAGGATTTCGGCGTCAGCCGTACGCCTGTGCGTGAAGCGCTGCTGAGGCTCTCCGAAGGCGGCCTCGTCGATATCTATCCGCAATCGGGCACGGTGGTTTCGCGGGTGCCGGTCTCTGCGATTCCGGAGGCCGTCGTCGTGCGCAAGGCGCTCGAGGGAACGACGGTCGAGATGGCGGCAAGTATTGCGACGGAGGCTGACATTGCGCGCCTCGATGTGATTATCGCCCGGCAGAAGACCCATGCCGCACTTGGCAATGCCTCAAGCTTCCACGAAGAGGACGAAGCCTTCCACGAGGCGATCACGCAGATTGCCGGTTATCCTGGTATCTGGACAATTCTGAAGACGGTGAAGGTGCAGATCGACCGAGCGCGGCGCCTGACGCTGCCAGTGCTTGGCCGCATGGACAACGTCGTGCGCGAACACATGGAGATCCGCGACGCCATCGCGGCGCATGATATCGCAGCGGCGCGGGAAGCCATGATTCATCACTTGAGCGCCGTTATACCCGACGTGGCGGAACTGCGATCGCAGTTCCCTGACTATTTCTGCTGAGAAAACGAACGATAGACCAAGGGAGAGAAACGAAATGCGGCAAGGTTGGAGATGGTTCGGGCCGGAGGCGCCGGTCACGCTGGACGAGGTGCGCCAAACCGGTGCGACGAATATCGTTTCGTCGTTGCATCAGGTGCCGATCGGTCGCGTATGGACCGAGGCGGAGGTGCGCGAGCGCCAGTCGCTGATCGAAACGACGCCTGCCGGCCGCTCTCAACTGACCTGGAGCGTCGTCGAAAGCATCCCGATCCCCGATGCCGTCAAGCGCAAGGGCGGGCAGGCCAAGGCTGAAATCGAAGCCTGGGTCGCCAGCCTCGAAGCTGTCGCTGCCTGCGGCATCCCGATCGTCTGCTACAACTTCATGCCAGTGGTCGACTGGACGCGCACCGACCTCGACTATGTCACGCCGACCGGCGCAACCGCCATGCGCTTCGATCATGAGCGCTTTGCCGCCTTCGAGCTGTTCGTCCTACAGCGCCCGGGTGCAGCCGAGGAATATTCCGACGAAGACAAGGCGCGAGCCAAGACCGTCTATGAAAGTATGACCGAAGCGGAAATCGCCGAAATTACCCGCATCATCACCTCGGCTCTGCCCGGCTCGACGACCGAGCCGTTGACCATCCCGGCGTTCCGCGAGAAGCTCGTCGCCTACCAGGGCATCGATGCGAAGAAGCTTCGCCAGCATCTCATCGAGTTCCTGGAAGCTGTCGTGCCGGCTGCGGAAGCGCGCGGCGTAAAGCTGACGCTGCACCCTGACGATCCGCCGCGCTCGCTGTTCGGCCTGCCGCGCATCGCTTCGACGGCTGAGGATTATGCAGCGCTTTTCGATGCCGTGCCGGCTGCGGCCAACGGCATGTGCTACTGCACCGGCAGTCTAGGCGTGCGCGCCGACAACGACCTGCCGGCAATTGCCCGTCGCTTTGCCTCGCGTATCTATTTCGCCCATCTGCGCGCCACGACCCGCGAGGGCGATGGCCGCACCTTCCATGAAAGTGCGCATCTCGAAGGCGATGTGAACATGGTTGCCGTACTGAAGGAGCTGGTTGCCGAGGACCGCCGCCGCCGCGCCGATCAGTCGATCGTGTTCCGCTCGGATCATGGCCACCGCATGCTCGACGACCTGCAGAAGAATGTCACACCCGGCTATCCGGCAATCGGCCGTCTTCGCGGTCTCGCCGAACTGCGCGGCATTCTGCATGCGCTTGATGCGCCGCCGACCTGATTTCTCTGCTTTTATGCAATGCCAGCAAAACGGCTGTACAGTTTTGCTGGACCTTGCGAAAAAGAGGAGACCCCGTCGATGAAGAGAAAAGCCTCATGTTCATGCGGCGCCCTCGCACTCATAGCACATGGCCGCCCTCGAAAGGTATCGGTCTGTCATTGCAACGCATGTCAGCGCCGGACCGGATCGAGCTTCGGAGTCGCGGTCTTTTTTGCCGCTGAGGCAACCGAAGAAACTGGCAAGGCCGCCGTCTATCGCCGGATCGGAGACAGTGGCAGATCGCTGGAATTTTACTTTTGTCCGGCTTGCGGCACCACGGTTTTCTGGAAACCCGAATTCCGGCCTGGGCTCACAGCGGTGGCACTCGGTTGCTTCGACGACAAACAGGGATTGGAGCCGTCTCAGACGGTATACGACGAAAATCGTGACAAATGGGTCCTAATCGAGGTGATGCCTGTTTCACCCGCATGACGTCTACCCGCTTCGTCGGAAAAGGTCGGATTCATCATAGCGGTCGATCAGTTCCTGCGGCCAGTTACCGGCGATGATGTCGGTGCGCAAGCCGAGCTTGTCGGCTTGCGGAAAGCTGTCAGCGCCAGACGGGGATTAGAAATGCGCCCCGCTTATGTCTTCCGGGCGGCGATGCGCGGCAATGCGGACCGGCAGGTATTCATAGATCGGATTTTCCGGTTCCAGACGCAGAAGCGCACAATGGAACTTGTAATTCGCACCGGTCATGATGTTGGAGAAGATCACATCCATCAGGATGTTCTTCCCGACGCTGATAAATATCGGACGCTTGAGCTTTATCATGGCGTTCACCTCGTTTTTCTATCCAGTGAACTGGATATAACAAGGTATATATTACTTTTTTTATTTTAGCATTGAATTATACATAGGTGTATAATTTGAAATAACCTAGACACGGAAATAATACTCCGGCATGAGACGCAGTGGAGCCTTACGGCTTCAAAGCCATTTCCAGGTAATTGATGAGGGAATCGAACTCAACCGGCTTGCCGAGAAAGGCCAGGGCACCGCCTTCCATGGCGGCCGTGCGGGTTCGTTCGTCGCGATAGGATGTCATGAAGATCATCGGCGGCTTTTCAGGTTCGCCGTTGAGGATTTCCTGCAGTTCGATGCCGCTGAGGCCCGGCATCTTGACGTCAACCAGCATGCAGTCGATCGCCGCTCTGTCGTCAAAGGCCAGAAATTCTTCCGCAGAGGCAAAAAGCTTGCTCTGGTAGCCGCAGGAGTGGATCAGATCATCGAGCGCCTCCCGAATGGCCTGGTCGTCGTCAACGACCGCGATTGTGGATGTATGTGACACGAGATTGGTAGCCTTGCTTATTCTTGTATTACCTGGGTTTCATTATGGGGCTCGGGATTGTCTCGCGGTATCATACAAGGGTCTAGGTTCCGCTATCTGCCTTCCAGCATCTCGGACTTGCGCACCAGGTCGGCTACTGAGCGGACCTGCATCTTGCGCATCACATTGCCGCGATGCAGCTTTACGGTGATTTCGCTGATGCCGAGATCGTAAGCGATCTGCTTGTTCATCAAGCCCTTGACGACGGCAGCCATCACTTCCCGCTCGCGAGGGGTCAGCGTATCGACCAGCGAGGCAACGGCGTCGCTCGCGGCCATCTCTCGCCGGCGAGCCATGTCCTTTTCGATCGCGACGCCAACGGCGTCGAGAATATCCTGATCGCGGAAGGGTTTGGTCAGGAAGTCGACGGCGCCGGCCTTCATGGCGCGCACGCTCATCGGAATATCACCGAAGCCGGTCATGAAGACGATCGGCATCCTGCTGCCGATCCGTTCGAGATGAAGCTGAAAATCCAGGCCGCTGAGACCGGGCAGGCGCACATCGAGAAGGATACAACCGGGCCGGTGCAGATCGGCCTTGTCGAGAAAAGCTGTCGTCGTGGCGAAGGAGGAGGCTTCCATCTGGATCGACCGAAAGAGATCGACCAGCGACTCGCGGATAGATTCGTCATCATCGACGACATAGACGATCGGCAATGCGGACTGAGCGGCTGCCTTCGATGCGGCATTAGTGTCGGTCATGGTCGTCCTCAATCGGTATGATCATTTCGAAGATGGCGCCGCCCTCAGGATGGTTACCGGCGGTGAGCTGGCCGCCTCTGGCTTCCAGCGTGCTGCGGCAGATGGAGAGCCCCATGCCCATCCCGGCGGGCTTGGTCGTGAAGAAGGGGGTGAAGAGCTTCGCCATGGCCTCCTCGCTGATGCCGGGGCCGAAATCCCTGACGGAGAGCGTCACGAATATATCATCCTTCCTGGCGAGCGAGATCAGAATCTTGCGCTGGTCGATTGCTGTTTCCTGCATGGCCTGTATGGCGTTGGTAACGAGATTGATCAGCACCTGCTGCAGCTCGATCCGGATCGCTTTCACCGCGGGCGGCTTTTCGGCCGGGTCGAGCTCGAAGCTCACCATGTCTCGCTGGAAGTCGTGCTCCATCAAGGCGCGGGTTTCCTCGATCAGCGCTTCGAGATCGACATATTCAGGCGTGCGGTCGGTATGGGACAGCATGGAGCGGGTGTTGTGGATGATTTCGCTTGCGCGCTGGCTGTCGCGGATAATGCGCTCGGCCGAGCGGCGCACGGCGGCAAGATCTGGCGGTTCGCGGTTCAGCCAGCGAAGCAGCGTCTGTGCATTGACGACAATGGCGCCAAGCGGCTGGTTGAGTTCATGGGCGAGGGAGGCGGAAAGCGTGCCGACGGTTGCTGCGCGTGAAGCGCGGGCAAGCTCGTCCTGTGCTTCACGCAGGGCCTTCTGCATCATTTCCCGCTGGGTGATATCCACCATGCCGACCACCACGCGGTTGAAGGCGGCGGGATCCTCGGGAAAGCTCATGCTCATGATGACGAGCCGGGTCTCGCCGTTTTCAGTGACCAGGTTGCCCTTGCCCTCGAAATGCCGCTCTCCGCGAAAGATGGCATTCATCAGCTCCAGAAAAGTATCGTCGTCAGGGGCGATGTAACGGCGCATCGTGCGCGATGGCAGGCCGTCGGCGACATGGCCGAGCAGCTCCAGGGCCGCATCGTTGAAGGCGATGGTGCGGATGAGGCCCGTGCAGGTGGCGATGATACCGGGATTCGTTCGATAGTAGTCCTTGAGGTCGCTCACACCTTCCGCCTTCAAGGACATCAGGAAGGCGCGCACTCCGGAATAATCGCGCTCCCAGAGCGCAATGCGGCTATGCTCGAAAATATAGCGGAAGCGGGTCTCGCTGTCGCGAAGATGCAGGTTGGCCTCGATAAGCCCGGCGCGCGCGGTTTCGTTCCGGAGAATGAGGGCACAGGTGATGGTAATCGCGGCCAGAGAAACCGCAAAGCGCAACTGCGCCGGAACATCTTCCACCAAGCCGTGCGAATAGAGATAGGCAAAAAGTGTTAGAGCGGCGCAGATCACCGCAAGCAGCGCTGTTCCGATCCTCGTCAGCATTTCTGCGGCCAGCAGCAGCACGATCACATAGAGAACCGCGATGGCGCTTTGGATCTCGGTGAAGGTATCGACGTAGAATACGGCGGCGCCAAGAACCAGTGCGATCAGGCCAAGCGTGATTTCATGCGAAGGTTTTCCTCGCCGGTTGATCAGTTTCAGCAATACAGATGGTCCCATGCCCCCTCGCTGTGGCTCCGGTCTTTATTCACACCGGTTAACTCTGCGTAGCTTAATGCGGTGTTTGGCCGCGCAAAGCTATACAAAAGTGTTGGAAGTAAAGGGCGAATAAGGCCGGTGAACCAAAAGGAAAGACCGTCCCGGGCGGCGGGACGGTCTATGGCGGATGGGAGGATCCGCGGGGCTTTGGCGGAGGGGAACGCCTGCCCTAGAGGTGGCAAGGGGCGGTGCCACCAGCTTGAAACCGTGAATGGTCAGGTCGGTTCCGAGCTACGACTTGAAGATAGATCGAAGAGCTTGTCCACATAACTATACTTAGGTTTTGGTCCGGCCATACGAAGCGGCAGGTCCGTTTCTGTGTAAATGGCTTCGAAACTTGTCCTGATGACTTCCGCAACAATAACGCTGCAGATGGCACGCAAACGGATGAGAATCCATCGGACCTTGTCACGACTTCCATGGCGTGCCGAGGCGTCGCAGCAAGGGAAGCCCATGGCGCAGGCACCTGTGGCGCGATATCTCATTTTGAGATAATCGCATCGAATAAACCTATTTGTCACAATAGTGTCGCCACGCCATAGTCCTAACAGGGAGAAACACTTTTAGGACATTGCTGTGGAATATGTGCGCTTTGGCCAGACCGGCCTGAAGGTTTCGTCGCTTTGCCTTGGTACCATGGGTATCGGCACATCCAAGTGGAAGGGTTGGGTGCTCGATGAGGAGAAGTCGGTGCCGATCCTCAAGAAGGCGCTCGATGTCGGCATCAACTTCTTCGACATGGCGGACTGGTATTCGACCGGTGTCAACGAGCAGGTCGTTGCGCGCACACTTTTGTCGCTGACGGACCGCGAAAGGCTGGTGCTCGCCAGCAAGGCCTTCTACCCGATGAGCGACGATCCGAACGACAAAGGCCTGTCGCGCAAGCATCTGATGGCGTCGATCGACAAGTCGCTGAAGCAGATGGGGACTGACTATGTCGATCTCTACGTCATCCACGCCTTTGACCCGGAAACGCCTGTTGAAGAGACGATGAGCGCGCTCCACGATATCGTGAAGTCAGGCAAGGCGCGTTATATCGGCGCCTCCACCATGTATTCCTGGCAGTTCGCCAAGATGAATCATGTCGCCGACAAGAACGGCTGGACGCGGTTCGTGAACATGCAGTGCCAGTATTCGCTGCTCTACCGCGAGGAGGAGCGCGAAATGATGCCTTACTGCAGGGACGAGGGCATCGCGGTTACCACCTTCTCGCCGCTCGCCCGCGGTTATCTTGCCGGTGGCGGTTCTGCGCCGCGTATCGCCCATGACCTCTATCTCGACTGGTTCGGCGACGAGATCGACCAGGAGATTGCCAAGCGCGTCAACGAAGTCGCTGCCAAGCGCGGCAAGACGGCGAGCCAGATCGCCCAGGCCTGGGTCATCGGTTCCGGCAACAGCACGGTTCCGATCGTCGGCACGGAGAGCCCCGAGCATGTCGTTGCCGCGATCGAAGCTGCTGCGATCGAGCTCACGGCCGAAGAACGCACCTTCCTTGAAGAGCCCTACCGCCCGCGCGACATGATCAACGACTATAATCCGATCCGTCGCCCCCGCGCTCTTTCGAAGGCATAATGGCCTCGACTCGCATCGCTATTGGAGATTTCAATGCTTTACATCGGTGAAGGCTTCGAGGGTTCCGGCCCGAACGCTGCCCATATCAATCTCTATCTCGGCCCGAAGAATGGCCCGATCTCTGGAGCGCTCGCCGGTGCGGCCGCAAGCCCCGGCCCCGGCCACCTGCCGTTCCAGGCGGTGTTGAAACCGAACCTGCCGGCGAAACCCGTGACGCTCTTCATCGCAAAGGCAGTGATGGAATCCGGTTCGTCGCATGAGCTGATGACCTGGGGGCCTGCGCAGGCCGGTGTCGCTGCCGGCATCACCGCCGCACTGCTCGATGCTTCGCTGCCGGCCGAGGCCGAGGACGACTGGGTGGCGATCGCCGCGGTCTGGGTCAATCCATCGGCAAACGATGCCGAAGAAGTATATCATAACAACAAGGCTGCGACGCATCTTGCAGCCAAGCGTGCACTGATGAAAGGTTGGCCGTCGCGTGCCGAGCTTGCCGAAGGCGTAGCAACGGTCGGCAATCCATTTTTCACGCCTAAGGTCGCCTGACATGAAACTCATCGAAGACAATGCGCTGATCGGCGGAGGCTGGGGTAGTGCTGCTGACAGCAGGCGCTTCGCCGTGCTCAACCCAGCCGACGGCAGCGAGCTTGCGACCGTGCCGGATTGCGGCGCGACTGAGGCCCAGCAGGCGGTCGATGCCGCTGCGAAGGCCTTCAAGACCTGGCGCAAGACGATAGCCGCCGAGCGCTCTGCAGTGCTGCGTCGCTGGGCGGAGCTAATGCTTGCCAATCAGGAAGACCTTGCGCGGCTTCTGACGGCCGAGCAGGGCAAGCCCCTTGCGGAGGCGCGCGGCGAGGTTGCTTATGCGGCGGGTTTCCTGACCTGGTTTGCCGAAGAGGGCCGCCGTGCCCACGGCGGCGTCGTGCCGTCCCACAAAGCCGATGCCCGCATCGTCGTCATGAAGGAGCCGGTCGGTGTTGTCGCAGCGGTCACGCCATGGAACTTCCCGCTGGCGATGATTACCCGCAAGGTCGGACCGGCACTTGCTGCAGGCTGCACCATCATCATCAAACCGGCTGAAGACACGCCGCTTTCGGCACTGGCGCTTGCCCGCCTTGGCGAACAGGCCGGCGTTCCCGCCGGTGTCGTCAGCGTGGTGACGACGAAGTCGCCGGCCGATGTCGTCGGCGTCTGGATGAAGAGCCCCGTTGTTCGTAAGCTCTCATTTACGGGATCGACGGCAACCGGCAAGCTGCTCATGCGCCAGAGTGCGGATACGGTGAAGCGCATCAGCCTCGAGCTTGGCGGTAATGCACCGCTCATCGTTTTCGACGATGCCGATATCGATCAGGCCGTGCGCGGTACGATCGCCTCCAAGTTTCGCAATACCGGGCAGACCTGCGTCTGCGCCAACCGCATCCTCGTCGAGGACGGCGTCTATGACCGTTATGCGGAGGCGCTTGCCAAGGCGGTTGCGGCCATGAAGGTGGCGCCCGGCATCGAGGACGGCGCGGCGCAGGGACCGCTCATCAATGCGCCGGCGCTGACGAAGGTCGAGCGGCATGTGGCCGATGCCGTCGAAAAGGGCGCCAAGGTGCTGACCGGCGGAAAGCCGCACGAACGTGGCGGCCTGTTCTACGAGCCGACGGTGTTGACCGGCATGACGACCGATATGGCGCTCGCGTCCGAAGAGACCTTCGGTCCGGTTGCCGGCCTTTTCCGCTTCAAGGGCGAAGAAGAAGCGATCGCGCTTGCCAATGATACGGAAACCGGTCTTTCGGCCTATTTCTTCACACAGAATCTTGGCCGCGCCTGGCGTGTGGCCGAGGCGCTTGAAGCGGGCATGGTGGGCATCAATGAGGGTGTGATCTCGACGGAAGTCGCCCCCTTCGGCGGCGTCAAGCAATCCGGTCTCGGCCGCGAAGGTGCCAGCGAAGGGCTCGATGAATATCTCGAGAGCAAGTATGTCCTGTTCGGCGGGCTTGCGGGATAATGACGGAGGATCGCTCTCCTCAGACGAAGAAGGAGCCTGCGGTCGATCGCCGCCGGTTGCCGCTGAATGCACTACGGGCCTTCGAGGCTGTGGCGCATCACGGCAGCTTCACGGCGGCGGCCGCCGCGCTCAACATTTCGCAAAGCGCGCTTTCGCGGCATGTCATCGGTCTGGAAGAGAGCATCGGGCGCAAGCTTTTTGAACGCGGGCACAAGGCCACGACGCTGACGGATGACGGACGCTCGCTCGCCGCCGGTATCGGCAAGGGTTTCGACCGTATCGAGCAGGCGCTGAAGGAGGTCTGCGCGCCGGACGAACAGCGCCAGCGCAAGCTGCGCATCAATCTGCCGCCGAGCTTTGCGATGAAGCTCACCGTGCCGCTATTGACCGATTTCCGGCGCAGCTTCCCGGATGTGCTGCTGGAGATTTCGACACCTTACGGGGTGCCGGACAGCGAATTCGATGTGGCGGTCGTCTACACGCGACCGGCCGTCGATGAATGGATCACCGACCTGCTCTGGGAGGAGCGGCCGACGATCCTTTGCCATCCCGATCTGGTCAGGGGAGGGGTTTCGGATATCGCGGCTTTCATTGCGGCAAACGAAATCATCCACATCAAGATCGTCGACATGGAGCCCTACCTCACCTGGCAGCGCTTCCTCGTTCAGAACGGCCTTGGCGGGGTTTCCGTGGCGCGTGGTGTGACATTCGACAGCGCCAGCCTCGGGGTTCAGTACGCCTTGTCGGGGCAAGGTTTGGTGCTGGCAGATCCGGCACTGTTTCGGGAGGAAATAGAAAGCGGCCGGCTGGTTGCCCCGGTCACCGCACATTATTACGAAGGCTTCGGCTATTACCTGAAGACCGATGCGGAAGGGCTGGTGGATCCACTGATTGCAGGCTTTCGATCCTGGATCATCAGCCGCTTCAGCAATCGTATGATGAACGACAGTGAAAAGCCCGCCCTGCGCATCGTGTCTGGCACAGAGGGTGCCTGATAGCGACCATACTGCCCATTCAAGGAGGAGGCAGATCATGACTGAATTGAAGACCAATAGCGGCAAACCGCTGCATCCCTCGGTGCCGGAACTGTGCGAACGGGTCCGCGCCGGCAAGATCGACCGCCGCGGCTTCCTGCGCGCAGTCGCCTGGCTCGGTGTGACGGCGGCTTCCGCCAGTGCCTTCCTTGGCGAAAGCAAGCCGGCACTCGCTGAGGAAACGCCCACGGACGGTGGCACGCTGCGTTTCGGCTGCCAGATCCAGGAACTGACCGATCCGATGATGACGAGCTGGATCGAGGCTTCGAACCTCTATCGCAACAGCCTCGAATTCCTGACCTTCGTCGATGCCGACAACGTCACCCATCCCTATCTCGCCAAGAGCTGGACGCCGTCTGCCGATCTCAAGACCTGGGATTTCGAGCTCGACGAGCGCGCCAAGTGGTCGAACGGCGATGCATTTACGCCCGAAGACGTGATCTTCAACATACAGCGCTGGATCGCGCCTGACTCGCAGTCTTCCAACAAGACAGCCTTCTCGGCAGTCGAGAAGGTCGAGAAGACCGGCGACCATGCGGTTCGCATCACGCTGTCGCGCGCGGTTTCCTCGCTGCCTGAACAGCTCTATTCCTATACCTGCCCGATGCTGCATCGTGACTTCGTCAAGGGTGGCGCCAACTGGCCGGCCAACCCAATCGGTACCGGCCCCTTCAAGCTGGACGCTTATGAAGTCGGCCGCCAGGCAGTCTTCTCCAAGCGCGCCGATTACTGGGGTACGCCTGTTCATCTCGATGGCATCCAGTATATCGACCTCGGTACCGATATCACCACGCATCTGGCGGCACTTTCGAGCGGTCAGATCGATATCATCTACCGCGCGACGATCGCCGAATACGATCTCATGAAGTCGCTGCCGAACATCCAGATCCTGACCGGCAAGGCTGCACATACGCTCGTCATGCGCATGCAGTCCGACCAGAAGCCGTTCGACGATATTCGCGTCCGCAAGGCGGTGCAGCTTGCCGCCGACAACAAGCAGATGCTCGACGTCGCCTATCGCGGTGAAGGTGAAGTCGGCGCCAACTTCCACGTCTCCCCGGTTCAGCCCGATTACTACGCGCTGCCGGCTGTGCCCCGCGATGTCGAGAAGGCCAAGGCCCTGCTCGCAGAAGCCGGCTACAAGGACGGTTTGGACCTTGAGCTGACGCTCGGCAATACACAGGGTACCTGGGAACAGGATACCGCGCAGGTGCTGCAGCAGAATCTGGCCGAAGCCGGCATCCGGCTGAAGCTCAATGTGCTGCCGGCCTCTCAATACTGGCCGATCTGGGACAAGGTTCCTTTCGGTCTCACCTACTGGGCACACCGTCCGCTCGGCGCCATGACGCTCGATCTCGCCTACCGCTCCGGCGGCGCCTGGAACGAGAGCCATTTCGCAAGCAAGGAATTCGACGCCGCGCTCGATAAGGCGATGGCCGTCGTCGATCCGGCCAAGCGCCCTGAGGCCATGAAGGATGTCCAGCAGATCCTGCAGGATTCCGCCGTCATCGTTCAGCCCTACTGGCCGAACCGCTTCAGCGCCGCCGCCACCACCGTCCGCGGTTTCGTGCTCCATCCGGCGGATTATTTCCGCATGGATGGCGTCTGGCTCGCCAAGACTTGATCTTCGGCGGGGCCGCCAGGCGCGGCCCCGACCCGGTAAAGAGGTGGTTCGTGGCCGTTTTCCCTTTCATTCTCCGTAAACTGGCAAGCGCGCTCGCGGTGATGTTCACCGTGTCGCTGCTCGTTTACCTGGCACTGGAGGTCAATGTCGGCGATGTCGCCGTCAAAGTCCTCGGCCAGTTCTCGACGCCGGCACAGCGCGCCCAGTGGCTGACCGCCAACGGTTACGACGATCCTTTCATCATCCGGTACGGCCGATGGCTCTGGTCCTTCGTGACCGGCGACTGGGGCATGTCCACCTATTATCGTGCGCCGGTTGCCCAATTGATCCCCGATCGGCTTGCGGCCTCCGGCATTCTTGCCGGTGGTGCGCTGCTCATCATCGTTCCGGTCGGTTTGTTTGCAGGCGTCATTGCCGGTATGCGCCCGGGTTCGTTGCTCGATCGCGTCATTTCCTTCGTTGCGATCGCCACGACGTCGATCCCCGATTTCGCGTCCGCAGTATTCTTTTCTGCCGTCTTCGTATTCTGGCTGCATTGGTTGCCCGGTGCCAGCACCATGCTTAGCGGCTTCTCGTTGCAGCAGATCATTCTGCCGGTTCTGGTGCTCGGCTTCTATTCGACCGGCTATCTGGCGCGCGTCACCCGCGCCTCGATGATCGAAGTCATGGGCACGCATTATGTCCGCACGGCGCGGCTGAAGGGGGCGAGCACCGCGCGCATCGTCTGGCGGCACGCGCTGCGCAATGCGCTGATTACGCCCGTCACCGTCATCATGCTGCAATTTCCGTGGCTGCTGTCCGGCGTCATCGTCGTGGAGGTCTTCTATGCCTATAAGGGCTTTGGCACGCTTCTCTATGACGCCGCACTCAACAGCGATATCCGCCTCGTCGAAGCCTGCGCGATGGTAAGCGTTGTCGTCGTCGTCGCCACCCAGATCCTTTCCGATCTCGCCTATGGTTGGCTGAACCCCCGCGTCTCGCTGCTCGATGCAGCCAATGGTCGGAAGTGAGGGCGCCATGGTGAAAGTTGTCAGATCCTACGTCTCCAATCCAATCATCCTGATCGGCGGTTTCCTGACGATCGGCTGGCTGCTGGTGGCGATCTTCGCGCCGCTGCTCGCGCCTTTCGATCCGATCCGCACGCTGCTGCCGCTTGTAAAGCCGGGTACAGCGGCTCCAACGGGTGGCGTGTTCTGGCTCGGCACCGACAAGCTCGGTCGCGATATCCTCTCGCGTCTGATCTATGGCGCGCGCACCGTCGTGATCTTCTCGACGCTCGCGACGGTGACCGCCTATGTGGTCGGCGTGGTACTCGGTCTTGTCGCCGGCTACTGGCGCGGCTGGGGCGATGCGGTGCTCTCCTACATCGCCAATGTGGTGCTCTCCTTCCCGGTGCTGGTGCTCTATATCGTCATCATCGTCGTGGTCGGCTCTTCGCCTTTCAACATCGTGCTTGCTGTGACTTTCGGCAGTGCGCCGGCGATCTTCCGTATCGTGCGCGGGATCACCATCGACGTCGCCAGCCGCGATTATGTGGCGGCAGCAGTAACGCAGGGCGAAAGCACTTGGCGCATCATGCTCTTCGATATCCTGCCCAATGCCAGCGGGCCGCTCGCAGTCGATTTCTGCCTGCGCCTCGGCTACACGGCGATCACCATCGGCACGCTCGGCTTCCTCGGCCTCGGCCTGCCGCCACCGACGCCTGATTGGGGCACGATGGTGAATGAAGGCCGCGCCATGGCGATCGCCTTCCCCCATCTCGTTATCTTTCCATGCCTTGCGATCTCGTCGCTGATGCTGGGCTTGAGCCTGCTGGCGGACGGATTGCGGGAAGTCTCGGAAGCGCAGGGGAGACGCGCATGAGCAGCAACGAAACACAGCCGATCCTCCGGGTCGAAAATCTGAGCGTCGCCCTGCCGAAGGGCGCCGACCGGCCCTTCGCGGTGAAAGCCGCAAGCTTTGACCTCAGGCCGAGTGAAATCCTCTGCATCGTCGGCGAGTCCGGTTCGGGCAAGTCGGTGCTGTCGGGTGCGCTGATGGGTGCGGTGCCCGAGGGGCTGAAGATTGTTGACGGCAAGGTGGTGCTCGGCGATACCAATCTCGTCGGCCTCTCCGAGCGGGCTTTCCGCGCCATCAGAGGCAGCGATATCGCGATGATCTTCCAGGAGCCGATCGCCTCGCTCAATCCGGCGATGACGGTTTCCGCGCAGGTCGAGGAAGTCTTCGAACTGCATTCGGATTTCGATGCGACCGAGCGGAAGAAGCGTGCCCGCGCATTGATCGAGTCGATGCATCTGCCGAACCCTGATCGTATCCTGCAGGCCTATCCGCATGAGCTTTCCGGTGGCCAGTGCCAGCGCGTTGTCATCGCCATGGCGCTTGCCATGAACCCGCGCGTGCTGATTGCCGATGAGCCGACGACGGCGCTCGACGTGACGACCCAGGCACAGGTGCTGAAGCTGGTGCGCGAGTTGCGCGACGTGCATGGCCACGGCATCGTCTTCATCACCCATGACTTCGGCGTGGTCGCCGATATTGCCAACCGCGTGGCGGTCATGCGCCATGGCGAGATCGTCGAGATCGGTGATGCGAAGCAGGTGCTGACGGCTCCAAATCATCCCTATACCAAGGAGCTTATCGCTGCCGTCCCGAGCCTGACGCCGCATGGCCGTCCGGCGGCGCAGACGGGGGAGGAGCCAGTGCTTGCAGTGCACGATCTGCAGCATTCCTACGGCAGCGTTCAGGTCTTGAAGCACGTGGAGCTCAGCCTGTTGCCGGGCCGTGTGGTCTCCATCGTCGGCGAATCCGGTTGCGGCAAGTCAACGCTTGCCAAGGCGATGATCCGCCTGATCGAGCCGAAGAGCGGCCGTGTGGAAGTCGCGGGTGCCGATCTTCTCGGTCTTTCGTCAGCGCCGCTGCGGGTGCGGCGCCGGTCGATCCAGATGATCTTCCAGGATCCGTTCGGCTCGCTCAATCCGCGCCGCCGCGTCGGGCCGGTGATCGCCCGTTCCGCCATGCTTGCCGGTGTCGAGGCTGGCGAAGCGCGCCGCCGTGCGGAAGAGCTGCTTGATCTCGTTGGGCTGCAGAAGAGCGCCTATTGGCGCAAGCCGTCTGCTTTCTCAGGCGGTCAGCGCCAGCGCATCGGTATTGCCCGGGCGCTTGCGATGCGGCCGGATGTGTTGATCGCGGATGAGAGCGTTTCGGCGCTCGACGTCTCCGTACAGGCGCAGGTTCTGAAATTGCTTCGCGAGCTGCAGGAGAAGCTTCAGCTCGCCATCGTCTTCATCACCCATGACCTGCGTGTCGCCGCCCAGATCAGCGATGAGATCGTGGTGATGCAGAAGGGTGAAATCGTCGAGCGCGGCAGTGCGGCCCAAATACTGCAGGCGCCGACGCATCCCTATACGAAAACGCTTCTCGATGCGGCGCCGGGCCGCAGCGCGTTCTAGCCGCCACCTTCGGGCGTCGGCACTCTGTTCCGTTTCAACGCGTGGCCGGCTTGAGCCGGCATGCGTGGAGTTAGCTATTGTCCTGAGGATGTCGTCATGACGGATTATCGCAATTTTATCGCCGGAGAATTCCGGTCTTCCGGCACGCTGGTGCCGGTGCTCAATCCGGCAACGGAAGCCCAATTCGCCAGGGTGCCGTCCGCGAGTGTCGGAGAGGCAGTCGAGGCCGTCGAGGCAGCGGCGAGGGCGCAGAAGGAATGGCGGGCGCTGCCGACCATCGCGCGTGGCGACGCACTGCGCAAGCTCGCGGTCGTCATTGAGCGGCGGGCGGAGAAGATCGGTGCAGCGCTAGCGCTGGAATCCGGCAAGAGCCTTGCCGACGCGACGGGCGAGGCCATCTATGGAGCCGAACTGATGCGCTATCACGCCGAATGGGCGCGCCGCATCGAGGGCGAAATCATCCCGAGCGACAATGCCAATGAGACGCTGCTTCTGAAGCGCGAGGCGATCGGCGTCGTCGCCTGCCTGATACCCTTCAATTTCCCGGTGTACACGCTGGTGCGCAAGATCGCGCCGGCGCTCATCGCCGGCAATGCAGTCGTCGTGCGTCCGAGCAATTCGACACCGACATCGGCTTTCGAGATTGCCGAAGCCGTGGCTGAGGCAGGACTGCCTGCCGGGCTCATCAATATCCTCACAATGTCGCATGAAGTCGCGGCGACGCTCTGCACCCATCCCAAGGTCGGGATGATTACCCTGACCGGTAGCCTGCAGGCTGGCCACGTGGTACTTGACTATTGCAAGGCGAACATTGCCAAGCCGTCGCTGGAACTCGGCGGCAAGACGCCCGTCATCATCGAGCCGGATGCGGACCTCGATGCCGTTGCCGCACAGCTCGTTGCCGCCAAGACCAATCATTGCGGACAGCTCTGCACCGCGCCGGAGCGTGTCTATGTGCATCGCTCCATCCATGACGCGTTGCTTGCCAAGCTGAAGGCCGGCTTTGCCGCACGTGCCTTCGGGGACCGCTCGGTTGATGCATCACGCGTCGGGCCGCTCGCCACGAAGGCTGCACAGACGAATGTGCACAAGGCTGTTTTGAAGGCGGTAGAGGATGGGGCGCGTGTCGAGGCCGGCGGCATCCTGCCTGAAGGTCCGGGCTTCTTCTATCCACCAACGCTGCTATCCAATTGCCGTCAGGACATGGAGATCATCGCCGAAGAGGTCTTCGGGCCTGTGCTGCCTGTTGTTGCCTACGACACGGCCGAGGAAGCGCTGTCGCTTGCCAATGACCACCAGTTCGGTCTGAGCTCGGTGCTCTTCACCAACAATCATCGCACGATCATGCGCTTTTCCGACGCGATCGAGGCCGGCGAATTCTACGTCAACCGTTTCCCGGCCGATCCCTATCAGGGCTATCACGCCGGCTGGAAACGCTCGGGTCTCGGCGGTGACGATGGCAAGCACGGCATGCTCGAATTCACCCAGACGCGCCTCGTCATACTCAAGCATTGAGGATTACGGCCATGCAGATCGCATCGCTTTCCACCCATGTCATCGCCGTCCCGCCGCCGCATATCGGCGGCATGTACTGGATCTTCGTACGACTGACGACCGCTGACGGCATCGAGGGCGTCGGGGAGATCTATTCGACCGCCTTCCATCCGCAGGCGCTCGTGCCGCTGATCGAAGACGTCTTCCAGCGCTATCTGCTCGGCCATGATCCGCATGATATCGAGCGCTTCTGGCGGCTTGCCTATTCGAGCGGTTTTACCCAGCGCCCGGACCCGACGATGATGGGTATCGTCTCCGGCCTGGAGATCGCCTGCTGGGACATTATCGGCAAGGCTGCCGGCAAGCCGGTCCATAAACTGATCGGCGGGCGCGTGCATGAGAAGCTGCGCGGCTATACCTATCTCTATCCGAAGAATGCCGCCGGCGAATACGACTATAACGATCCGGACCTTGCTGCCGAATGCGCGGTGAAGATGGTCGAGATGGGCTTTACCGCCGTCAAGTTCGATCCGGCAGGCCCCTATACGGCCTATTCCGGCCATCAGGTGTCGCTCGGGGTGATGGACCGCTGCGAAGAGTTTTGCGCCAAAATCCGCGCGGCTATCGGCAACAGTGCCGATCTGCTGTTCGGCGCGCATGGCCAGATGGTGCCGTCTTCGGCGATCCGGCTAGCGCGGCGGCTGGAGAAATACGATCCGCTGTGGTTCGAGGAGCCTGTGCCTCCCGGCCAGGAGGAGGCGATGGCGGAAGTCGCCCGCAAGACCTCGATCCCCATTTCAACAGGTGAACGGCTGACGACGAAATACGAGTTCCAACGCGTGCTGGAAACGGGAGCGGCCTCGATCCTGCAGATGAACGTGGCGCGTGCCGGCGGCATTCTCGAATCCAAGAAGATCGCCGGTATGGCGGAGGCGCATTATGCGCAGATCGCGCCGCATCTCTACAACGGCCCGATCGGCGCTGCGGCGAGCATTCAGCTTGCTGCTTCCTCGCCGAATTTCCTGATCCATGAAGCGATTGTCGATTTCTCGGGCTTCTATGCTGAGATCCTGAAGATACCGCTGCACTTCGAGGACGGCTACCTGATCCCGTCAGATGAACCGGGACTGGGCGTGGAGCTCAATCTCGATGTCGTCGCAAAACACTCGCCCTACGAAGGGCAGCGACTGCATCTGCAAATGGATGACAAGCCCGCCGACGTCAAGGCATTCGCGCCGGCCCGCGGCTGAGAACGAAGATGACGACATATGATTACATCATCGTCGGCGCCGGCTCGGCCGGCTGCATTCTCGCCGCGCGCCTTAGCGAGAGCGGCAGGCACAATGTGCTGCTGATCGAAGCCGGCGGCAATGACAGCTCCCCGTGGTTCCGCATTCCGGTCGGCTATGCGCGCTCCTATTACGATCCGAAGGTCAACTGGATGTATTGGAGCGAGCCGGAAGCGGCGCTCAACGGCCGGCGCATTTATGCGCCGCGCGGTAAGGTGCAGGGCGGTTCCGGCTCCATCAATGCGATGATCTTCGTGCGCGGTGCCGCCGACGATTTCGACGACTGGAAGGCTGCCGGTAATCTCGGTTGGGGCTATGAGGATGTGCTGCCCTTCTTCCGCAAGCTGGAGACGCATGCGGACGGCGAGAGCAAATATCATGGCGGTGGCGGCCCAATTCATGTGACGCCGATGCGCGGCCAGTCGCATGCGATTACCGACTGTTTCCTGGAAGCCTGTGCCGAACTGCAGCTGCCGCTGAATGCGGATTTCAACGGCGAGAGCATCGAAGGCGCCGGCATTTACGATATCAACACGCGGAACGGCGTGCGCTCCTCCTCATCGCTCGCCTATCTGCGGCCGGCGCTAGGGCGACCCAATCTCGCGATCCTGCGCGATAGCCGGGTGCGCCGGGTGATCGTCGATGCTGAAGCCCGCGCGACTGGTGTCGAGGTAATCGGTCCGGGTGGCATCACCAGTTATTCGGCGCGCCAGGAGGTTATTCTCTCGGCCGGTGCCGTGGATACGCCCAAGCTGCTGCAGCTTTCTGGTATCGGCGATGGTGCCCTTCTGCAATCCCTCGGCATTCCGCTGATCCGGCATCTGCCGGCGGTCGGCAAGAATCTGCAGGACCACCTCTGCGTCAGCTTCTATTACCGCTCTAACGTGCCGACGCTGAATGACGAACTCGGCACGATCTTCGGGCAGGCGCGGCAGGCCTTGCGTTATATTCTGACGCGACGGGGGCCGCTGGCGCTCAGCGTCAATCAGGCCGGCGCCTTCCTGCGCGGCAGTCCGGAGGAAGAGCGGCCGAATATCCAGCTTTATTTCAACCCGCTCTCATACCGCATCCCGACCGATCCGAAGGCGGGGCTGAAGCCGGAACCCTATTCGGGCTTTCTACTTGCTTTCAATTCCTGCCGGCCGACGAGCCGAGGCTCTATCAACATCATCTCTCCCGAGCTGACGGACGCACCGCAGATCCGGCCGAACTATCTCGGCACCGTCCATGACGAGGAAGAGGTGATCCAGGGCAGCCGGTTGGTGCGCCGGATCATGGAAGCGCCGGCGCTGCGGGCCATTACCGAAATGGAGATGCCGCCTTCGGCAGAGGCCCAGACTGACGAGGAATTGCTCACCTATTTCCGGGGCAATTCCGGTTCGATCTATCACCTCTGCGGATCGGCTGCGATGGGGCCGGATGCAACGACATCCGTCGTCGATGCTTCGCTGAAGGTGCACGGCATCAATGGTCTGCGGATCGTCGATGCCTCGATCTTCCCGAACATCACGGCCGGCAATATCAATGCGCCGACGATGATGGTGGCGGAGAAGGGCGCGGCGATGATCCTCGCCGCCGCCTAAATTTGCACCTAGTAGCCCGCCACAGAGATTATGACGGTTTGTCTTATCGTAGAATGGGCAGGGCTTCTGGTGGGATGAGAAGTTGGATGCTGCGTGCGGCGCCTGGCACGCGGGATATAAAGCCCGCCTTCTCGAGGGTCAGCACCATCTGGTGAACAGACGGAGCCGTAACACCGAAGTGGCGCCGCATGTCGGCTTCGGCCGGAGGCTGTTTGAAGATGCGGCTGTAGGCGTAGATGAAGGCCAGGTACTGGCCTTGGATCTGCGTAAGGCGCCGTCTTGCCGTTGCGGCTTGCGGGTCAAGTGGGGGACTCATTTTGGGATTCATCTGCGTCTCCACGCTGAAGGAGGTGTCGATGAATATAAAGTTTCACATAGAGCTTAGCCAATCGGAACGTGACCAACTGGCCGCTTTGTTGAGCGGGGGGTGCCACAGGTCTCGCAAGATCAAGCGCGCCCAGATCCTGGTCGCAGCGGACGAAGGCTTCAGCGACGAGGTGATCGCGGCAACCTTGAACGTCAGCGGATCGACGATTTACCGGACCAAGCGCCGGTTTGTGGAAGCCAATCTGGAAGGGGCACTCAGCGAAGAACCGCGTCCGGGTGTTGAGCGCAAGCTATCGAGCAAGGAGGAGGCGCTGTTGGTAGCGACCGCTTGCTCAAAGCCGCCGCCCGGGCGAGCCCGCTGGACCCTGGAGCTTCTGGCCGATGAGATGATCCGGCTCACCGACCATGACGAGTTGTCCTCGGAGACCGTGCGTCGCCGGCTGGCTGAGAACCATCTCAAGCCTTGGCGCAAAGACATGTGGTGCATCCCAAAGATCGATGGGGAATACGTCGCGCGCATGGAGGATGTTCTCGACCTCTACGCAGAAACGCCTGATCCACAAAAGCCCGTGGTCTGCTTCGACGAGAGCCCGACCCAACTCATCGGCGAAGTGCGCGAACCCATTGCGGCCAAGCCTGGCCAGCTTGAACGCCACGACTGCGAGTATCGCCGAAACGGCACGGTCAATTTGTTTGTCTTCATGGACGCCCACCGGCCCTGGCGCAGGGTCAAGGTCACTGATCGGCGAACCAACCAAGACTTCGCCGAGTGCATGCGCGAACTGGTCGACGTCGATTATCCCGACGCCCCGATCATCCGCGTGGTGATGGACAACCTCTCCACCCATTCCGCCGGCGCGCTTTACGACGCATTTCCCGCCCCGGAGGCTCGAAGGGTGCTGAAGCGACTGGAGTTCCACCACACGCCCAAGCACGCCAGTTGGCTCAACATGGTCGAGATCGAGATCGGTGTCCTGCGTAGCCAATGCCTCGACCGTCGTATCGACAACAAAGAAACCATCATCGCCGAAGTCGCAGCCTGGGAGCAGCAACGCAACACCCATGGCGCAAAGATCCAATGGATGTTCACAACCGAAAATGCTCGCCAAAAGCTCCGCAAAGCTTACCCCGTCAAAGAGTCATAATCTCTGTGGTGTGGTACTAGTGGCGGTGAATCGGGTCGATCCACGGCACGTCTTCGGGCTTTTCGACCGGCTCGATATCGAGGTTGACGACGACGGGTTCCTGGCCTGAACGCACGACCACGCATTCCAGCGTCTCGTCACGGTTGGCATTGATCTCCTGATGCGGCACGAAGGGCGGCACGTAGATAAAATCGCCGGGGCCGGCTTCGGCGGTGAATTCGAGTTTTTCGCCCCAGCGCATGCGGGCCTTGCCCTTTACCACATTGATGATGCTTTCGAGATCGCCGTGGTGATGGGCGCCAGTCTTGGCGTTAGCATGAATCGTTACCGTGCCCGCCCAGATTTTTTCCGCACCCGCACGTGCATTGTTGATGGCGGTCGCGCGATTCATGCCCGGCGTCTGGGCGGTATTCGGATCGAGCGCATTGCCGGGGATGACCTTCACGCCATGTTCGCGCCAGTCGATATGCTCGTGGCCGTCATCGTCGCTCATGCCGCTCCTCCTGCTTCTCATGGCAATCTAGGTAAGGCGAGGCCAGCGGCCAAGAGTTGCTGGCTGGCATTGCGGCGAAAAAGGCCGGTTGGCATCGGTTTCAGTGCCGTGGAAGTGGAGGATCGGAAGTTTCCGATAGCGAAGATGCACGACTGTGCGCTATCACGCCATGACAGGTTGGAAAGCGCTCGAATATGACACAGAACACTGGCCGCGATGCCGCTCCGACGATTGCCGATGTTGCAAAGCTGGCAGGAGTGTCGCGCGCGGTTGCGAGCCGGGCGCTTTCCAACGAGCCACGGCCGGTTTCGGCCGATAAACGTGAACGCGTGGTCGAGGCGGCCGCCCGGCTTGGCTACAAGCCGAATCTTCTGGCGCAGAGCCTGACGACCAAGACGGTCAATCTCGTCGCCGTGGTCGTCAACCACATCCATGATCTGTCCGACCTCGACCTTTTCGACCGGTTGCTTGACCAGATCCAGGCGACCGGCAAGCAGGTCATCATGATCCGCATTGGGTCGGTCGCCCGCGTCGAGGAATTTCTGCGTAATGGCGTCGCCTACCATGTCGATGCGGCGCTGGTCTTTTCGGATTTTGCGGATGCGGCCACGGTGAGGCGCATGTTCCGCTCCGATCTTGTCGTCATGCTGAACGGTCTGCATGACGATCTTTCGCCGGTTGTCATTCCCGATGAGGGCATCGGCATCGCCGAAGCCGTTGCCGATGCGGCGAAGAAAGGCGTGGACCGGGCGGGGCTCGTTACCGGCCGTTCGTCCTCGCCGATGGAGCAGGCGCGCATCGCTTTCTACAAGCAGGCTTTCGCGAAGAACGGCATAGAATTGGTGCGCACGGTGCAAGGCGACTATTCCTATGAGAGCGGGCATGCGGCGGCAAGGGAACTGACCGGCGCCGATTGCCCGGATGCGATCTTCTGCACGTCGGATGCGATGGCCATGGGCATTCTCGATGTCTGCCGAGCCGATTTTCCCGCCAACCGGCCGACGCGCTTCCGTCTCTACGGTTTCGACAACCTGTCGCTGACCGATTTCGATGCCTATCCGATTTCCTCGATCGGCTACGACAAGGGCATCTATGTCGAGCATATCGTGGATTTCATCGCCAATCCCGGCGATTTTCACCCAGGCCAGCCGCCGGTCATCGTGCCGACGACCTATTTTCCGCGCCTGACCTCTTGACGCCAAACAGGCCGCCCGGAGGCGGCCTGTGAGGATCGTCTACCACTGCGGGTTCAGGGCCGGCGGGTTGGCTTCTGCACCCCATCATGTACGCTTCAAATCGGTTTCATCGTGTCATTTGTATGCTGATGTCAAGAACGTCTAGTACGGAAATGCTGATATATCTGTGGCGAAAAGTTCGTTTGTAGCCAGTTACGATGCGCGGAATATTTTTCGTCAAAACCGGAAAAAGCTGGATGAATATGGACTGCACAATATCTCGCCACGTCGTTAGCCTTTATCGCACAAAGAAAGAGCAATCCGCATGAGCCAGCTTCCCCATATCGATTACGACACCGCTTCCGAAGAGATTCGCGCAGCTCATGACGAGGAAGTGCGGGTTCGCGGCAACATGACCAACATGAAGCGGACGCTGCTGCATTCGCCGGAGGCGCACCGCATCTACGCCGAATGGTTTACCCTGCGGGCCGAGCTCAATCCGGCCATCAGCGACCGGGAAATCTGGATCTTCTCGCACTCGATCTCCAAGGCCCTGAAGTCCGATATCGCCATCACCTTCTTTCGCCGGGCGCTGATCAAGAACGGGTTCAACCCCGATGCTCTGGAGTTGAGCGAGACCGAATCGCTGCTTAAACGTTTTGGCGCGGCTATTGTCGCCGATTCCAATGCCGTTCCCGCCGAAATCTGGGCCAAGCTGAAGGCGCGCTACGACACCAAGGTGCTCGTCGATCTCGTGGCCTTTGCCGGCGTCATGATTGCCACTGCCGTCTACATCAATGTTGTCGAGGTTGATTTCGACCCCGAGCTTGAAGCTTTTGCCGAAGGCGCCAACTGAGTTTTTCATCACCCGAGGGGAGTTTTCCGTGTCCATCATCACCAGCCGCGCCAAATTGCTCGGCACCGTTTTCAGCCTGGCTCTGGTTTTCAGCGCGCCGGCCGTACACGCCGAAACGCCGCCAAATGTGCTCGTCGTTGCCCAGTCGATCGACGATGCCGTCAGCTTCGATCCGGCCGAAGGCTTCGAGCTGACGACGGTTCAGTCCTTCAACAATATCTATCAGCGCCTCGTGCAGTCCAACCGCGATGACGGGACAAAGATCGAGGCCGCACTCGCTGCCACCTGGGAAGCCGGCAGCGATGGCAAGAGCCTGACCTTTGCGCTCGCCGACGCCAAGTTCGCCTCCGGCAATCCGGTTCGCCCCGAAGACGTAATCTTCTCGCTGACGCGCGCCGTGAAGCTCAACAAGTCGCCGGCCTTCATCCTCAACGAACTCGGCTGGAAGGCCGACAATGTCGATGCCGCCATCACCAAGGTTGACAACAAGCACGTCAAACTCACCTGGACGGCCGATGTCGGCTCCGGCTTCGCGCTGTCGATCCTGACGGCGCCGATCGCCTCCATCGTCGATGAGCAGACGATTTCGGCGCAGGCCAAGGACAATGATTTCGGCAATGGCTGGCTGAAGACCAATTCGGCCGGCAGCGGCGCCTATACGATCGCCACCTACACCCCGCATGAGGCGCTGGTGCTGCAGGCCAATGCCAATTCCTCCGACAAGCCGACGCTCGAAAGCGTCATCATCCGCAACGTGCCTGACGTCGGTGCCCGCCGCCTGCTCGTCGAGCAGGGCGATGCCGATATTGCCCGTGGCCTGTCTGCCGACCAGATCGAAGCGCTGAAGGACAAGAGCGGTATCAAGGTGCTCTCCGTTCCCTCCGCCCGCCAGGACTATATCCTGCTGAACAGCAAGGCGAACCCGACGCTCGGCAATCCGGCTTTCTGGGAAGCGGCACGTTACCTCGTCGATTATGACGGCATCACCAAGAACCTGTTGCGTGGCCAGAGCAGCGTTCACCAGGCCTTCCTGCCGAACGGTTTCCCGGGCGCTCTCAGCGACACGCCCTTCAAGCTCGATGTCGAGAAGGCCAAGAAGATCCTTGCTGACGCCAGCATCAAGACGCCGTTCAAGGTCGAATTCATCGTCTTCAACGACCAGCCGTTCCTCTCGGTCGCCCAGTCGCTGCAGTCGACCTTCGCCCAGGCCGGCATCACGCTCGACATCCAGCCGGGCGTTGCCAGCGACATCTATGCCCGCGGCCGTTCCGGCAAGTTCGAGATGACGCTGCGCTACTGGATCCCGGACTATTTCGACGCACATTCCAACGCCAGCGCCTTCGCGATCAACAAGGACAATTCGGCCAATACGGTTGCCAAGCAGGCCGGCTGGGTAATCCCGGAACTGACCGACGAGACGCTCGCCGCCGTCAAGGAGCAGGATGCCGCCAAGCGTGCTGCGCTCTATCAGGATCTGCAGAAGAAGATCCAGGCAAGCTCGCCCTTCGTTTTCATGCTTCAAGGCAATGATCAGGTCGTGCTAAGCGACAAGGTGAAGAACTATGTGCAGGGTCTCAACGCAGACCAGGTCTATTACGACAAGGTAGCGAAATAAGTGCCGCAAACGGCAACGCATAATCGTGCCGAGATGACCAACTCCCGCCAGCGCAACAGCTGGCGGGAGTTGTCGTTCCTCTGGCCGCTTTCGAAATGGCTGTGGTCCTTTGCGCTGACGCTCTTCGGGCTGGCGCTGGTGACCTTTGCGATGACGCGGCTGTCGCCGATTGATCCGGCGCTGCAACTCGTCGGCGATCATGCGAGCCAGTCGACCTATGAGCAGGCGCGGCTGGAACTCGGGCTTGATCAGCCACTGCCGGTGCAGTTTTTTCGTTATGTCAAGACGGCTCTGTCGGGCAATTTCGGCCAGTCGATCTCGACCGGCCAGCCGGTGGCGAAGGATATCGCCCGCACCTTTCCGGCGACGATCGAGCTTGCGACGGCTGCGATCATCCTTGGTGCCGGCGTAGGATTGGCGCTTGGCATTGCAGCCGCCATGCGGCAGGGGTCCTGGGTGGATGGTCTCGCCCGTTTCGTCTCGCTCTTCGGATACTCCGTGCCGATCTTCTGGCTCGGCCTGCTAATGCTGCTGCTGTTCTACGCGAGGCTGCACTGGGCGCCGGGGCCGGGCAGGGCGGATGTCGTCTTTCAATATACCGTCAAATCGGTCACTGGTTTTGCGCTTGTTGATACCTGGATATCGGGCAAAGTGGGCGCCTTTCGCGATGCGCTGGCGCATCTGGCGCTGCCGGCGATCGTGCTTGCCTTCCATGCGCTCGCCGCGATTTCGCGGCTGACGCGCGCCGCGATCCTGACCGAACTTGGGCAGGAATATGTGACGACCGCGCGGGCCAAGGGTGCGAGCCTTGGGCGCATCGTCTTCGTCCATATCCTGCCGAACGTCTCCGGCAGGTTGCTGACGGTGATAGCCATCTCCTATGCGAGCCTGCTGGAAGGCGCGGTGCTGACGGAGACCGTCTTCGCCTGGCCAGGCATCGGCCGGTATCTGACGACTGCGATGTTTGCTGGCGACATGCCGGCGATCCTCGGGGCGACACTGGTCGTCGGTGCTTCCTTCGTGCTTCTCAACGCGCTGACCGATCTCGGTGTGGCGCGGCTGGAATCGGGGAAGAAGCGATGAGCGCGATCGTCCAGGCGCCGCTCGGCGGCCCATCTTTCCTGCGGAGCGTATTGCGTTCGCCTTCGGCGACGACGGGCAGTGCGGTCGTGCTCTTCATTCTGGCGCTTGCGCTGCTGGCGCCGTTGATTGCGCCCTACGATCCGAACCTGCAGGAAACGGCCAATCGTTTGATGCTGCCGAGTGCAGCGCATTGGTTCGGTACGGATGGTTTCGGCCGGGATATTCTGTCACGCATCATTTATGGCGCGCGGCCAACGCTGCTGCTGGTGCTCGTCGTGGTACTGCTGATGGCGCCGCTTGGGATTCTGGTCGGCATCCTCTCGGGTTTCTTCGGCGGCATCACAGAGCGCGTGCTGATGCGGATGACCGATATCGTCATGTCCTTCCCGCGGCTTCTGCTCGCCTTCGCCTTCGTTGCCATCATGGGGCCGGGGCTGATCAACGGCGCGCTGGCGCTGGCGCTGACGAGTTGGCCCGCCTATGCGCGCCAGGCCCGCGTCGAGACTGCGGCGCTCAGACGCAGCGATTATCTGGCGGCGGCCGAAATGGTTGGCATTCGCGGGGTGCGGTTGCTCTGGGGGCATATCCTGCCGTTAGTACTGCCTTCGGCGATCATCCGTCTGGCGCTCGATCTCTCGGGTATCATTCTTGCGGCAGCCGGCCTTGGTTTCCTCGGTCTCGGCGTGCGCCCGCCGACGGCGGAATGGGGTTCGATGGTTTCGGAGGGAACGCAGGTGATCTTCGATCAGTGGTGGGTGGCGGCCGTGCCGGGCTTTGCCATTCTGATCACCTCCTTCGCCTTCAACCTGCTGGCCGATGGCCTGCGCGATATCCTGGATCCGCGCCATGATTGAGCCGCTGCTTTCCGTTGAGGATCTGTCGATCGCCTTTCCATCGGAGGCAGGGTCGGTGCATGTTGTCGATGGTATCTCCTTCTCGGTCGGGCGCGAGGTCGTTGCGCTCGTCGGCGAATCCGGTTCCGGCAAGTCGATGACGGGTAGGGCGATCATGGGTCTTTTGCCGCGTCGGGCGGAAGTGAGGGCAAAGCGTCTCGCCTTCGACGGGCAGGAGTTGACGACGCTTTCCGCATCCGGCTGGAACAGGCTGCGCGGCAGCGGCCTCGGGCTGATCCTGCAGGATCCGAAATATTCACTGAACCCAGCCCACAGGGTTGGCCGGCAGGTGGAAGAGGCGTTGCTCCTGCATACGAGGCTTTCTGCTGCCGAGCGGCGCAAGCGGGCGTTCGATATGCTGGACAAGGTCGGTCTGCCCGATCCGCAGCGCGTCTATTCGAGCTATCCGGCCACCCTTTCCGGCGGCATGGGACAGCGCGTGATGATCGCCGCCATGCTGATCAACCGGCCGAAACTGTTGATCGCCGACGAGCCCACTTCGGCGCTGGATCGCGGCCTGCAGGAGCAGATCCTGACGCTGTTGCGATCGCTGACCGAAGAGCTCGGCATGGGGCTGCTGCTCATCAGTCATGATCTGCAGCAGGTCTCGCGCTATGCCGATCGCGTCATGGTGATGCGGCACGGCAGGATCGAGGAGCAGATGGCGTCTGCCGATCTTGCCAATGCCAAATCGGATTATACGCGGGCGCTCTGGGCTGCCCGGCCTTCGGCCGCGACCTACGGGACGCAGTTGCCGGTTTACGGAGGCGAGGCATGAGCGCGCTCTCCGTCTCCGATCTCTCGGTGACCTTTCAGGGCGACGGTAAGGGTTTTACCGCCGTACGCGGCGTTAGCTTCGAGGTCGCGCCGGGCGAGACCTTCGGTCTGATCGGTCCCTCCGGCTGCGGCAAGACGACGGTGCTGCGTGCTGTCGCCGGGTTGAACACCAACTGGCAGGGCTCCATCACGGTCTTCGATGAGAAATTGCTGCCAGGACATAAGATCACCGGCGCGCTGCGCTCCAACATCCAGATGGTGTTTCAGGATCCTTATTCCTCGCTGCATCCGCGCCATCGCATTTCCCGTATTCTCGGCGAGCCGTTGGCGCTGCGTGGTATGCGCAATATCGAGGAAGAGGTGCGCATCGCACTCGATCAAGTCGGCCTGCCAGCCTCTGCAGCCGGGCGATATCCGCACCAGCTCTCAGGAGGGCAGCGGCAGCGCGTGGCGATCGCCCGCGCGCTGCTTTTGAAGCCGAGGCTGCTGTTGCTCGATGAGCCGACTTCGGCGCTCGACGTCTCGGTGCAGGCCGAAATCCTGAACCTGCTGAACGACCTGAAGGCCTCGCATGGCATGACTTTCGTGCTCGTCAGCCACGATCCCGGGGTCGTCGCGCATATGTGCGACCGGGCCGTGCTGATGCAGGCCGGCCGCATCGAAAGCGAACTCGACCGCGCCGCGCTTTCGCAAGGCGGCTGGGTCGAGCAGCTTGCCGCACGCTAGTTACGCGAGGGGCAAGATCAGGACATCGCGGGCCGGCACTTCGATACGCTCGGCATTATAGGCATGGTTTACCGGCCATGCCGGCTTGCCGCCTGACAGTTTCCCGTTTGCGAGCGTGACTGTCGTTGTCTGGGGCTTGCGCGTCGGATTGACCAGCCAGAGGAAGCTGCCCTTTTCGCCCTTATGGATACGGGCGAAGACCGCATGATTGGAAAGCGTCGCATGATGTGTCCTGCCGCTCCATTTCACCAGTTCGGCGAAGAAGGCGGCATTGGCCTTGCCGTCGGTGCGGTAGAAGGCGACCGAGGGGTTGGTGCCGATCAGAAGGGTGCGACCCCTGCCGAAGCGGTTTTCGACGACGGCAAGACGCCCGCCATCGAACGTGCCGCGGCCGGTGCCGCCGGTCAGGCGGTAGGACTGGAGGAGACCGCCGCCATCGACGGCTAAGTCGTCGAACTTGAAGTGGATACGGTTGCCGATATCGGGCATGAATTCCACTTCTTCCTCGCGGGCACCGAAGACCTCGTCGAGCCCCATATTCGGCTGCACCTGGCCGACATGGCCGCGGTCGCCGAAATAGCCGGGGCAGGCCTCGGCAATCAGCGTGCCGCCCTTTTCCACCCAGGCCTTAAGGCGTGCTGCCTGTTCGGCGGTAAACATGATCGGGTAGGGGAAATAGAGGAAATCGTAGGCGTCTATATCGTCGATATGGACCCAATCCGGCTGCAGTCCCTGTGCGAGGAAGGCGCGATAGGCGCCCCACATGGCTTCCGGATAGGGCTTTTCCTTGCGGTCGTAATTCAGCAGATAATCCCATTCCTGCGTCTCGGGGATAACGAGAATGCCGACTTCGCCACGCACCGGCTTTGCGTCCCAGAGTGTCTTCTGCGCCGGGTCGTTCGCCCACTTTGCCATGGCGCTCTGCATGTCGGATCGCGGCGTGCGGCTGCCGTCCATGCCATAGGCGCCGAAGGCGCCGAAGAGCGGGCCGTCGAGTAGCGGGCGCCAGCGTAGGTTCAGCACGCCGCGGGCGCCGCCAGCGAAGGAGGTCATGCTCCAGATGCGGATATCCTCGGGCTCGGCGACACGGCCGTCTTCTTTGTCGCGGCCAATGACCTGCGGCTGCAGCCAGAGCGGCCCGCCCTGGCGCTCGGCATGCCAGAAGGGTTTGCCGCGGGCAGCGGCGCGGTTGATATCGACACCATACCAGGTCTTCCAGGGTTCGGTACCCTTGCGGGCCTGGATCCAGGTGAAGCCGTAGATTTCCACCTTGGAGGCGGCGAGCCAGTCGTCGCAGCCATTGGCGGCCATGTTGGGGATCGCGCCTGATATGCCGTGGGCGGCGATGACATTCTTCTGATCAACGGCGCGGATCGTATCGATACGCCACTGCATCTGGCCATAGAAGTTGTCGCGCTTGAACTGCAGCCAGTCGATGCATTCGGGATAGGGAGCCATGTGGACCGGCGGCTCGACATCATCCCATTCGGCGTAGCTGTAGCGATGCCAGGCTTTGGCCAGCACTTTCAGGCTGCCGTATTTCTTCTCCAGCCATTTGCGGAAGGCGGCCTTGGCATAGCTGCTGTAATCGACATCGGCGGAATAGTTGACCTCGTTCCAGACGTCATAGCCGTAGATCGCCGGGTGATCCTTGTAGCGAGTGGCGAGTGCCGTCAGGAACCTGCCGGCCGCCTCCTTCACTTCCGGGCAGTTCAGAGTTAGCGCACCGGCGCCGCCGCCATTGTTGGAAAAGCCGCCGGTTGCAGCCGAGACGCCCATATAGGAGCCGAGCTTGGTGCCGTCGGCATTGACCTGCAGTGCATCGGCATACTTGCGTACCGCCCAGTCCGGCACGGCATGAATGAGTTCGGCGATAACAGTCTTGATGCCGTTCCTGGCGGCGAGATCGAGCTGGCGGTCATATTCTTCCCAGTCGTAGACGCCGGGGGTCACTTCGATCGCACTCCACATGAACCAGTGGCGGAAGATGTTCAGGCCATCTTCGCCTGCCGTCGTGTAGTCGCGTTCCCAATCGTCGCGCGGCGGATTGGACTTGCGAAAATAGACGGCGCCGAAAGGGAATTGGATATCGTTTCTAAGCATTGTCCTGTCCTTCTCTATCGATGTCCGGACATGGCTTCGCCGTCCGGAGAAAAGGCTCCGGCAGGAGGCAATCGAAGATGTTGTCCGGGTGTTCTAGGTGGTCCTGATCTAGCGCGGCCCTCCGGCGAGGAGTTCGAGCGTCCGGATAAGGGCGGAATGGTCGCGTTCGCCGTCGCCATTGGCAACAGCGGCATTCATCAGCTGCTGGGTGGCCGCCGTGTTCGGCAACGACAGATCAAGCGCGCGGGCGGCGTCTACGGCAAGCGTCATGTCCTTGCGGTGCAGGCGGATGCGGAAACCGGGATCGAAGGTTTCCTTGACCATGCGTTCGCCGTGAACTTCCAGGATGCGCGAGGCGGCAAAGCCCCCCATCAGGGCGGCGCGAACCTTGGCCGGATCGGCGCCGGCGCGTTTGGCAAAGAGCAGAGCTTCGGAGACGGCTTCGATGGTCAGGCCAACAATGATCTGGTTGGCGACCTTGGCCGTCTGGCCGTCGCCGACGCCGCCGACCAGCGTGATGTTCTTGCCCATCTTCTCGAAGAGCGGCCGGGCGCGCTCGAAAGCTTCTTCCTTGCCGCCGATCATGATCGTCAACGAGGCGGCCTTGGCGCCGACCTCTCCGCCGGAGACCGGCGCATCGAGATAGTCACAGCCGAGCGCTTCGATGCGCTTGGCAAAGCTTTTGGTGGCGACAGGCGAGATCGAGCTCATGTCGATGACGAGCTTGCCTGCAGACAAGCCGGAGGCAACACCGTTATCGCCGAAGAGCACGGCTTCGACGTCAGGTGTATCCGGCAGCATCAGGATGATGATGTCGGCGGCTTCCGCGACAGCCCTAGCGCTGTGAGCAGGCTTGCCGCCCTTGGTGACGAGATGCTGGGAGGCTTCCTTCACGCGGCTCAGATGCAGCGAATGGCCGGCATCGATCAGGTGTTCCGCCATCGGGCGGCCCATGACGCCCAGTCCGATAAAACCGATATTCATGTCTCGCTCATTTCCGATAGGGTTTCATCCAGCCAAGACCTTCGCTGGTGCCGGCCTTGGGCTTGTACTCGCAGCCAACCCAACCGTCGTAGCCGAGGCGGTCGAGTTCGGAGAGGATGAAGCCGTAATTGATCTCGCCCGTGCCGGGTTCGTTGCGGCCGGGATTGTCGGCGATCTGCACATGGGCGATCCGGTCCTTCAGCCGGATGAAGGCTGGGATCAGGTCGCCCTGCATGATCTGCATGTGGTAGAAATCATACTGGATGTAGAGATTGTCGGAACCGACCTTGTCGAGGATGCGCTCGGCATGATCGGTGCTGGACAGGAAGAAGCCGGGAATATCGCGCAAGTTGATCGGCTCGATCAGCAGCTTCACGCCGGCGTCGGCAGCACGCTCAGCGGCATATTTCAGGTTCTTGACCAGCACCTTCTCCAGCGTATCGAGATCGGCACCATCAGGCACGAGACCGGAGATGACGTTGACCTGCGGGCAGGCGAGCGCCTTGGCATAGTCGAGGGCCAGCGAAATGCCGTTGCGGAATTCCTCGATGCGATCCGGCAGGCAGGCAATGCCGCGTTCGCCGCCGGCCCAATCGCCAGAGGGAACGTTGAAGAGCGCCTGCCTCAGGCCGTTTGCCTTGAGCGCATCGGCGACCTTTTCCTTCGGTTCGGCATAGGGGCCGAGATATTCGAGCGCACCGAAGCCGTCTTTTGCGGCGGCGGCGAAACGGTCAAGGAAGGCGAGGTCCTGATAGAGAAAGGAAAGATTGGCGGAGAATTTCGGCACTGGAACATCCTCAGGCATTGGCGGTAGCGATGAAACGATGCCGGTGCAGCATGCGCTTATCGCGCGGGTCGGGATTGGGAACGGCTGAAATGAGGCTCTTCGTATAGGCTTCCTGCGGCGCGGTGCAGATCTGTTCGGCCTCGCCGAGTTCGACGATCTTGCCGCGATGCATGACGGCCACGCGGTCACAGAAGTAGCGTACCACGGAAATATCGTGGGAAATGAAGATGAAGCTCAGGTTCAGCCGCTGGCGGATATCGAGCAGAAGGTCGAGGATCTGGCTGCGGATGGACACGTCGAGCGCCGAGGTTGCTTCATCGGCGATGATGATGCGCGGATCGAGCGCGAGTGAGCGGGCGATGCCGATGCGCTGGCGCTGGCCGCCCGAGAAAGCGTGCGGATAGCGCTCCATGCCCATCGGATCGAGGCCGACGAGGCGCATCAATTCGGCGACACGATCTTCCAGCGCCTTGCCCTTGGCAAGGCCGTTGACGATCAGCGGGTCGCCGATCACCTCTTTGACGGTCATGCGTGGGTTGAGCGAGGCGAAAGGATCCTGGAAGACTAGGCGGACTTCGCGGTGGAAGTTGCGAAGCTCTTTCTTGCCGAGCTTGGTGACGTCGGTCTCGCCTCCGTCCCTGCCGCGATAGAGGACGGTACCGGTCGTCGGTTCCACGGTGCGCAGGATAAGGCGGCCGAGCGTCGTCTTACCCGAGCCGCTTTCACCGACGATGCCAAGGTTTTCGCCGGGATAGAGGTCGAAATTGGCGTCGTCGACGGCGCGCAGCGTATTGGCATTGCCGTGCCAACCAAAGGTCTTGCTGAGATTGCGCACCGACAGGATCGGCTGCGGCGCTTCCGGTGAGAGCGCGATGGCCGGCAGCCTGCCTTCGACGTGATGGGTGAGCTTCACCGTCGAGGCCAGCAATTGGCGCGTATAGGGATGGGTGGCGGCGTGATAGATGGTATCGACCAAGCCGCGCTCCACGATATGGCCGAAGCGCATGACGGCGACGTCGTCAGCCACTTCCGCGACCACGCCCATATCATGGGTGATGAGCAGCATCGCCATGCCGCGCTCCACCTGCAGGCGTTTGATGAGATCGAGGATTTCTGCCTGCGTCGTCACGTCGAGAGCGGTCGTGGGCTCGTCGGCGATCAGGATGTCAGGATTGCCTGCTAGCGCCATGGCGATCATGGCGCGCTGGCGCATGCCGCCGGAGAATTCGAACGTGTAGCGATCGGCCATCTTGTCGGGATTGGGGATCTCGACCTGCCGCAGCAGCTCGACCATGCGGGCACGGGCCGCCTTCTTGTCGAGATTGCTGTGCAGGCGGATCGCCTCGACGATCTGCGAGCCGATCGTGTGGACCGGTGAGAGCGAGCTCATCGGCTCCTGGAAGATAAGGCCGATACGCCGGCCGCGGATCTCCCGCATGGTGCGGCTGCCGGGCTGAAAGGTGGCGATATCGGTGATCTCGCTTCCGTTGCGCAGGAGGATCCGGCCGCCGACGATGGTGCCGGGCTTGTCGACGATCTGCAACAACGAGCGGGCCGTCACGCTCTTGCCCGAGCCGCTTTCGCCGACGAGGCAGAGCGTCTGGCCGCGCTTGAGCTGGAAGCTGACATCTTCGACGGCGTGCAGGATATGCGTGCGCAGCCGGAAGTCGATCGAGAGGTTTTCAACCGAGAGGACGACGTCATCGGGAAGATCGGTCATGGCTTCCTCCTCAATTGTCATAGGGGTCGGCCGCATCGCGCAGGCCGTCACCGAAGAAGTTGAAGGACAGGACGGCGATGACGACCGCCAGTGACGGCCAGATCAGCAGCCAGGGCGCGGTCGCGACCGTGCGGATGTTCTGGGCGTCCTGCAGCAGCACACCCCAGCTGACAACAGGCGGCTTGAGGCCGATGCCGAGGAAGGAAAGCGAGGTTTCGGCAACGATCATCGTCGGCACTGCGAGTGTGACGACGGCGAGGATATGGCTCGTCAGCGAGGGCAGAATGTGGCGGAAGATCAGCCTTGCTTCGCTTGAGCCGTCGAGTTTCGCGGCGGTCACGAAATCCTCGCTGCGCAGTGCCAGGAAGCGGCCTCGCACTTCGCGGGCAAGACTTGTCCAGCCAAGCAGTGAGACGATGATGGTGATGACGAAATAAACGTTGACCGGCGACCATGTGAGTGGGATCGCAGCGGCCAGGCCGAGCCAGAGCGGGATGGTCGGCATGGCGCTGACGACTTCGATGACGCGCTGGATCAGCGTATCCACCCAGCCGCCGTAGAAGCCGGAGATCGAGCCGAGCACGACGCCGAGCACCAGTGACATGGCGACGCCAACGAGGCCGATCGACATGGAAATGCGGGTGCCGTAGATCAGCCGCGTGAGAACGTCACGGCCGAGGCGGTCAGCGCCGAGCAGGTACATGGGATCGTCAGGATTGATCGGGCCGAAGAAGTGCGTGGTCATCGGGATCAGGCCCCATAGATAATAGGCTGGGCCCCTGACGAAGAAACCGACCGGCACGACCTTACTATCGTCGACTACGAAGGTGCGCCTCAGCGCCACCTTGTCGATTTCCACCTTGTAGCCTTTCACATGGAAATTGAATTCCGAGCTGCCATCCGGTTTGGTAACGAAGAAGCTGAGGCCCTGCGGGGGCGCGTAGGTATATTGCGGCTTGGAGGTTGTGGGCAGGGAAGGCGCCAGGAATTCGGCAAAGAGACCGATGAGATAGAGGAGCAGGATAATCACGCCGGCGACCATCGCCACCTTCTGGCGGATCAGCTTGCCGGCAATCAGCCGCCAGGGACCGATGGCTGCTGTCGATACGGTCTTGCCCTGCTTCAGCGGGCTGATCGAAGGGCCGTCGGCGGCGACATGCAGGGGACCGTTATGGGTTGCGAATGTTTCGTGCGTCATCGGCGCCTCCTCAATTGAACCGGATGCGCGGATCGAGCAGCGCAAGCAGCAGGTCCGACAGGAGCATGCCGACGAGGGTCAATGCCGAGAGCAGCAGGATAAAGCTGCCGGCGAGGTACATGTCCTGCGAGACAAGCGCACGGAAAAGCAGGGGACCCGCGGTCGGCAGATTCAGGACGATGGCGGTAATCGTGACGCCGGAGACGAGATGCGGCAGTACCCAGCCGATCGCCGAGACGAAGGGGTTGAGTGCAATGCGCACCGGGTATTTCATGATCACCTTGTATTCCGGCAATCCCTTGGCACGCGCGGTGATGACATAGGGCTTGTGCAACTCATCCGTCAGATTAGCGCGCAGGATGCGGATGAGGGCGGCCGTACCCGACGCGCCGATGATGATGATCGGTATCCAGAGATGGGCGAGGAAATCGCCGACCTTGGCGAGGCTCCAGGGCGCCTCGGCAAATTCGGGCGAGTTGAGGCCGCCGACACTTTGGCCGAGATAACGATAGGCGACATACATCAGTGTCAGCGCCAGGATGAAGTTCGGCACTGCCAGTCCGATAAAACCGAAGAAGGTGAAGACGTGGTCGCTGATCGAGTGGCGGCGCACGGCGGAATAAATGCCGATCGGCAGGGCGACGATCCAGACGAAGAGAAGGCTCAATAGCGAGATGACCAGCGTCGAGCCCATGCGTGCCCAGATGAGGCCGGAGACCGGCTGGTTCCATTCGAAGGACCAGCCGAAATCACCGCGGCTGACGATGCCCCACATCCATTTGAGATATTGAATGTAGAAGGGATCGTCGAAGCCGTAGATCTCTTTCAGCCGCTCGATCTGCGCGGGATCGACGGCTTGGCCGCTGTCGCTCATCGTCGCGATCATCGAGGTCAGGTAGTCACCCGGTGGCAGCTGGATGATCAGGAACGAGATCAGCGACATGCCGATCAGCGTCGGAATCATGTAGAGTACGCGCTTGAAAATATAGCCAAGCATCGGAATGTTTCTCCTCCCGTTGAGAGCGCCGGTCAGGCGCTTCCTTCGGATCTCCCATCCGCTTTCGGCCTCTCCAGGCCGAAAGCGTTCCTCTTGGGCTCGTCCACCTCATTTCCAGGTGAGGTGCAACACCTCCAGCCGTTCAATGCCCGGCACCTCCACCAGTGCACGACCATCCTTGACGCTGAAGTCTGCGGCGCGGTCGGACACCGTCAGCCAAGCCTTGGCTACCGACTGGCCCTGAGGAATTTCCACTGAAACCGTCTGAGCCGCCAGAGGGTAATTTTCGCGTATCGGCCCCTTCATCATCATCGGATTGGTGAGGTTGAAGAGGCTGAGTGCGATGCCTTCGGCATTTTCGCGCAGCGCTATGTCGATGACGCCAGGACCTTCGACGGTGACGCGCGAGTTCTTGCCCAGCGCCCAGCGCACCGCATTGGCAATCAACCTTCCATGGTCGACGGCGAAGACTTCCCAGAAGATTTCGCCGATGTTCCAGGGGATATAGACCGTGCGGCCGCCCTTGCCGGTTTCACGGGCGATAACGCCGGCGCCTTCCGGAGCCTTGCGCGGATAGACTTCTTCCATCGGCAGATCCGGGAAATCGGGCACGTAGAGGAAAGGCGTCGTCGCATTGCCGGTCGGGTTGGCATGGATGAGGCGTGTTCCGCCGATGATGCGTTCGGCACCGTCATAGCCCTGATTGATGGGATGATCGCCCGACAGCGCTACATAGGTGTTCTTGACGATGCCGCGCGGGCCGGAGACGAATTTGGCGCCCAGCACGTCGGAGAGGCCGAACTCGCTACGCTTCTTGCCGAACTCGTCGCGAAGCGAGGTTTCATAGGAGGCGATGACGCTGCCGCCGCGCTCCACATAGGCGCGGATCGCCTCGTTTTGAGCATCCGAAAGGCAGGAAGCGTTGGCGAGAATGATCAGCTTGAAGCGGTCGAGATTTTCCTTCGTCAGAACCTGATCGGAGACAAGCTCGAAGGGCAAGCGGGCTTCGACGAGGGCATGGTAGAAGCCGAGATCATGCTTCTCGGCGCTGTGTCGCTCTTCCGGCGCCCAGTGGCGGAGCGTGGTTGAGGGATCGATGACAGCGATTTCGGCCGTCGGATGCATGCTTTCGAGCACCGGCTCGACGGCTGCCTGCAACGCAAAGGCCTCGGCGACTGGTTCCACCCAGCGCTTGTCGGGCACGACGCCGTTGAACTTGGTAAACCAGGCATAGAGGCCATGGGCCGTGCCATCGTTGATCCAGAGCTGCATCTCTTCGCCCGAGGTGACAGCATCCTTCCAGCGATATTCCTCCTCAGGACCGATCGAGGTGATGAGGACGACAGGCCGATCGGGGAAGGTGGCGCGGATGCGCTTGCCGTTGCGGCCGGCGGACCAGCCGAGCTCGAGGCCTTTGCGGCCCTGATGGTCGACGACGAGAAAGGGGCAGTGTTTGGCGATGACCGAGAGGTCGAATTCCATCAGCGAGGCGCCGCCCATATTCGGGATGAAACTCGCGTGCGGACGGATCGCTTTAACCGCTTGGTCCCACTGGGCGATCATGTCGGTCAGAACGCGGCGGCGCCATTGCACCCAGGCCTGCCATGCCGGATCCTCGGCATCGGGCTTCTTCGGCAGGGTGTGGCCGAACATATTCTTGAAGCGGCGGGCGCTGTCTTCGCTGTAATCGACGCCATGGCCCTGCCAGCGATTGGCGAAGACGGCGTCGATATCGTATTTGCGGACGATCTCCTTGACCACTTCCGGCATGAAGACGGTGTTATAATCGCCATAGGCATTGGTGACCCAGACATCCGGATAGGCCCAGTGGCGGCGCGGCGTGCCGTCGGCATTGATCATCACCCATTCGGGATGAGCCTTGGCGGCATCGTCATGGATCGCATGCGGGTCGACGCGGGCCATGACATGCATGTCGAGCTTGCGGGCGGCATCGACGAGCGCGCCGAAAATATCCTTATCACCCAGATATTTGCTTACGTAGTGATAGGGCACTTCGCTCGGATAATAGGCGATATAGCCGCCGGCGCTGAGGCAGACCGCATTCGATTTCGTGCGCTTGAAGACGTCGACCCAGAAGGCCGGATCATATTTCTCCGGGTCGTCCTCCACGAAGGTGAGCTGGGTCCAGCGCGTTGCGGTCTTGAACCAGTCGGGCGTTCGCAGGGTGTCGGTATTCTGTCTTCTGGCGTCGAGCATCGTCTTCATCCAATCATCGGCAAAGGAGGGGCCGCGGCGCCGGCCAGCGGGGCCGGCGCCTGCAATGCATCAAGCTGTTTTAGGCCGTCAGACCTTGTAGAACTGCTCCGGCATGGTGGGCGCGGGTGTCGGCCAGCCGAAGGAATTCGGCATGGTCTTGGTGATGTTCTTCATGTTGTTCTTGACGATGCCGTAGCCATCCGGCGGCAGGGAAATGCCGAAGACATAGAAGTTGTCGGCAGCACCCTGCAGGATCTGTTTCATGATCTCCTGCTGACCCGCCGGGTCGGAGGTCGATTTCAGCTTGTCGTAGAGTTCGAGCTGCTTCTTCGTTTCTTCCGGCGGTTCTTCCGCATTGGCATTGTTGCGGTCGAGATACCAAAGCTGCCAGGCCGGAGCGTACATGGCATTCGAATCCGTCGGCACGTAGTAGCGCGGGTCGAGCATCGCAGCGACGCCGCCATTCGCACCGAACTGGTGGGCCGTCGCATCGAAATCGCGGCCCTGGCGGACGCGGGTTTCCCAAAGCGAACGGTCCATAGTGCGCATCTGCGCATCGATGCCGACCGCCTGGAACATCGGGATGACGAGTTGGAACAGATCGAGGAAGACGGCGCGCGCCTGGTCGATCTCGAAGATCACCGTCAGGCGGCGGCCCTTCTCGTCGAGACGGAAGTTCTGGTCGTCGCGTTTCGGGATCAGCGTATCGAGCATGGCATTCGCCTTGTCGACATCGTAGCCCGTGAACTGTGTGGCGAGTTGCTCGTTGTAGAGCGGATCGGTCTGTTTGATCGAAGGCTGGGCAGGCGCACCCTGGCCGACGAGCACGGCATCGATCAGCGACTGGCGATCGAGCGCCATGGAGAGTGCTGCGCGGAAATCCTTGTTGCGGAAGAGCTGGCGCTTGGTCTCGTCATTGTGGTTCAGGTTGAAGACGAAATTCATCACATTGGCTTCGGTCGAAGTCAGCGTGTAGAAATCATACTTGCCCTGTTCGCGCGCATCGTAGAGCACCGACTTGTTGTTCGGCGTGGCGATATACTGGTCCATCAGGTCGATTTCGCCCTGCATGGCCTTCAGGAGCAGCACCTGCGGATCGGCGACCATCTGATAGACGATGCGGTCCATGTAGGGGAGCTGGTTACCCTCCGTATCCACCTTCCAGTAGAAGGGGTTGCGTTCGGCAATAGCGCGTTCGGTATTCTCGCCGGGCGCTGTCGTGAACATCCAGGCATGCAGGCAGGGCTTCTTCGAGGAGTTCAGGAAGAAGGCATTGTCGTCCTGGAAGCCGGAGGCGGACTGGAAGGCGGCGATCCAAGTTTCGAAACCGCGTTCCCTGGCAAGCTCGTCGGCCTTCGGGTTATAGTCGATATGGAACTGCTCGAGGTAATGTTTGGGGCAGCGGGTCGTGTGGTCGCTGTTGGACCAGGCGACTTGAAGCGGGAACATACCGTTAGGTTTTGCGAAGATAACTTTAAACGTCTGTTCGTCGACGATTTCGAGCTTGGCCGGCTTGCCGGCAGTTTTCCAGTGACCTTGGCCGTTCACGGCAACGCGCTTGTCGGTCAGGATGGTATCGTACCAGAATTTCACGTCCGCGGTGGTATAGGGTTGGCCGTCCGACCACTTCATGCCCTTGCGCAGGCGGATGGTGTATTCGGTGGAATCCGCATTGCCATCGAAGGCTTCGGCGACGTTGAGCGTCACGCCGGACCAGTCGGGCGTGTAGCGCAGCAGGGGCTCATAGGCCTGATAGCGGAAGAGCATCGACAGCGAACCGCCGCCGACGAGCGCCATATTCCAGTCGCCGCCATATTTGCCGACGCTTTCAACCGGTTTGACAACGAGCGGATTTTCCGGCAGCCGGTCCTTCAGGGCCGGCAGCGCGCCGCTTGAAACCTTCTCCTTCAGAATATCCGCTTCCTTGAGGTCGGCGGCAAAAACCGGCAGGGCCGGCAGGATCAGAACGGCCGAAGTCCCGGCCAGAAACGCACGACGTTTCAGCTTGATCATTGGGTTCTCCTCCAAAAATTCCCAGCCCTTATCGTTATTTTTGGCGTCAGGATGGGATAACAGAAAGAATACATTTGGATATTGTTAGGTAAAGCGTTATGTTTTGTTAGTGCAAGAATTTGCAATTCCGGTAGGGAAGGTGTAGCGAAGCGCTCCGAAAGCCGGACGGGAAATCGAGGTGTAGAGTGGGAAGCAGGGGGCGAGTCACCTTACAGACGATTGCGCGGGAGGTCGGCCTCTCGAAATATGCGGTCTCGCGCTCGCTGGCAGGCAAGAGCGGCGTCAGTGAGGAGACGCGCGCGCTGATCCGCGCGACGGCCGAGCGGCTGGGCTATACGCGTCCTGTCGGCCAATCGCAGACGAACGATATCGCCGTCGTCTTCCATGATCTCGATGCCGTCAACAGTGAACTCTACATGCAGATCCAGAATGGTGTGCAGCGCGAGGCCCATCGGCTGGGCATGGCCCTGCGCATCCGCTGGACCCATAGTGCCGATCAGTTGGAAGAGCTGGGGCGCTCCTGCGCAGGTCTGCTGCTCGTCGGACCGCATGATCGGGAAGCGATCATGGCGGCAACGGCCACCGGAGTTCCCATCGTGCGCTTTGGTTGGGTCGATCCGCTGGAACAGGCCGATCAGGTTACCGGGACTGACCATGAGGCGGGACAGGCGGTCCTGCAATACCTTATCGAGCTCGGGCACCGATCGATCGCCTATGTCAACGGCACGCCTGGCTTCCGTGGCCGTCGTGAACGCTTTTATGGCGCGCGCGAGATTGCCGAACGCCACGAGGACGTTTCGCTGCATGTGTTGCGGTTCGATGAGCAGATCGGCTTCGGCGAAGTCTTCCGGGACCTCAAAGCAAAAGGCATCCATCCGACGGCCTTCTTTTGCGCTCATGACGGACTGGCGCTGACGGTGGTTTCCGAGCTGCTGGGGCAGGGTTATCGTATTCCCGACGATGTTTCGGTCGTCGGTTTCGGTGATTTCTCGCCGGCTACGCAGATTTCTCCGCCGCTGACGACAGTGAAGATGGAAGGACAGGAAGGCGGGGCTGTCGGCCTCCGACTGCTCCTCGAACGTATCGAAAATCCGCGCTTGCCCGGCATGCCTGCCCGACGCGTGATGATCGCGTCACGCATCGTCGTGCGCCGTTCGGCCGGTCCGTGCAAGGTGGTGGCAGCTGCCGATCACGCAAGGCCTGGATCGGAAACCGACCAGCACAGCGCTCTTGTAACGTGATCGGGCTGATGCTGCCGGAGGACGGCAGAATACTGAGCGTCAGCCCAAGGTCGCAATTGCCGCTTTTAGCGCATCGGCATCCGATGCTGTCGGCCTGTATTCAAGACCGACAGCTCCGGTGTAGCCGGCAGTGAAGATCCAGTTGAGGCGGTCGGCGAGATCGATGGTGCCGGTACCGGGTTCATTGCGACCGGGATGGTCGGCGACATGGACGTGGAAGACGCGGTCGACACGGCCGGCCAGAACGTCTTCCGAGCGCTCGTCCATCACGGCGGAATGATAGATATCATAGACGATGCCGATTTCCGGCCGGGCGATTTCATCGACGATATCCAGCCCCTCGCTGGTGGAATCGAGAAAATAGCCGATATGGTCGATGCGGATGTTGAGCGGCTCGACGCCGAGGCGCACGCCACTGCCATCAAGGATATCGGCGCCGGCCCGCAGCGTTTCGGTGAGCGCCTTGCGCTGTTCATCCCGCGTGAAGCCTGCAAGATCGTCGCCGGCCTGCGCGATCAGGACAGGCGCGCCGAGGCGTTTTGCGACGGCAACGGAATCGGCAAGGCCTTTCAGCCAGGTCTCGCGATTGGCGGCGTTGGTGAGCGCAATCATCGGCTCGGCGACAAGGCTCGTTACCTTGAGGCCGGTTTCCTTCAATGCAGCTTCGATCGCGTCGAGATCCTTGTCCGTCCAGCGCCAGAATTCGATCGCCTCGAGACCGGCGGCATGGGCGCGGCGGATGCGATCAGCGAAATGATCGCCTTCTTCGGCAAACAGCCATTCGATGCAAGCTGAATAAAGTCGCATGAAAATTCCTCCGCCACGCCTGCAGGCATGCGACAGATCGCAGCTTGCGGCAAGAGGGATCGGGTTCTGACGCCGATGATTTTCCGTCACGGCTTGACGGGCAGAACCAATGCCGGAAGAGTTGACGGATCGGCCGGAGCTGCCGGCCGCATTCGGGAGGATTTCATGGATCTGGGATTGAAGGGAAAGACTGCGGTCATCACCGGCGGTTCCGTCGGCATCGGGCTGGCGATCGCCGAAGGGCTGGCGGCCGAGGGCGCCAACCTCATTTTGTCTGCGCGTGGACGCGAGCGGCTGGATGCCGAAGCCGTGCGCATCGCTGAAAAATACGGCGTCAGTGCCATTGCGGTCGAAAGCGATGTGGCGACTATCGAAGGTACGGAGGCGATCATCGCGGCGGCAGCCGACCGTGGTGGAGCGGATATTCTCATCAACAATGCCGGCACCGGCTCAAACGAGACTGTCATGGAAGCGCCCGACGAGAAGTGGCAGGCGTATTTTGATCTGCATGTGATGGCCGCGGTGCGCCTTGCCCGCGGAATTGCGCCGCAGATGAAGAAGCGCGGCGGCGGGGTAATCCTTCACAATGCCTCGATTTGCGCAGTGCAGCCGCTGTGGTACGAGCCGATCTACAATGTCACAAAGGCGGCGCTCATGATGTTTTCCAAGACGCTGTCCACTGAGCTCGTGAAGGACAAGATTCGCGTCAATTGCGTCAATGCCGGCCTCATCCTGACACCCGACTGGATCAAGACTGCCAAGCAACTGACGGCCGAGACTGGCGGTGACTGGGAGGGTTACCTGCAGAGCGTGGCAGATGAACATGCCTCATCCAAGCGTTTCGGCACGCCGGAGGAGCTCGCAAACTTCTTCGTCTTCCTCTGCTCCGACCGGTCGAGCTATAGCATCGGTTCTACCTATTTCGTCGATGGCGGCATGCTGAAAACAGTCTAGCTCCCGCGATTTCCGGTCCCGCATCAGCCTGTTGGTGTGGGGACCGGCATTAAACTTCAGAAGACTTCGGAAGAGCGGTTTTGCGGCAACATAAATCGCCAAAATAACCTATAAAAACGGGTTATTTTGTTGTCTCTTCATGGTTTTGACTCTATTTGCCTGCTATTACAAAAGCATAATGCCGCAAAGTGCAGGGCGACCCAAATGTTGACGAAAAAGGGAAAATACGGATTGAAGGCACTGGTTGATCTGGCTCGGCTGGCGCCGGGCGAAACCGCCTTCATCAACGATATCGCCTCGCGCAACAACATCCCGAAGAAGTTTCTCGATACGATCCTCTTGGAATTGCGCAATGTCGGCATTCTGCGATCGAAGAAGGGGCCGGGCGGGGGCTATTCGCTCTCGCGGCCCGCGTCGGAGATTCGCATCGGTCACGTCATCCGCACGCTGGATGGGCCGCTTGCGCCGATCCGGTGCGCGAGCCGCACGGCTTACGAGGCCTGCGACGATTGTGCCGATCCCGAGACCTGTCAGGTGCGGCGCTCGATGACCGAAGTCCGGGACGCGATCGCCGCCATTCTCGACAATATGACGCTCGAGCAGTTCGTTGCCGGAGGCGGTATCGAAACCGTCGAGGAGAAGCTCCCGGTTTCTGCCGCGAGCTGATCCGCTCTCTTCGTTTTCCGCAATTCCAGCAAAACCGCTGTACACTTCTGCTGGAATTGCTTCAGTTTTCCCTGATTTTCAGAATATGCGCCCCAGCTGCGTTCAGCAGTGGCTCGCGGTGAATCGCCATGTCGTGAATACGGGCGTTGCGCCAGTGACGGTCGAGGTTGAGCGCTATGCTGCCGGTCGCACCTCGGGCCAGTTCGAAGAGAGCATTTGCCGTGTTCAGCGCCACCTCGGTTGCGACAAGGCAGGCGGATGAGGCGGAGAAACAGGCTTCCGCCATGGCTGCTTCGGCGGGGCTTACCTGGGCGATATCAAGCTTGCGGCCCGCCTGTTCCAGTGCCCCGGTCGCGGTTTCGATACGGATTGCATGCTCGCCGATTTTGCCAGAGAGGGCAGAGGGGTCCTTCGCCATGACAAGCAGATCGGAAAAGGCGGCACGGGCTATGCCGAGGCCGACGGCTGCCTGGAGCAGAAGGCCCAAGGATTTTTCCGTGGCGTAATCGCCGGATAGGGCGGCGGTGACGGTATCGGCATTCACATGCAGCTTGCCGGCAATCAGCGTTGCCGTGCCGTTGGTGCGCAGGCCGAAGGCGTCCCAATCGTCCACCGCCTGCAATTCGTCGCTGTCACGCTGAAGATGGAGCGTTACCCTGCGGCCGCCGGGATCGATCGCTGCCGCGGCGATCCAGTCGGAAAAGAGAATGGCTGGTGCCTGTTCCGACCGGCCTGTCAGGCGAAAGCCGGAGCCTTCGGCAACGAGGGTTGCCTGATCGCTAAAGCGGGTGGCGGCGAAACGGTCGCCGTCCAGTGCGCGGGCAAAGAGGGTGCTCTTCAGCTCTTCCGAAGGCTGGTTGCGCAGCCCTTCCAGCACGCGGAAGTGAGATGCCAGCACGCTGCCGATCGAGGCGTCGCTTTCGGCGATGATGGCGACGATCTCGGCGAGCAGGGCGTTCGAAACATCGAGTCCCTGATATTCCGGGGGCACGGTGATTGCCGTCAGGCCGGATTGCGAGAGCGTGTCGAGCTCGGCATTGGGCATGAGGCGGTTGATGTCGCGCTCGTTTGCCTGCCGGCGAAAGGCAGCCGCAAGCTTGCGGGCCGCGGAGACGGCTTCTTCCTCGGTCTCGATGCGGTGCGCCGGAGGGCGCACATTGTCGTGCAACTGCGATACGGTGCCCATCTGCCACTCTTTCCTAGTGTTAAAAAAGTGCGCGATTGCATCGGCTTAGGTAAGGCCGGTTTTTCCACAAAAGCCCGGCCGGCCGAATTTTCTTACCAGCTTGATCGCCTTGCCGTATGCTCTACTTATGGTTAAGGGACGGCCAAGTGATCAGGAATGATGATGAGCGATTCTCTTGCACGAAACCGCGAGGGTTCGAAGGCTGGACGTCAGCCGCGTCCGCGCGTGAGCATGGATATAGCCGAAGTCCCGACCTATGCCATTGGCGACGTGCACGGGCGTCTCGACCTGCTGCAGAAAGCCGAAGAGGCGATCGTGCGCGATGCCGAGCATCTGCCGGGCACCAAGCTCATCGTCATGCTCGGCGATTATGTCGATCGCGGCCCTCAATCGGCGCATGTCCTCAGCCATCTCATGGATCCGGCGCCCGAAGGCTTCGAGCGCATCTGCCTTGCCGGCAACCATGAGATCGTCATGCTCGACTATATCGACGGCTGGGCATCCTATGACGACTGGATGACCATGGGTGCTGCCGAGCTTCTGCGATCTTACGGCCTCGATCCCGATCATCTGCCGCTTGTCTTCCGCTCCGGTGCGCAGCTGGACGCCTTCATCCGCCAGTCGCTGCCGCATACGCATATCGACTTTATCCGCGCCATGCCGATCATGCTTGATACGCCTGACGTCGTCTTCGTGCATGCCGGTATCGATCCGCGCGTGCCGCTCGAAGAGCAAGCGGATGACGACCTGGCCTTCATCCGCCAGCGCTTCCTGGAAAGCCCACTGCCGCTGCCGAAACTCATCGTGCACGGACATACACCCAGCGACCAGCCGGATGTACAGCCGATGCGGCTGAACCTCGATACCCGCGCCTTCAGGAGCGGCAAGCTCTCCGTTGCCCGTTTCTGGCAGGGGCAGGTTCACCTCTTCTCCACCTGAGCCTGAGAGTATTTCCGTTTTTCTTCGAAACACGAAATGTCCTCCCTTTGTTTTCTCGCAATTCCGGAGGCAGGACCGCTAAGCACCTTTGCTGCTGGAGTTGCTCTAGGCTGCGTTTTCCTCGGCATCTGCATGAGCAGCCGGTACCTTCGCCGGCTTTTTGCGCCAGCGGCGCAGCGCGACGTAGAAGACCGGCGTCAGGAACAGGCCGAAGAACGTTACACCCAGCATGCCGGAGAAGACGGCCGTGCCGAGCGACTGACGCATTTCAGCACCGGGGCCGGTGGCGATGGCAAGCGGCAGGACGCCGAAAATGAAGGCGAAGGCCGTCATCAGGATCGGGCGCAGGCGAAGATGGCTTGCTTCGATTGCGGCATCCACGACGCTTTTCCCTTCCTCTTCCGCCTGTCTTGCAAACTCGACGATCAGGATGGCGTTCTTGGCAGCAAGACCAATCAGCACGATCAGGCCGATCTGTGTCAGGACGTTGTTGTCCATCCCCCTGAGCCACACGCCGATCAATGCGGCGAGCACTGCGAGCGGAACGATGAGGATGATTGCCAGAGGCAGGACCCAGCTTTCATATTGTGCCGCAAGCGCAAGAAAGACGAAGATCACCGATAGGGCGAAGATATAGATCGCGGTGTTGCCGGTGTGGGTTTCCTGATAGGCAAGCTCAGTCCACTCGAAGCTCGTTCCGGGCGGCAGGATCTGCCCCGCCAGCGCTTCCATCTTCTTGATCGCGTCGCCGGTCGATGTGCCGGGCGTCGGATTGCCCTGAAGCGGCACCGAGACATACATGTTGTAGCGCTGGACAAGTGCCGGACCGCTGGAATCCTGGATATCCATCAGGGTGCCAAGCGGAACCAGCGCGCCGGTTGCCGATCGAACCTTCAGCGCGAGAATGTCGTCCCTATCCATGCGATATTGCCGGTCAGCCTGGGCGCGAACCTGGTAGACGCGCCCGAACGCATTGAAATCGTTCACATAGGCGACACCAAGGTTGATGGACAATGCGTTGAAGATATTGGGGATCGGCACGTTCAGGAAACGTGCCTTGTCGCGGTCGATTGCAAGGAAATATTGCGGGCTTGCATCCGAGAATGTCGTAAAGACGCCGGTCAGTCCCGGGGTCGTTGCAGCGGCGCCCATCATCTGGCGAGCGAGACCCAGGACACGCGTCATGTCAGAGCTCTCAAGATCCAAAATCTGCATCTTGAAGCCGCCCGAATTGCCGACGCCACGCACGGATGGCGGCGGGATGGCAATGATGAAGGCTTCCTGGATGCTCTGAAGCTTGCCGTAGAGCTCGCCGATGATCTTGTTGGCGGTCTCGCCGCCTTCTTCACGGTCGGCAAAGGATTTGAACGGGACGAAGACGACGCCGGCATTCGAGGCATTGGTAAAGGTCGCCCCGCTGAAACCGGCAAACTGCACGGCATTACCGACGCCTGGCACCGTGCGGGCGATGTCACCCACCTGTTTGACGACGGCGTCGGTACGTGCCAGCGAGGCGCCGTCCGGAAGCTGGATGACGACGATCGCATAACCCTGGTCCATAGTCGGGATGAAGCCCGAGGGAACCTTCTGTCCCATATACCAGGTCGCGCCCAGCAGGCAGGCGAAGACGACGAGCGAAGCGGTCAATCCGACCCAGCTGCTGACCAGATGCCGGACGATCCAGGAATAGCCCAAGCTCATTCGATCGAAGCCGCGGTTGAAGCCATTTGCAAGACCGCTCCCCAACTGGGAGAAGATATTCCTGCGCTTGCTTTCATGATTATGGGTTTTGAGCAAGATGCCTGCGAGCGCAGGCGAAAGGGTCAGTGAATTCAATGCGGAAATTGCCGTGGTGACTGATATCGTCACCGCAAACTGTTTGTAGAACTGACCGGAAATCCCCGGAATGAAGGCCGTCGGCACGAAGACTGCGATCAGCACCAGCGAGATGGCGACGACGGCGGTTCCGACTTCGTCCATCGTGACGTGCGCCGCCTGTTTCGGAGTCATGCCGCGCGCCAGGTTTCGCTCGACATTTTCCACCACCACGATCGCATCGTCTACAACGATACCAATCGCCAGTACGAGGCCGAACAGGGTGAGCATGTTGAGCGAGAAGCCAAAGGCGAGCAGGACTGCGAAAGTGCCAATCAGCGATACGGGGATGGCGATGATCGGAATGAGGGCGGTTCGCCAGGATTGCAGGAAAACGAGGACGACGATCGCCACGAGGATCGCCGCTTCAGCGATGGTCCTATAGACCTCGTAGATCGAATCCGAGATGAATTCGGTCGTGTCATAGACGATGCGATATTCCAGCCCCTGCGGGAAATTCTGAGACAGGTCCTTCATGATGGCCTGGATCTGATGGGCGGTATCCAGTGCGTTGGTTCCTGGCCGGGCAAAGATGCCGAGAGCAACGGCAGGGTCATTATTGAGATAGCTGTTGGTGACGTAATCCTGTGCGCCAAGTTCGATACGGGCGACATCCTGCAGCGACACGAGCCGGCCGGTGGCCGTCGATTTCACAATGACGTACCGGAACTGGCGGACATCCGAGAAACGCCCGTCCGTTCGTACCGTATATTCGAACGCATTCTTGCCGGTCACCGGCGGAGCGCCGATCTTGCCTCCCGATACCTGGACGTTCTGGTCTCTTAATGCGGCGACGACGTCATCTGAAGTCATCCCGTAGGCGGAGAGCTTCTCCGGGTCCAGCCAAATTCGCATCGAATACTGGCGTTCACCGAAGAGTTGCACGTCACCGACGCCATCAAGGCGCACGAGAACGTCGCGTATGCGGTTGCGCGCATAGTTCGAGACGTAGAGCTGGTCATAACGATGCGACGGCGACAGCAGATGCACCACCATCATCAGGTCAGGCGAGCTCTTGTCGGTGGTCACGCCAAGCCGTTGGACTTCCTCGGGAAGACGGGGCAGGGCGATGGAAACGCGGTTCTGCACAAGAACCTGCACCTTGTCGAGATCGGTGCCGAGCTTGAAGGTGATCGTCAGCGACATGGCGCCGTCGGCGCTGGAGTAAGAAGACATGTAGAGCATGTCTTCGACGCCGTTGATCTGCTGTTCGAGCGGGGTCGAAACCGTATCGGCGATCGTCTGCGGGTCGGCGCCTGGATAGGAGGTGCGAACGACGATGGTCGGCGGTGCGATCTCCGGATATTGGGAGACCGGCAATTGCGTGTAAGCAATACTGCCGACGACGAGAAGAACAATGGAGATGACGGCCGCAAAGATCGGCCGGTCCACGAAGAAATGGGCAAATCTCATTGGCCGCTCTCCGCACCGGCGGTTTCCGGCGGCGCGTCCGTCCGCTCCTTCGGCAATTCGGTCATCTGAGGCGTGACCTTTGCGCCGGGCCGAGCGCGTATCAGGCCATTGACGATAATCGTCTCGGTGCCGTCGAGTCCCTCGCGAATGACGCGGTAGCCATAGAGCCGCGGGCCGGGCCTCACGGGCTTGGTCGAAACCGTGCCGTCGGCGCCGACGACGTAAACGACACGCTCGTTCTGGTCGGAACCGATCGCCTCGTCGGGGACAAGAACGGCCTGATAGGTATTCGAGGCTTCGACCTGAATGCGGCCGAAGAGGCCGGGCTGAAGGACGAGATCGGGGTTGGGGAAGCGGGCACGCAGACGAATGGTGCCGCTCTCATTGTCGATCCGGTTCTCGGCGAAATCGAGTTTTCCCTTGAATGGCTTGGCATTGGGATCCGAGATCGTGACTGTCACATCCAGTCCGCCGCCGCCCTGCTGGAGGTCCTTGCCGAGCTTGCGTGCAGTGTCAGCGAAATTGAGCAGGCGGCGCTCGTCGACATCGAAATAGAAATCGATCGGATCGAGTGAGACGATCGTCGTGAGCACGGTCTGATCTGTCTGCACGAGATTGCCGGCAGAGATCAGGCGCCGGTCGATGCGGCCGCTGAGCGGCGCAGTGATCTCCGTATATTCCATGTCGAGAGCTGCGCGATCGGCTGCAGCCTGAGCGCCGCGGACATTGGCCTGGGCTGAATCGAATTCGCGGCGGCGATCGTCCAGCGTCTGCGCCGACTGGCTGCCGCTCGAAGCCAGCGACTGGGCGCGCTTATATTGCGCATCGGCAAAGACCAGAGCCGATTTCGACGCCTCGAGCGCGGCATTCGCCTGATTGAGCGCGGTGACAAACGGGCGCTGATCGATGACGAAGAGGCGGTCGCCCTGTTTCACCAGAGCGCCGTCGGTGAAGTCGATCTCCTGCAGGTAACCCCCGACCCGCGAGCGGACGGATACCTCATCGACAGGCTCGAAGCGGCCGATGAACTCATCATTGTCGACCACATCGCGCACCACGGGCTTGGCAACGGTGACGGGTGGGGGAGCAGACGCCTGTTGCGCCTCAACGGTAAGCGGCAGGAGGGCCGCGAAGCAGCCGAGCGCTAGTGTCTGTCGAAGTGAATAAGCCATTCCGGTCCCCCTTGCGGGCGGCCGAATGCAGCCGCCTGAACCTATGCTTGAGATAAGCTGTTCATACCTGCTGGAACGAAAGCATGAGCCTTCGTCCCAAGTCCGAATTCTAGTCATGCTTGGCTGCCGGGAAGATGACAGGTGCAAGCCAGCGCCTCGAAATCAACCGGAGGGAGAAAATTCTGCTTCCCCCCTAACTCTATGAAGGCAGACTATAAACGGGAGAATCCAAAAATTGCAAATGTCAATTGATTGCGTTGATTTGGAGTTCCTCTAACCCCGGCACTTCTGCCGATGTGTCGCTTTATCGCATTGCTGTGACGAGTTTCGGCCGCTGCTTGAATCTCTCGAAAGACCGGATCGAAGGCCCTCCTTAGTGCCGGCTGCGGCATTTTGGCCGCAGGTGCGGAATCTTGAGGCTGCATCCTTGTGCGCCGTACATGCTCAATATATCTATTAACATCATAAGGATGCTTATTACTAGCCGGCGAAGGTATATGACCAACAATCCAACACTCGGTTTTCTTCTGCACGACGTTGCCCGCCTGCTTCGCAAGCGGTTTGAGCAGCGCGCAAAGGACCTTGGGCTGACGCGGTCTCAGTGGCAGACACTTGCCTATCTCGCCAATAATGAAGGCATCCATCAGAGTGGGCTTGCCGAGATCCTCGAAATCGAACCGATCACGCTGGTCCGCATCCTCGACAAGCTTGCCGAGCGCGGCCTGATCGAACGCCGCCAGCATCCGACCGACCGGCGCATCTGGCTGCTCTACATGCGTGAAGCAGCCCATCCGATTCTCGCCGAAATGCGCAAAATCGGCGACGTGACGCGCGGCGAAGCATTGGAAAGCGTCACGCCCGAACAGCGCGACCAGCTTTTCCACATCCTGTCCGTAATGAAGACGAACCTGGTGCAGGCGTGCCGGTCTCCGGTCGCCGAGAATGAGACAAAACATGGCTGACCAATCCTCGCTGCGCGTCGTGTCCGACGCGAATGCCAAGAACCCTCTCGAAGAAAAAGACATTCCCCAACAACCGGAAACGGTGGCTGAGGCGCCTTCATCCAATTCAGCGCCCGCGGCTGCCGCGGTGGCTGCGCCTGGCGGCAACAAGGTCCGCCGCCGGCGCAGCTTCACCCGCCCCGTCCTCTTTGCCCTGCTGCCTTTGGCGCTCGTCGTCGGCGGCTATTATTACGTCAATGGCGGCCAGGTCATGTCGACCGACAACGCCTATATCCAGGCGGACATGGTGGGCATCACGACCGATGTTTCGGGCATCGTCGCGAAGATCAACGTGCATGAGAACGAACAGGTCAAGGCGGGACAGGTGCTTTTCAGCCTGCAGTCCGACGCCTTCAGGATCGCGCTTGACGGCGCCAAGGCGCAGCTCGGCGCGCAGCGCAACCAGATCATGAACCTCAAGGCCAGCTACCAGCAGTCGCTTGCCGAGATCACCCAGGCCGAAGCCGATCTGCCCTATTACCAGGAGCAGTTCGACCGGCAGCAGAGCCTCGTCAACAACGGCAGCGCGACGCAATCGGCCTATGACGAAGCCAAGCATAATCTCGAGGCCGCGCAGCAGAAGGTTTCGGTCGCCAAGGCGGAAGCCGCAACGACGCTTGCCCAGCTCGGCGGCAATGCCGACCAGCCAGTCGAGGAAAATCCGCTGTACCTGCAGGCCAAGTCGCAGGTCGACAACGCTCAGCGCGAGCTCGATCACAGCGTCGTCAAGGCGCCGTTCGATGGCGTCGTGACCAACGTGAACGCATTGCAGGTCGGCTCCTACCTGCAGGCTTCACAGCAGGCCTTCTCGCTTGTTTCGACCTCGCACCTGTGGATCGCCGCAAGCCCGAAGGAAACCGAACTCACCTACGTCAAGCCCGGCCAGTCGGTCGATATCTACGTCGACACCTATCCGGGCGTCCTGTGGAAGGGCAAGGTCGAGAGCATCAGCCCGGCATCGGGTTCTTCTTTCTCGCTGCTGCCGGCACAGAATACGACCGGCAACTGGGTGAAGGTCGTGCAGCGTATTCCGATGCGCGTCAGCATCGACGACTCTCAGGGCAAACCGCCGCTCCGCGTCGGCATGAGCACGGTCGTCGATGTCGATACAGGTCATGCGCGGGGCTTGCCTGATTTCGTCAACAATCTCCTGGGCCAAGCCAAGAGCCAAGAGTAACGGCCATGAGCACTGCTCCTGCATCACCGGCAACCCCGGTTGCCAATCGCGGCGCGATCACGGCCTGCGTTATTCTCGCCGTCATCATGCAGGCGCTTGATACGACGATCGCCAACGTGGCGCTGCCCTACATCCAAGGCAGCGTTTCGGCTTCCGCCGACCAGATCAACTGGGTTTTGACCTCCTACATCGTCGCTGCCGCGATCATGACGCCGCCGTCGGGCTTTCTTGCCGCCAAGTTTGGCCGCAAGCGCGTACTGCTGACGGCGATCGTCGGCTTCGTCGTCGCCTCCGTGCTCTGCGGTCTGGCGCAATCGCTGCCGCAGATCGTCGCCTTCCGCCTGCTGCAGGGCCTGTTCGGCGCCTCGCTGGTTCCGCTTTCCCAGGGCATCCTTCTCGACATCTATTCCGTCGAGGAGCGCGGCTCGGCCATGGCCCTATTCGGCGTCTCGGTCATGGTCGGGCCGGTTCTGGGTCCTGTCATCGGCGGCTGGCTGACCGACAATATCAGCTGGCGCTGGGTCTTTTACATCAACATTCCGATCGGTGCGCTCGCCTTTGCCGGCATCGTCATATTCGTCTCGGAGACGAAGAGGGATGTGCTCGCCAAGCTCGACTGGTTCGGCTTCGGGATGATGAGCCTGTTTATTGCTTCGCTGCAGCTTTTCCTCGACCGCGGCGAGCAGCTCGACTGGTTTTCCTCCGGCGAGATCATGATCGAAGCGATCGTCTGCGCCGCGGCCTTCTATCTGCTCCTGGTGCATACGCTGACGGCGGAGAAATCCTTCGTCAATCCGCGGCTGTTCCTCGACCAGAATTTCACCGTCAGCATGGTCTTCATCTTCGTGATCGGCATCACCTATCTCGCCTCGCTGGCGCTGATGACGCCGTATCTGCAGACGCTGATGGGCTATCCGGTCATCACCGCGGGTATTGTCATGGGACCGCGCGGCCTCGGCACCATGCTCTGCATGTTCATCGTCGGCCGGTTGATCGGCAAGGTGGATACGCGCTGGCTGCTGCTGCTCGGTCTCGGCCTGACGGCCTGGGCAATGTACGACATGACCGGCTGGACGCCTGACGTGTCGCAGTGGACGATCATCTCGGTCGGCTTCATCCAGGGTGCCGGCCTCGGTTTCCTCTTCGTGCCGCTGACGACAATTGCCTTTGCGACGCTGCCAGCCCAGATGCGCGGCGACGGAACGGGCCTCTATAATCTGTCGCGTAATATCGGCTCCTCGGTCGGCATCTCGATCGTTTCGGCGCTGATCGTCGAGAATACGCAGAGCAATCACGAGTCGATCGCGGCCTATGTGACGCCGTTCAACCACGCCTTTAATGCGACGGCGGCACAGGGCCTGAGTCCTTTGACGGCGATCGGCCGTGCGGCGCTCAACGACGTCATCACGCTGCAGTCGACCATCATCGCCTATATAGATGACTTCAAACTGCTGATGCTGATGTCGCTTGCCGTCATGCCGCTGGTGCTGCTGCTTCGCAAGCCGAAGGCTGCGCCGGCCGTGGACCACAGCGCCGTTATGGAGTGACAGTGAAGTTCCGCCATTAGCGGAACGGCTTGCTCAGATATCGCGATCCCTGAATGCCGAAGCGCCACGGTGCTTCGGCATTTTTCGTGATGCCTATGCGCTTGCCCGAGACGATTGGTACGGGCGCAGACGGTGAGATCGCGTAAGGCGGCTTGTCGAGCGTCCGGTCGTTGATGGCTATATCGATGTCGAGTGCCTGGCAGAGCTTGCCGGGGCCGCTGCAGAGTTGCGCCAGCACATCGGTGCCCCGCCGCTCCATCATGACCGGCAGGCCGATTTCCGGCTCCAGGGCACGGATCAGCACCGCCGAGCCCGGTGAGCAGACGAAGTTCAGGCACCAGTACATGCCGTAGATGCGGTAAATATAGACATTGCCTGGACGGCCATACATAGCGCCGTTGCGCTTGGTCGGGCCGCGGAAACTGTGGGAGGCCGGGTCGTCGGGGTAATAGGCTTCCGTCTCGGTGATCCGCCCGCCTGCATCGTTGACCGTGAGGTGGCAGCCGAGCAGGTCGCGGGCGACCTCGATCGCATCACGTTCAAAGAAATGGCGCAGGCTTTCCCCGGCAAGCGGGCCGGCGCCGATCGCGCCATTGATCATGTCGGTTGTCATGAAGAGTGCCGATAACATCCTCTTTGCTCATCCACCACCCGGAACAATGATTTGCCGGCTGGCGTTTGGAACGCAAGCCAACAATTACAAGGAAATGGATCATGGATGATCTCAAGCTCTATCGGCTGGTGCCTGTCGCCGCTCCTGATGATCCCAACTGGGATCTTGCGCCTTCCCATGGCGTGGTGGTCGTTGCAGCTCTGACGCCTGGCGATGCACGTATCGTCGCTGCAGAAGCCGAGCTCGATTTTCTGGAAATCGACGGTTCGCCGGCGGAAGACAAGTCGACAAAGAATGCGAGCGCGTTCCGCAACGAAAAACTCTATACCGTCATCGAAGAAGCGGCGCACACTGAGATCACCGAGCGTGGCATCGTGCGCGGTGAGGTCCGCGTCGATAACATCGTCTCGACACAGGTTTAGTGTCCGGCGTTGGGATCGCGCATTGGAATGGAGGTGACGGTCACGGAGACCGGATCGCTTGCCGGGAAGGAATCCTCCAACCCTTCGTTCAATTCCTCCTCCAGCACTGCAGCATCCTTGCTGCGGGCGCTATCACCGTGAACGGGTTCGAATGCGGAGGTCAGCAGCGCTCTGGCCTTGGCGATTGCATTGTCATGGGTGAGATCGGACGCTTCGCGCAGGGTGACCGCGATCCGGTCTTCGCCTTCACCGCCGAACTCGACGACGAAGCCTTCACCGGTCTGGTAGACGATGATATCGCTGAGTGCCATGTCCGTTCCTCCGAAAACGCTAATATGAGTGAACCGTGTTTTCGGCGGTTTGTCGAGCAAAGACCTTAACGAGCCAATCGATGAAGACGCGCACGCGCGGCGAAAGCTGGCGGTTTCGTGGATAAAGCAGCGATACCGGCGTCCGCGTGAGCGGAAAATCGGCGAGCACTTCGACGAGAGTGCCGGCGGCAAGATCGTGCTCGGCGTGATAACGCGGGACCTGGATCATGCCGAGGCCTATTCGGGCGGCGGAAATGTAGCTCTCGGCGGCGTTGACGGTCACGGTTGCGGGAATGGTGATGTTGCGGACGTTGCCATCGATGATGAATTCCAGCGGCAGCGGGCCGGCGCTGCCGGTCGCGCGGAAGCCGACCATGCGATGCGTATCCAGCCTGTCGGGATGCTCGGGCAGACCGAAAGCGGCGATATAGGACGGCGAGGCGAGGGTAATCTCGTCCAGCATGGCGACCCGCCGGGCGACCATGTCGCTATCCTGCGGTATGCCAACGCGCAGCACACAATCGATGCCTTCGCGCACCAGGTCCACCAACCGGTCACCTTCACTCATATAGAACTCGATATCGGGATAGGTCTCCAGAAAGGATGGCAGGCTCGGCAGCACGAAATGTCGGGCCAGCGTGCCATGGACGTCCACCCGCAGCAGCCCTTTCGGCTTGGCGCCGGCAAAAGCGCCTTCAGCATCTTCGATATCGGCGAGGATCGACAGGCAGCGCTGATAATAGGCCTCACCGTCGAGCGTCGGGCTGACATGGCGCGTCGTGCGCTGGAGCAGGCGCACGCCAAGGCGCGCCTCCAACTGCTTGACCGCATCCGTCACCGTCGAGCGCGGCAGGCCGGTATCTTCGGCGGCAAGCGTGAAGTTGCGGCGCTCCACGACGCGGGAAAAGACCCGCATGGCATCGAACCTGTCCATTTTGTTTGTTCGTATTCTCCGGATAGTGATGCCGAATAATGGCTCATTATCCGTCAAGTGAAAAGGGACATCTTCTTCTCATCGAAAGGGCGCTGCGGGCGCCGAACCAAAGGAGAAGAAAAATGTCTGCCAATCAAAACAAGGTCGCTCTCGTTACCGGCGCTTCCCGTGGCATCGGCGCTTCGATCGCCGAACGTCTTGCAAAGGACGGCTTCACCGTTGTCATCAACTATTCAGGCAATGCGGCACGTGCCGAGGAACTGGCCCAGAAGATCGAAAAGGCCGGGGGCAAGGCGCTGACGGCACAGGCCGATGTTGCCGATGCCGATGCCGTGCGCCGTATGTTCGACGCTGCAGAGGCAGCCTTCGGCGGTGTCGACGTCCTCGTCAACAATGCCGGCATCATGCTGCTTTCCCGCCTTGCCGATGTCGACGACGCGACCTTCGACCGTCAGATCAGCGTCAACCTCAAGGGTACGTTCAATACGCTGCGTGAGGCTGCCAAGCGTCTGCATGACGGTGGCCGGGTCATCAACGTCTCGAGCTCGGTCGTTGGCCTGAAGCCGGAAACCTACAGCGTCTATGCCGCCACGAAGGCCGCCGTCGAGACGATGAGCGCTATCATGTCCAAGGAAATGCGTGGCCGCCAGATCACCGTCAATACGGTCGCTCCCGGCCCGACAGGCACCGACCTCTTTCTCAACGGCAAGTCCGACGAGCTGATCGACCGCCTTGCCAAGGCAAACCCGCTCGAACGCCTCGGCACGCCGGAGGATATAGCAGGCGTCGTTGCCTTCCTCGCCGGTTCTGACGGCGCATGGATCAACGGTCAGGTGCTGCGCGCCAATGGCGGCATGGTCTGACGCAGGTTTCGTGGCGGCGTGACGCGCCGCCAAGGTTTTCCCTCGCATTTTTTCAACCAACCCCACGCACAGAAGGAACAGGATCATGAACAAGCAAGTCATCGTCATCACCGGCGCTTCCAGCGGTTTCGGCGCCCTTGCCGCTCGCGCGCTCGCCAAGGCCGGCCATACCGTTTATGCCTCGATGCGCGAAACCGAAGGCCGCAACGGGCCGCAGGTCGAGGCCGTCGAAGCCTTCTCCAGAGAAAACGGCGTCAATCTGAAGGCTGTCGAACTGGATGTCGCTTCCGATGCTTCCGTCGAAGCCGGTGTCGCGAAGGTGATCGCCGCCGAAGGCCAAATCGACACGATCATCCACAATGCCGGCCATATGTCTTTCGGCCCGGCCGAAGCCTTCACGCCGCAGCAATATGCTGAGCTTTTCGATATCAACGTGCTTTCGACCCAGCGCGTGAACCGCGCAGTGCTTCCGCATCTGCGCAAGCAGGGGCAGGGGCTGGTCGTCTGGGTCTCCTCTTCGAGCGCACGCGGCGGCACGCCTCCCTATCTTGCTCCCTATTTCGCCGCCAAGGCCGCCATGGACTCGCTTGCCGTCTCCTATGCCAGTGAACTGACACGCTGGGGCATCGAAACGACGATCATCGTTCCCGGTGCCTTCACCAAGGGCACGAACCACTTCGCCCATTCCGGTTCGCCTGCCGATACGGCCCGCGCTGCTGAATATAACGAAGGTCCCTATAGGGGTCTGTCGGAACTGGCGTTGAAGGGTCTTGCCTCGCTCGAACCTGCCGATGCGGATGCTGCTTCCGTTGCGACTGCCATTGTCGATGTGGTGAATATGCCTTTCGGCAAGCGGCCGTTTCGCACACATATCGACCCGTCGGAAGACGGTGCGGAAATCGTCAACGGCGTTGCCGATCGTGTCCGGGCCGAACTCTTCCGCCGCATTGGCATCGAGGATCTGCTGAAACCTGCTATCAGGAGATAACCGCCTGTCGCAAAGTTGTGAACAGTCTGCTGAGTACAGCCCCTTACTATCCGGCTAAGCGCGCCTATATCAGGATAGACGGACGCGGGTGGCACACTGCCGCCAGCGTCCTGACCTCCACTCCAGGGCCTGCCGCGCCTTCCTGCGGTGCGACAGGCCTTCAGTTCAAGACATCAGATCAAGGCCCGTGACGGTTATCCCTCCCGTCACGGGCCGCTTTCTTTTTGTGAGTCGGCGTTTTCAGCGGGCGTTGAGATTTGCATCCGCCAGCAGTTTCACCAGCCAGTCGACAAAAACACGAACCTTGTTGCTGAGGTGCCGGTTAGGCGGATAGACAACGTAGAGCGGCAGTGACTCACGCGTCCATTCCTTCAGGGTCTGAACCAGCTCGCCTTTTGCCAGTGGTTCACGTGCCATGAAGATCGGAATCTGGGCGAGGCCGAGGCCGGCAAGAGCCGCGGTCATGTAGGTGCGGCTGTCATTGACGGAAACAATGTAGCGCGGATTGACCTCGACAACCTCATTGTCCTTGCGAAATTCGAAGGGCACCGTGCGATTGTTCTGGGCGCGGAAATAATTGACGGAATAATGTTCCGTTTCAAGCTCTTCCGGCCGCTGCGGCAAGCCGAATTTCTCGACATAAAGAGGCGCAACGCAGGTGATCATTTCGATCTCGGAAACGCGTCTGGCGATGAGCGACTGGTCGGCCGGCGTGCCGGCACGCAGCGCACAGTCGACGTTTTCGGCGAGATAATCGACAGTGCGGTCGCTGACTCCGAGGTCGATGCGGATATCGGGGTAACGCTGGTAGAAATCGCAAAGCGCCGGCACGATGATGGAGTCGGCAAAGGCACCGGCCATCTCGACCCGCAACCGTCCCGTCGGCAGGCTCTGAGAGTTTGAAAGACTGCCGTCCAGCTCCTCAAGTTCGGAAATGATCTGCGCGGCGCGTTCGTAGTAAAGGGCACCGTCCGTCGTCACCATGACGCGGCGGGTGGTGCGGTTGAGGAGCTTGGTGCGCAGGTGCGCTTCCAGCCCCTGAATGAGATTGGTCACCGTCGCCTTGGGCATGGCGAGCATGTCGGCGGCGCGGGTGAAATTGCCCGTCTCCACCACGCGGATGAAGACGCGCATTGCCGAGAGTTGATCCATCGGTTCAAGTCCGCAGTTTGCGTTGCAACATTGTTCGGAATTTGGAATAGTGTTATCGCGATATCGCTTCTTATTCCCCGAATTGAATAACAATATCTTTTTGGTTCAAAATGCAAGAGGCGGGCGTTATCCGTCATATGCAAAGAGATAGAGACGATGGTGCCCGAGATCAAAGACATGGTGCTGGAAAAGGTGGCCGCTGGCCCCGTTTCTGCGCGCGTCTATATGGGCGCTGATTTCGGCAAGGGGCCGCCGATCGTGCTCTATCTGCATGGCGGGGCATTCCTCGATAGCGATCCGAATGCCGACCGCCCAATCGCCAGCAGCCTCGCAAAGGCGGGTGCGATCGTCGTATCTGCCGATTACAGCACGCTGTCGGGCAACGTTTTTCCGAAGGCGCTCGAAGTTTCCTTCTCGATCCTTTCCTATCTTGCCCTCAAGAAAGCTGGTCTTGGTGACCGCAAGTCGCTGCTTTTCGTCGCCGGTGAAGAGGCGGGTGGCAATGTCGCCGCCGGCGTCGCGCTAAAGGCGCGTGACCAGATTCCGGATGCGCTTGACGGCCAGATCCTGATTTCTCCTCTTCTCGATCCTTTCATGGGTACGTCTTCGATTCGCAAGGCGGACAGGATCGGTATGCGCCAGCGCTGGACGGAAGGCTGGAGCCATTATCTGAGCGGCGGCGGCTGCCATCCCTATGCTGCGCCGTGCCTCTGTTCGCGTATTGCCGGTGTTGCGCCGGCCCTGATTTTTACGGCGGAGGATGATCCGCTGCATGACGAAACAATCGGTTACGCCGCTCGCCTGAAGAAGGCAGGCGTTGGCGTGCGCCAGCATGTTCTCCCCGCCGGGACAGGTTGGCCATCCATTTACGGCGGAAAATCTGAGGGGATTTCCACGTGGCAGGGCAACGTCAGCCGCCACTTCGGAGATTTCCTTCAGGACGTGAGCGTTCAGCCACAATTACATTGAAGACGAACTGATTTTTTACGGCCATTCGGGGCCGCAAGGAGAGTACCAATGACGTCCAGAAGTAAGCGCTGGGCCCTGGTGGGCGCCGGTCTGGGTGTTGCTGCGTCCGTTTCGGCCGCTGCCATCTTTTTCGAACTGCCGATGAGCGCAACCGCCACGGCCGCCTCCGAACCTGCGCAGCCTCCGGCCGTGCCGGTGACAGTTGCTGTCGTCGCCAGCCGCGACGTGACGAACTGGGAGAACTTCTCCGGTCGTCTAGAGGCTATCGACCGTGTGCAGATCCGTCCCCGCGTCGGGGGCGCCATCCAATCGGTCCATTTCCGTGAAGGTGCCTTGGTCAAGCAGGGTGACCTGCTGTTCGCCATCGATCCGGCTCCCTATCAGGCGGCCGTCTCTCAGGCGCAGGGCCAGGTCGCTTCGGCCGAAGCCAAGGTCAGCCTGGCGCAGACCGAACTCGACCGTGGCCGCCGTCTCTCGGACAACCGCACAATCTCACAGAGCGATCTCGACCAGCGCCAGAGCACGCTGGCTGAAGCCCAGGCAAGCCTGCGTTCGGCGCAGGCCGCCCTCCAGTCCGCGCAGCTTGATCTCGACTACACGCAGGTGCGCGCTCCGGTTTCCGGCCGCATCGGCAAGATCGAGGTCACGGTCGGCAACATTGTCGCTGCCGGTTCGGCTTCGCCTGAGCTGACGACGCTCGTCTCCGTCGATCCGATCTATGCAAGCTTCAACGCGAGCGAAGAGATGGTCACGAAGGCTCTTTCGGAGCTTCCGGCAACTGACGCCGCATTGCCGGCGGTTGAACAGATCCCGGTCGAAATCGGCACGCTTGCCGATGAGGGAACGCCGATCAAGGGCAAGCTTCAGCTCGTCGACAACGAAGTCGATGCTGCCAGCGGTACCATTGCCGTGCGGGCAGTCTTCGACAATCCCGGCGGCAGGCTGATCCCCGGCCAGTTCGTGCGGGTGCGCATGGGCCAGCCGAAGGCCGAGAACAAGATCGTTATCAGTGACCGCGCCGTCGGCACCGACCAGGACAAGAAGTTTGTCTTCGTCGTCGACGGTGAAAACAAGGTCAATTACCGGCAGATCCAGCTCGGCTCGCTGTTCGATGGCCAACGCGTGATCGAAGGCGGCCTCAAGGTCGGCGACAAGATCGTCGTCAATGGGTTGCAGCGCATCCGTCCGGGCGCAGTCGTCGCACCGCAGATGGAAGAGAAGGTCGCGACCGCTCAATAAGATGCAGTCCCCTCCCTCAGGGAGGGGGCATTGGCCGAAATAACATGACCCGCCGGCGAGCCTTCAGGCCGCCGGGGAGGGATTTTGCATCCATGTTCACCCCGGAGAGGGCTTTAAAATGAACATATCCAGATTCTTTGTCGACCGCCCGGTGTTTGCCGGTGTTCTTTCGGTCCTCATCGTGGTCGCCGGCCTGATCGGCCTCAGGGCGTTGCCGATCTCGGAATATCCCGAGGTCGTGCCGCCGTCGGTCGTCGTGCGCGCCACCTATCCCGGCGCGAACCCGACCGTCATTGCCGAAACGGTGGCCACACCGCTCGAAGAGCAGATCAACGGTGTCGAGGGCATGCTCTATATGTCCAGCCAGGCGACATCGGACGGCGTTTTGAACGTCACGGTCACCTTCAAGCTCGGCACCGACCCGGACAAGGCGCAACAGCTCGTTCAGAACCGCGTGTCGCAGGCCGAACCCCGCCTGCCGGCCGAAGTTCGTGCGCTCGGCATTACCACGGTCAAGAGCTCGCCGGACTTCATCATGGTCGTCAACCTCGTTTCCGATGGGAACAGCCATGACATCACCTATCTGCGCAATTATGCGACGCTGAACATCAAGGACCGGCTCGCCCGCATCGCCGGCGTCGGCCAGGTGCAGGTCTTCGGCGCTGGCGACTATTCGATGCGCGTGTGGATCGATCCGCAGAAGGCTGCCGAGCATAATCTTGCCGCCAGCGACATCAGTAACGCGATCAGCTCACAGAACGTCCAGGCTGCTGCCGGTATCATCGGCGCCTCTCCCAGCCAGCCGGGGGTCGATCTCCAACTCAACGTGAATGCCCAGGGCCGACTGCGCACGCCCGAGGAATTCGGCAACATCATCGTCAAGACGGGCGCCAATGGCGAAATCACCCGCCTGCGCGACGTGGCCCGGATCGAACTCGGTGCTGCCGACTACACGCTGCGTTCGCTGCTCGACGGCAAGCCGGCTGTCGCTGTCGCCGTTCTCCAGGCGCCGGGTTCGAACGCGATCGAGATCGCCGACAATGTCCGAGCGACCATGGATGAGCTGCAGCTCGCCATGCCGACAGGCGTGAAGTACGAGATCGTCTATGATACGACGAAGTTCGTTCGCGCCTCGATCGAGAAGGTCATCGACACTTTGCTCGAAGCCATCGCGCTCGTTGTTCTCGTCGTTATCCTGTTCCTGCAGACATGGCGTGCCTCGATCATTCCGCTGATTGCCGTTCCGGTATCGATCATCGGTACGTTCGCGGTCATGTATATGTTCGGCTTCTCGATCAATGCGCTCAGCCTTTTCGGCTTGGTGCTGGCGATCGGTATCGTCGTGGACGACGCGATCGTCGTCGTTGAAAACGTCGAACGCAACATCGAGGCCGGGCTCAGTCCGCGCCAGGCGACCTACAAGGCCATGAAGGAAGTCTCCGGCCCGATCATCGCGATCGCGCTGGTACTCGTCGCGGTCTTCGTGCCGCTCGCCTTCATCTCCGGCCTGTCGGGTCAGTTCTATCGCCAGTTCGCGCTGACGATCGCGATCTCGACCGTCATTTCTGCCTTCAACTCGCTGACGCTGTCTCCGGCGCTCGCTGCCCTTCTTCTGAAGGGGCATCATGCGCCGAAGGACTGGCTGACGCGGTTCATGGATGCGATCTTCGGCTGGTTCTTCCGCGGCTTCAACCGCGCTTTCGGCGCCGGTTCGAACGCCTATGGCAAGGGCGTCGGTGGTCTCGTGTCGCGCAAGAGCATCGTCATGGTGATCTACCTTGCGCTGGTCGGAGCGACCTACGGCATCTTCAATACGGTGCCGGGCGGTTTCGTGCCGTCGCAGGACAAGCAGTATCTGATCGGCTTTGCCCAGTTGCCGGATGCCGCAAGCCTCGACCGCACGGAAGACGTCATCAAGCGCATGACCGACATCGCTCTGGCGCAGCCGGGCGTTGCCAACGCGATCGCCTTCCCGGGCCTGTCGATCAACGGCTTCACCAACTCGTCGAATGCCGGCATCGTCTTCGTGACGCTGAAGGATTTCGAGGAACGCAAGACGCCCGATCTTTCGGGCGGGGCGATTGCCATGGCCCTGAACCAGAAGTTCGGTGCCATTCAGGATGCCTTCATCGCCATGTTCCCGCCGCCGCCGGTCAACGGTCTCGGCACGACGGGCGGTTTCAAACTGCAGATCGAGGATCGAGCAGGCTTGGGCAACCAGGCGCTCGACGAAGCAACCAAGGCCGTGCTTGCCAAGGCCTACCAGACGCCCGAACTTGCCGGCCTGTTCTCCAGCTTCCAGATCAACGTGCCGCAGCTCTACGCCGATCTCGACCGTGCCAAGGCCGAACAGCTTGGGGTCTCCGTCACCGACGTCTTCCAGACGCTGCAGATCTATCTCGGTTCGCTCTACGTGAACGACTTCAACGCTTTCGGCCGCACCTACAGCGTTCGTGTACAGGCCGATGCCAAGTTCCGTGCTCAGCCGGAAGATATCGGCCAGCTGAAGGTTCGCTCGGCATCGGGCCAGATGATTCCGCTCGCAGCTCTCCTGAAGGTGGATGCAAGTACGGGTCCGGAGCGTGCGAACCGTTATAACGGCTTCCTCGCTGCCGATATCAACGGTGGTCCGGCTCCGGGCTTCTCGTCCGGGCAGGCACAGGCTGCGATCGAAAAGATCCTGAATGAGACGCTGCCTGCCGGCATCGACTTCGAGTGGACCGACCTGACTTACCAGCAGATCCTTGCCGGCAACTCCAGCGTCGTCGTCTTCCCGCTCGCCCTGCTGCTCGTCTTCCTGGTGCTCGCTGCCCAGTATGAGAGCCTGACGCTGCCACTGGCGATCATCATGATCGTACCGATGGGTGTTCTTGCCGCCTTGACTGGCGTCTGGCTCACCGGCGGAGACAACAACATCTTCACGCAGATCGGCCTCGTCGTCCTTGTCGGTCTATCGGCCAAGAACGCGATCCTGATCGTGGAATTTGCCCGCGAACTGGAGTTCGAAGGCAGGACGCCGCGGGAAGCCGCAATCGAGGCAAGCCGTCTGCGCCTGCGCCCGATCCTCATGACCTCCATGGCCTTCATCATGGGCGTCGTGCCGCTCGTCACCTCGACTGGTGCCGGTTCGGAAATGCGTGCGGCCATGGGTGTCGCGGTGTTCTCGGGTATGATCGGCGTGACCTTCTTCGGCATCTTCATGACGCCGGTGTTCTATGTGCTCCTGCGCCGGATGACGGGCAACCGTCCGCTCATCCAGCACAACGACAATCATCCGCAGGACGAAGACGACCATATGAAGGTCGCTGCGGAGTAACCTCTCCTTTGTCGGGTAAATCGGGCGGGGACCTTGGTCCTCGCCCGTTTCGTTTGTGAGCGCTGCGACAAAAATGCGTTACGTCCGTCAAAACGGTTGCATGCTGAGGTGAGGATATTATCAAGGGCAGGCAACAGTTCGGGGAGGGCTGGGTGACACACGCATCTGATGACAGCGGAAAGCGCAAGATCGCTTTCCTCGGCACCGGGCTCATGGGGGCGCCGATGGTGCGGCGACTGCTTGGCGCAGGCTTTTCCCTTACTGTCTGGAACCGTGATTGCGCCAAGGCGGAGGCTCTTTCCAGCGATGGCGCCAATGTCGCTTCCACGCCCGCCGAAGCCGCCTCTGCAGCCGATATCGTCATCTCCATGCTGACCAATGCCCAGGCCGTAGGACAGGTGCTGTTCGACATGGGCACTGCCGAAGCCATGAGACCAGGCGCTGTGGTCATCGACATGAGTTCCATCGCGCCGCCTTTCGCGCGCGCGCATGCGGAGAAGCTTGCCGCACAGGGTATCCGCCATATCGACGCGCCGGTTTCCGGCGGCGTGGTCGGGGCCTCGTCCGGGACGCTTGCCATTATGGCGGGCGGGGATGCTTCCCTCATTACCGAATTGGCTGATGTCTTCGCGCCGATGGGGCGCGTCACCCATGTCGGGCCCGATGGGTCAGGGCAGCTTGCCAAGCTCGCCAACCAGCAGATCGTTGCAGTGACGATCGGCGCTGTCGCAGAGGCGATGATGCTGATCGAGGCCGGCGGTGGTTCGCCGGCGGCGTTCCGGGATGCCGTGCGCGGCGGCTTTGCCGACAGCCGCATTCTGGAAATCCACGGCAAACGCATGATCGACCGGCAGTTCGCGCCGGGCGGTTCTTCAGCCAATCAGTTGAAGGATCTCGACGCGGTCATGGCAACGGCGAAGGCCTTATCCCTCACGCTGCCGCTGACGGAAGCGGTGCATGCCGAATTCACCGAATTTGTTGCCAAAGGCAACGGCGAGACAGATCACAGTGCCCTGTTGCTCCATCTCGAAGACAGGAATGCCCGACCGGGAGGAAAGAGATGACCGATAGCAAGACCGCCAAGCGCCGCCTGCGTTCGCAGGACTGGTTCGATAATCCCGATCATATCGATATGACGGCACTCTATCTGGAGCGCTTCATGAATTACGGTGTGACGCCCGAGGAATTGCGGTCCGGCAAGCCGATCATCGGCATTGCCCAGAGCGGCAGCGATCTGACGCCCTGCAACCGCGTCCACATCGAATTGGCCAAGCGCGTGCGTGACGGTATTCGCGACGCGGGCGGCATCCCGATTGAATTTCCGACCCATCCGATCTTCGAGAACTGCAAGCGCCCGACGGCAGCACTCGACCGCAACCTCGCCTATCTCGGCCTCGTTGAAATCCTCTACGGCTATCCGCTCGACGGTGTCGTCCTGACGACGGGCTGCGACAAGACAACGCCTTCGGCAATTATGGCGGCGTCGACGGTCGATATTCCCGCCATCGTTCTCTCGGGCGGGCCGATGCTCGATGGCTGGCACGAGGGCAAGCTTGCCGGCTCCGGAATGGCGATCTGGCAGTCACGCCGGAAGCTTGCGGCCGGCGAGATCGACGAAGAGGAATTTCTGCAGACGGCGCTCGATTCGGCACCCTCCGTCGGTCATTGCAACACTATGGGCACGGCTTCGACAATGAACGCGCTGGCCGAGGCGCTCGGCTTGTCACTGACGGGCTGTGGCAACATCCCCGCCGCCTATCGCGAACGCGGCCAGATGGCCTATCGCACCGGCCGTCGCGCCGTCGAGATCGTGTTCGAAGACCTGAAGCCGTCGGATATCCTGACGCGTGACGCCTTCCTCAATGCCATCAAGACCAATTCTGCAATCGGTGGCTCGACCAACGCCCAGCCGCATCTTGCTGCCATGGCGAAACATGCGGGCGTCGAGCTCTACCCTGAGGACTGGCAGGTGCACGGCTTTGACATTCCGCTGCTGGCGAATGTGCAGCCGGCAGGGGCCTATCTTGGCGAGAAGTTCCATCGTGCCGGCGGCACGCCTGCGGTCATGTGGGAGCTGCTGCAGGCGGATAAGCTGAACGGGGATTGTCGCACCGTCACCGGCAAGACCATGGCCGAGAATCTGAGAGGACGTGAGGCGCGCGACCGCGATGTCATCAAGCCCTACAACGAGCCTTTGAAGGAGCGGGCCGGCTTCCTTGTGCTCAAGGGCAATCTCTTCGATTTCGCCATTATGAAAATGAGCGTCGTCTCCGAGGATTTCCGCAAGCGTTATCTGCAGGAACCGGGCCGCGAAGGCGTGTTCGAAGGCAGGGCCGTCGTTTTCGATGGCTCCGAGGATTACCACAAGCGCATCAACGATCCGGAGCTTGGTATCGACGAGAACACGATCCTCATCATCCGCGGTGCCGGTCCGCTCGGCTGGCCGGGGTCTGCCGAAGTCGTCAACATGCAGCCGCCTGATCATATCCTGAAGCGTGGCATCAACAGTCTGCCGACGATCGGTGATGGGCGCCAGTCCGGCACGTCGGACAGCCCCTCGATCCTCAATGCTTCGCCCGAAAGTGCCGCCGGCGGTGGACTTGCCTGGCTCCGGACGGGCGACATCGTCCGCATCGATTTCAACCATGGACGTTGCGATATGCTGGTCGGCGAGGCCGAAATTGAACGACGCAAAGGCGACGGAATTCCGCCAGTGCTGGCCGATGCAACGCCGTGGCAGCGCATCTACCGCAACTCGGTGACACAACTCTCGGACGGTGCTGTCATCGAGGGGGCAGCTGACTTCCGGCAGATTGCCAAGAATTCACCGCGCCACAATCACTGATTGAGGGGATTTCCGGCTAAAAACAACACTGATCGAAAAGGAGGCAGTCGTACGAACAGTTCACCTAGTAACTAGTTCGGTACTTCTGAAAAGCCTTCATTAATGGGGGCTTGCGACTATACTATGAGTTTTGCAGGCTTCGAAGGCTGAAACCGAATTGCCCGAGGACAAACCAACGCGATCCGAGCGAGAGTTCCAGAATCTTCTCCGGAGGCTGGAGCTTGCGCTGGACGCTTCGCAGATCGGTGTGTGGGAGCACAGCATCAACCGGGATGTTATTCTCTGGGATGCGCAGATGCATCGCCTATACAGTACCGGCCAGGCGGAGCCGACAGTGCCGACCTGGGTCTGGTCGAATGCCCTGCATCCTGAGGACCGGGAACGGGCCGAGCAGGATTTCGAGCGAGCGGTCGCCGCCCGCGGCGCCTATGACTCGCAGTTTCGCATCATTCTGCCGAGCGGAGAGATAAGGCATTTAAGGTCGCGTGCACATTTCTACGTCGATGAGGAAGGCACTCCGTCCTTCATCGGCGCGGAATGGGACGTGACATCTGACGTGCTGCTCAACGTCGAACTCGGCAAGCAGAAGATGGTGGCCGAGACCCGGGCGCAGGCGCTTGAGGAAAGCAATGCGCGGATCGAGCATGTGGCCGACCACGACTACTTGACGGGAATGCCGAACCGGCGTCTGCTCGATAAGCGGCTTGCGGAACTGCCAACGGACAAGGGCGTGTCCACGCTTGCCGTTCTGCATCTCGATCTTGACCAGTTCAAACAGATCAATGACAGCCATGGTCACGCCGCCGGCGATGCCGTGTTGCGCGCGGCATCGCTCAGAATCGCCGCTGCCATTCCCGCAAATGGCATGGCTGCGCGTGTCGGCGGCGACGAATTCGTCATCGTGCTGACCAACTTCGTCGGCCTCGACGAACTGAAGGCTATCGTCGAGGATATGCAGCGGCGATTGCGGAAGAAAATCCGTTTCGGGCAGGAGATGCTGCAATCCGGCGCGTCTATCGGCGTATCCTGGAGCAGCGACAGGCAGGCGCGCAATCTGCTCGCTGAATCCGATCTGGCGCTCTATCAGGCGAAAAAACTCGGCCGCAACCGTATCGAATTTTTCAGCTGGCAGCTTCAAGAAGACCTGCGCGGCAGGCGCCGCCTCGCCGAGGAGTTCGCTCAAGCCCTGGAGCAGGGTCAGGTCGTTCCCTACTATCAGGTTCAGCTCGATGCGCGCACTCGCGAGATCACCGGACTGGAAGCGCTGGTACGCTGGAACCATCCGGAAAAGGGCGTGCTTGCGCCGGGCGTCTTCCTCCGCATTGCCGACGAATATGGGCTCTCCGCAGAGATCGATGCCATGGTCCTCCAGCGCGCGCTCGAAGATCGCGCCGCTTGGCAGGCCGTGGGCTGCAGTGTGCCGCGCATCGCCGTGAATATCTCGCCTGCGCGTCTTGCCGATCCAGCTCTGCTGGACAAGCTGCGCCGGCTCGCCATTCCGCCGGGCGCCATCGTCTTCGAGTTGGTGGAAACGATTTTCCTCGACGATTGCGATGAGAAATTCCTCGCCAATATCGACCTCATCAAGCAGATGGGCATCGATATCGAGATCGATGACTTCGGTTCCGGTCACGCCTCGCTCATCGGCCTCGTACGACTGAAACCGAAGCGACTTAAAATCGACCGCCAACTTGTCACCGATGTCGTGGAATCGGCTGAGCAGAGGCGTGTGGTCGGATCGATCGTCGAAATCGCCAAGGCTCTCGGTGTGGAAGTGATCGCCGAAGGGGTGGAGACCGAAGCTCATGCCCTCACGCTGTCATGGCTGGGCTGCGACAGCCTGCAGGGCTTTGCGCTCGGCTATCCCTCAAGCGCCGCCGATATGGGACACCTTCTTGCACCAACCGGCCACAACGACAAATCGCGCAGTGTGACCGGCTGAAGTTTCTCAGACCGTATAAATGTAATCGATGAATGGAAGAGAACCAATCTCGGTTGCGAATGGTCCAATTGTTGAATGCGTCGAAGTAAACCTCGATGCACCGAGACGGCACGCCTTGGGTGCGTGCCGTACTTTTCAGGTCGTGCGGAAGCGGCCCCGGATCTGGCTCATGTAGAAGTCGCCAGGAGAAGCAGCTGCGGCGAGTCCGACGACGATGCCTTCAGGGACATCTTCGTAATGACGGCGTTGGCCGTTGGTCAGATAGAGCGTGAGGTGTCGGGTCTCGCGCTTGTAATCGATCGCTTCAATGAGTTTGGACTGCAGTCTAGTTTCCATGCGGTACTCCCCGAAGTGTTTAGCGCGAGAGAAGTGGCTGCTGGATCCGACGAGCGGTTCAAGACAGCGTCAAAGCTAATCCCTGGCCGATTCAAGTCAAGGATCGAAAGAGCTTGGCCGCACCTATTTTGAGTTAAATGCGCCTGAAGTTTGACGCGCTAAATTGAGCCGGGAGCATTATGACAATCAAGCGCAACCTGCAGCGGAACAATGCTCTCTCAGCGAGCGTTCAAGGCGTTTCGTCCGGCTTTGAAATGGGGATGTCCTTGCGGGTGATTCTGCCGGCGGGACGGTCAGGACCTTGCCGGGCTGCTCAATGACATGCCTGAGGTACAGTTCGTTGCCAGCGCGAAATGATCAGGCGCGTCGCCAGAAGATGAGCTCCGGCACCTGCCAGGAGGGATTGGGCGCGGGCAACCAGGTCTTAGGGGAAAAATAATCCTTCGTGCGGCGCTGTTGGGCGGAGGTCTCCTGAAGCAGGAGCGTGAAGTTGAAGGCGCCCGGCCGCGAATATTCCTGAGTGAAGTTGATGAGGGCACCGAAGCCTTCCTCCTTCACATCCCTGAGATTGCGGATTGCCGCCAGCGCATCATGGAAATCCAGCCACGCCGGCTGCGTCAGCATGGTTTCGAAGACGCGCAATATGCTCGGATCGAGCTGTCCGTTGCCGTCGGTCGCGGGACCAACGAGCTTCACGCGCATGCTCGTAATCGTGCCTCTGCCATTGCCGCGCACGACGAGGAAGAGCGAGCTGACGACGTGGTCCTTCTCCTTCTTATAGATATGCTCGTAAGAGCATTCGAACGTATCGGAATTGAAGGCCGTTTCCGTCCATTCGCTTGTTTCGATGCCGGCAGAACGCAGCGCCTCGCACATGGCCGGGCCGGAAATCCGCCAGGTTCGCAGGAAAACGCTCGCGAGAGCCGGCTGCGGCTGCTCGAACATGCGCGGCGGGATCTTGACACTGACGGGTTCGGTGCGGCGGAAGACCTTGGGCGGCGGGGGAGGCGGGGGTGCCGCGGGCGGGAAAAGCTCTATGCCGAAGTGGTGAGCCAGCGACTTCAGGTGCCGCATGTCATTCGACAGCAGCACCGTTGCGCCAACTATTGAAACGGACAGAACAATCAACAGCCACATGACGGCGCGGCCCTTTCGCGGCTGCGGCGCCAGTTTCATGTTCTGATCGGACGATGGCATCGTCAGTTCGCGAGACCTCGGACAACGGAAGTCATCATTTATAAGGCTCGCACCGATGTGGCAATCGATCTCGACCGGAGCGTGGCATATTCGATTTAAAGCCACGCCGGGAAAAATATCGAAGCGCGTTAAGCCGCGATGCGACGGTACTGTTTTCTGATCCGGTCGATGTAATACTGACCCGGCGAGGGTGCCGTCACCATCGTATTGACGTCGTCGGCCGGTACGCCTTCGAACAAGCGCTCTTCACCGTTGCGGAAGCAGATGCGCAGGCGCCCATCCTCCTGGCTGAAATAGACGTTCTGGATAATCCTGGATTTGACTGGAACTTCGTGCATCGTTTTTGCCCCTGTTTCGTTTTGAGGCACCTTAGAAGTAAGGATGCGAAGATACCGTCAAGGCGTATGGTAAAGATTGTTTTCTGCTTGAAGAGCGGCAGTCTAAAAAATCGCGTTTCAATAAAATTGTACGGATCGGCTTAAAAACCCTGCAAATACCGGCATGTAGAGTGACCCTCATGAAAGTGACCGGGCATGGACAGATGCGACCGGCGCTGCGGCCAGGCAGACATCGCCCGGCCGACTGGAAAACGGGGAACTCAAGATGAGCAGACTTCTTCTTGCCGCGACGCTCGCAATCACTGTATCGACCGCAAGCCAGCCGGCTTTTGCTTTTGGCCCGGGTGGTTTCGGCCGCGACCTCATGTACACCTCGGCCATTGGTCATATGCCGGAGGAGCCGTTGACCACGAGCGCCGGCTTCGTTCGCCCGAACGTTCCTTTCGCTCTGCACGCGCCGGCTCAGGCCGAGAGCGAGGGATATGAGCTGAAAGCCTATTCGCGCCAGCTGACCATCGTCGTCGGCTTCGTTTTCGACAGCGTTCTGACCCAGGCTGCCCAGACCATCGGTGCTGCCGAAGCGCTGGGTCCGTTTCTGCGCTGAAGCTTAAATACTTGATGCTGCCGTTTTTCGATTTGCGCCCGCCGGAAGCATCGTGCGGGCGCAGTAATTTTCTTGAGATTGCAATTACATTGTTTCATGGTAATGCGGGGTCGAAGTTCTTTTGCATTGTATTGAAAAACGACGACACGCATCATTCAAGCCGTGAACGCGAGTTCATCATGACCGGTCTGAGCATATTGACAATCGACTTGACGATTGCTGGGTGGATCGCGGAATGGACTTGCGGGTCTCAATCTGGGAAGGTTGCATGAATTCGGAATTTGCCGTTCGTTCCATGCGGCCCGGTGAACTGGAGCTTGCGTTGGAATGGGCACGTCAGGAGGGCTGGAATCCAGGCCTCGACGATGCGATCGCATTCCATGAAGCCGATCCTTCCGGATTTTTTGTTGGTGCCATCGGCGAGGTGCCGGTCGGCTCCATTTCGGTCGTCAAATATGGCGATACCTTCGCCTTCCTTGGTCTTTACATCGTGCATCCCGATTTCCGTGGCCAGGGTTTCGGCAAGGCGATCTGGAACGCCGGCATCGCTTCGGCGGGAGACCGTACGATCGGTCTCGATGGTGTTGCCGCCCAGCAGGAAGCCTATCGCAAAGCCGGTTTCGACGCCGCTTACACGACAATCCGCTATGGCGGCGTGCCGACATCTGTGCCGCAGGCATCGCTCGTCGCGCAGCCGGTTCCCGATGCGCGACTCGAAGGCCTCGTGCGATACGACAGCGGTATTTTTCCGCAGCCTCGTGCCGCTTTCCTTGCCGCCTGGTGCACGGGCCGCAAGGGGCGCAGTTCGCTCGTCGTGCGCAAGAACGGCAAGATCCGCGGTTACGGCACGATCCGCCGCTGTTATGAAGGCTATAAGATCGGTCCGCTTTTCGCGAGTGATGCGGACAGTGCCGCCGCCCTTCTGGCCGGCCTCATCCCCCAGGCGCACGGCGCGTCGATCTTTATCGATATCCCTGCTGCCAATGCCGAGGCGATCTCGCTGGCGGAAAGCGTGGGGCTCGAGCCGGTTATGGAAACCGCACGCATGTATCGCGGTCCGGCGCCGGAAATCCCGCTGAAGAACGTCTATGGCGTGACGACACTGGAGCTTGGTTAGTCGACAGGCGAAGCGGGCACCGTGGCTGCGGAACCCTTCGGCCGTCCCTTTTCGGCGATGGCGATGCCGCCGAGTGTCAGCGCCAGCGCAATCATATGGAAAAGCTGCAGCGTTTCGCCGAGCAGGGCGACCGAAAGCAGCGTGCCGAAAACCGGGACGAGGTTGATGAACAGGCCGGCGCGATTGGCGCCGATTTCCTCGACGCCTCTGATATAAAGTATCTGCGCCAGCAGGGAAGCGAAGATCGCCGTGTAGAAGGCAATCGCCCAGCCTTCTGCGTCAGGCCATTGGGCCGCGCTGCGGGAGGCTTCCCACAAGAGCAAGGGCAGGGCGGTCAGGGCCGCGCCGAGAGCTGGGATTGCCATCAGCGTGCGCCAGTCGACGATAGGCTTCCAGCGCAGGAAGATCGTATAGACGGCATAGGCGGCGACGGCGATCAGCATCAGCGCATCGCCGCGGTTGAGGCTGAGCTGCAGCAGGGTGACGAGATCGCCATGGGCAGCCGTCAATGCGACGCCGACAAGCGTCATGCCGAAGCCGACGACCTGGGCCAGCGAAACGCCGGTGCGGAAAAAGACGAAATTCAGCAGGAAGATCAGCATGGGAATGCCGGCCTGTTCGATGGCGACATTGATCGCCGTCGTGTACTGCACGGCCGAATAGAGCATGGCGTTGAAGGTCGTGTAGCCGATCACGCCATAGAAGAAGAGGAGGGGCAGGTTTTTGCGCACCACCGGCCAGTCCTTCTGCAACTGCGGCAGCGAGACGGCGGCGATCAGCACGACGGCCAGGAACCAGCGCAGAAAAGTCAGCATCATCGGGCTGACATGGCCGAGTGCCAGCTTGCCTGCAACGGCATTGCCGCCCCAGCAAAGAGTTGCAATGACGAGGCAGATATAGGCTGTGGCTTGCAAAGGGTGATCTTCCCGTCTTTGTCGTCTTTGGGGCGTCTCTGGCAGGCTTTCATGACCGGGCTTAGCCTGCCGGCGGCTGATTTGTCACGTAAAAAGCCGAATCTGCGGTGATAACAGGGTCGCTTTCCCAAAAACAAAGCTTTATAGATGCGCGGGTTTGAGCAGGTGTGCGGTTCTCCGCCGGTAACAGGAAGAGTTTGATGACGAACGTGGTCGTGGTCGGTTCGCAGTGGGGTGACGAAGGCAAGGGCAAGATTGTCGATTGGCTTTCGGAACGTGCTGACATCGTTGTACGCTATCAGGGCGGACACAATGCCGGACATACGCTCGTCATCGACGGCACGAGCTACAAGCTCTCGCTCCTGCCCTCCGGCGTCGTGCGCCCCGGCAAGATGGCCGTCATCGGCAACGGCGTCGTCGTCGATCCGCATGCGCTGATCGCCGAGATCGGCCGGCTGGAAGCGCAGGGCGTGAAGGTCACGCCGGAAAATCTGCGCATCGCCGACAACGCGACCCTCATTCTTTCCCTGCACCGCGAGCTCGATGCCTACCGCGAAGATGCAGCATCCAACAGCGGGACAAAGATCGGCACGACGCGGCGCGGCATCGGCCCGGCCTATGAAGACAAGGTCGGCCGCCGCGCCATCCGCGTGATGGATCTTGCCGATCTCGAAGCTCTGCCGGGCAAGGTCGATCGCATCCTGACCCACCATAACGCACTTCGCCGTGGTCTGGGCGTTGCCGAAGTCAGCCACCAGACGATCATGGACGAACTGACGTCGATCGCCGACCGCGTTCTGCCCTTCCGCGATACGGTCTGGCTGTTCCTTGACAAGCAGCGCCGCAAAGGCGCCCGTATCCTTTTCGAAGGTGCGCAGGGCAGCCTGCTCGATATCGATCACGGCACCTATCCCTTCGTGACCTCATCCAACACTGTGGCCGGTCAGGCCGCTGCCGGTTCGGGCATGGGTCCGGGTTCGCTCGGCTATATCCTCGGCATCACCAAGGCCTATACGACGCGCGTCGGCGAAGGTCCGTTCCCGACCGAGCTGACGGACGAGATCGGTCAGTTCCTCGGCGAGAAGGGCCATGAATTCGGCACGGTGACGGGCCGCAAGCGCCGTTGCGGCTGGTTCGACGCCGCACTCGTTCGCCAGTCGGTCGCCACCAACGGCATCAGCGGGATTGCATTGACAAAGCTCGACGTGCTCGATGGCCTTGATGAATTGAAGATCTGCGTCGGCTACATGCTCGATGGCGAACAGATCGACCATCTTCCGGCAAGCCAGGCGGCGCAAGCTCGAGTGGAGCCGATCTACGTCACGCTGGAAGGCTGGAAGGAATCGACGGTCGGCGCCCGCAGCTGGGCGGATCTGCCGGCGCAGGCGATCAAATATGTTCGCCAGGTCGAAGAGCTGATCGGGGCGCCTGTCGCGCTTCTTTCCACAAGTCCTGAGCGTGACGACACCATACTTGTGACCGATCCGTTTGAGGATTAATGTCGCGGGTCACCTAGGGCGACCGTTCGGGAGTGTGCCGGACTTCTTGAGAAAGTACTGATGGCGGATTTTATTGCAGTTATTCGGCGGGCAGTCGACGGCCTGTCTGAAAATACGCCCGAGATGCGGGTGAAGGTCTACGAGCGTGCGCGCGGCGCTGTGCAGCGGCAGCTCGAGAACATGAAGCCGCGTCCGCCGGAAGCGATGCTGCAACGCCAGTTGGACAAGCTCGAGGCCGCAATCCGTGACGTCGAGGCCGAGCATGCAGAAGCTGCCGATGTCGAAGAGCCGGTCGCAGCCGCTCCGGAGCCCGAGATCTCCCAAGAGGAACCTGCTCTAGAACACGAGCCTGTCGCAGCGGCAGCGCCTGTTGCCGTAGCCTCTGCTGATGAAAGCCTTGAGCAGCAGGAAGCAGAACATCCCGCCCCCGAGCAGCAGCCCGCCGAACCGGAAGAGGTCGTTCATGCGGCCACTTCCGCCGAAGAGGTAGTGCCCGAGCATGCCGAGTGGCATCCGCCTCATGAGGAAGAGACTCCAGCAGAGGAATGGCGTGCGCCGGAGCAGGCAGAGATTCATGCCGAACCCGTGCGTCTTCATGAGCCTGTAGAAGAGCATCATCCAGAAGAGCACTATCCGGAAGAGCCGTTGCCCGAAGAGGTCGCTGCCGAGCCGGTGGCCGAAACCGTTCACGAAGTGGAAGAAGAGCTTCGGCACGAAGAGGTTCAGCAGCCGGTTCCACGCGGCATGGAGCGTGCGTCGAACCGGCTCGTAGAGCCGATGGCCGATTTCGAGCCGCCGGCGCAAGTCGAGAAATTCGTCGAGCATACACGCGAGGAGCCGCTTGTTGCGGATGCGGCGGCTCATTTCGATCGTATGTGGTCCGAACCGGCTGCGGAAACGCCGGCCCCTGCGCCACAGGAAGCCGAGACCGAATGGGCGCGCGAAGAACTCCAGTCCTATGCAGAGGCTGCGCCTGCCATTCCCGCCGATGCTTCGGCACGCGCTTTCGATGAGGTCATCTCGACGCTCGGAAACAGCGCTTCGCCGGCCGTCATGCCGGCAGCCAAGGAGAATTTCTCCTGGGAAGCGGCCGCTTTCGACGACCTGCCGCCGCTCGAGGCCGGCACGGGCAAGAAGACACCGGCTTCAGCTCATTTCGACGACGTCGATATCTTCGCCGAAGTACATGCCGGCAATGGTTCCGGCTCTGCGGCTCCAGCACCGGCCGCGCCAGGCGAAGGCTGGCGTGAGGCGCGTGCGCTGCGCGGTTACGACCGCCGCAACGCTGCTGTTGCCGATGACGACGACGGCAACCCGCCGATGGATCTGGACCAGATCGTCGCTTCCAAGATGCAGGGCAAGAGCTTCCGCATGGAGCCGAAGCGTCGCCGCTTCGGCATCGGGACCATTCTGGCGATCCTTGTTACGCTCGGCATTATCGGTGGTGGCGCCTATGCCGGCTGGATGAACCGCGAGGCGGTGAAGGAGATGGTCGACGGCCTCGTCAGCTCCGCACCGTCACAAGCCGTGCACAACGAGACAGCCACGCCGGCGACAACATCGGTGTCGCCGAGCAGTACGCCGGCCACGACGCCGCCGGCAAATCAGGGTGCCGCGGTGCCTCCGGCGCGACCCAATCAGGAAGTTGCCTCGTTGGACGGCTCGGCCGCCAATACCAAGTTCACCCAGCGGCTGCTCGCCGATGGCACGGAAGTCGATAACGGCGCGGCAGCAATGCCGGGTACGCCGACGGCGGAAGGCAAGTCGGTTGCCGAGCAGAACGTCGCTGCAGCCGATACCAGCACGCCGAGCGTCCAGTCCGATGCTGCGCCTGCCGAAAATCTGACGCCGAATGGTCCGGTGGCCGCACCGGCGCAGAATACGCCAGTCGGCACCACGGAAAAGATGTTCCTCTACGAGGAGCGGATCGGCGAAAGCTCGCCGACGGCCATCGAAGGTTCGGTTGTCTGGACCATACAGCATGAAGCCGGGCAAGACGGCCGGCAGGAAGCCACCGTGCAGGGCAACGTCACCGTGCCGGAGCGTAACCTTTCTGCTCTCCTGACCTTCAAGCGCAATTCTGACCCGTCGCTGCCGGCAAGCCATCTCGTCGAGATCGTCTTCTCCGTTCCGCCGAATTTCGAGGGCGGCAGCATCGACAGCGTCCAGCGCATCTCGATGAAGCGCACGGAGCAGGATCGCGGCGATCCGCTGATTGCCGTGCCCGCCAAGATTACCGACGATTTCCACATGATCGCGCTCAACGACTATCCGGATGCGCGCAAGGCCAATCTGGATCTGCTTGGCACCCGCGACTGGATCGACATTCCAATCACCTACCGCAACGGTCGTCGTGCGCTGCTGACCATGCAGAAGGGCGCCACCGGCGGGAATGCGTTCACCACGGCGATTAAGGAATGGACTGCGCTCGGGGACCTTTCCACCAGCCAGTAAGGCCGGTTCTTCCGGAGCTTAAAAATCACGCAAAACAAAAGGCGGGCCATAAGGACCCGCCTTTTTTGATTTCATACAGACACAATCGGCTTACGCAGTGGCTTCGACCACACGCACAGCCTTGGCGCGCTCCAGCGCTTCCTTGCGGACCGCATCCTGCACCTTTTCAAAGGCACGTACTTCGATCTGGCGGACGCGCTCGCGGCTGATGTCGAACTCGGCCGAAAGGTCTTCCAGCGTTACCGGATCTTCGGCGAGGCGGCGGGCCTCGAAGATGCGGCGTTCGCGGTCGTTCAGGACGCTCATGGCCTTGGCCAGCATGCGGCGACGGGTATCGAGCTCATCCTGCTCGATCAGCACGTCTTCCTGGCTGTCGTGGTCGTCCACGAGCCAATCCTGCCACTGGCCGCTGTCGCCCTCGGAAGCCTTGATCGGCGCGTTCAACGAAGCGTCGCCGGAAAGGCGGCGGTTCATCGAAACGACCTCTTCCTCAGAGACGTTCAGCTTGGTGGCGATCTCGGTCACGTGTTCCGGCTTCAAGTCGCCGTCGTCGATGGCCTGGATACGGCCTTTCAGGCGGCGCAGGTTGAAGAACAGGCGCTTCTGGTTGGCGGTCGTACCCATCTTCACCAGAGACCATGAGCGCAGGATATATTCCTGGATCGAGGCCTTGATCCACCACATGGCGTAGGTGGCAAGGCGGAAACCGCGTTCCGGATCGAACTTCTTGACGGCCTGCATGAGGCCGACGTTACCTTCCGACACGACTTCGCCGATCGGCAGGCCGTAGCCTCGATAGCCCATGGCGATCTTCGCGACGAGACGCAGGTGGCTGGTGACGAGCCTGTGGGCGGCATCACGATCGCCATGCTCGGAGTAACGCTTGGCGGGCATGTACTCTTCCTGCGGTTCCAGCATCGGGAATTTGCGGATTTCGTCGAGGTAACGATTGAGACCGGCTTCGCCGGCGGTAATGGACGGCAAGTTATTTCGGGCCATGATGCACCCTCCTTATATGGATTCCGGTTCCCGATGGAACGCGCCCTCGCGTTAAAGGCAAACCGGGACATGCGGCTCTCTCCAAGCCCGCAATAAGTCTATTTACAAATAAGTATGGCGAAACAGGGATTCAAGGTCGCCTCGGCGTTCACGAGGGCGTTATCCGGTCTTTGCCAGAGCCAACCAGAGGCATTGATTTTACCGACAGCTGCCGCATTTTTCCAGTGGCGGTGGCACTCTTGCCCAGCCGCTTTGATGAGGGAACCTGATGATCAGACCAGCTCTTGCCGTCATCCTGCTGCTTTCGCTTTCGGCCGCTCTTTCATCCTGTGGGAATACCGCAAGGGGATTGGCGCAGGACGGGCGTGACACCAGCCATGCTCTCGACAATGCCACGCATCGGGTTCTGGGTGCCGGCTCCAAGAAATAGCAGCGGCCATGTCTCATCCGCGCAGGGCGTCAGCTAGCTCCACCATGTCATCCGGCAGGGGCACTTCGAAATGCATCACCTCGCCGGTGCGCGGATGCTCGAATTGCAGCATGTAGGCATGCAGCGCCTGGCGGTCGAAAGCCTTGACGATCTTGCGGGCTTCGTCAGGCAGAAGATTGGCCTTGGTCTTGAAGCCGGCGCCGTAGACGGCGTCGCCCAGCAGCGGATGGCCGATATGAGCCATGTGGACGCGGATCTGGTGTGTGCGGCCGGTTTCCAGGTGGCATTCGACGAGGGAGGCAAGCGCGCTCGCATCCGGGCTTTCATGGAAGCGCTCAAGCACTTCGTAATGGGTGATCGCCTCGTCGGCGTTCTCGTTTTCGGGGCGCTTGACGGCGCGGCGGGTGCGGTCACCGGTGGCGCGGCCGAGCGGCGCGTCGATCGTCCCAGAGAGCGAGCGCGGACGGCCCCAGACGATCGCCTGATAGGCGCGCTCCAGCGGCATGGTGCGGCCGTGGTCGGCGAACTGCAGCGAGAGATGGCGATGCGCCATATCGTTCTTGGCGACGACCATGACGCCGGTCGTATCCTTATCGAGGCGATGAACGATGCCGGGGCGGCGCACGCCACCGATGCCGGAGAGAGTGTCACCGCAATGGTGGATCAGCGCGTTGACGAGCGTGCCCGTCCAGTTGCCGGGGCCAGGGTGAACGACCAGGCCAGCCGGCTTGGAAATGACGATGACGTCTTCATCCTGGTAGAGGATCTCGAGCGGAATGTCCTCGCCCTTCGGGGCCGGATCTTCGGGCTCGGGCAGGGTGATCTCGTAGCTGTCGCCGGCTCGCACCTTCCGTTGAGGATCGGTAATCGGCGCGCCCTTCAAAAAGACCTGTCCGTCCTTGATCAGTGCCTTGATGCGGCTGCGGGAAAATTCCTCGCCAACCTGCGCGGTCAGCCATGCGTCGAGACGGCCTTCGGCTGTCTCGTCGGCGGTCAGGACTTTTCTATTGTCATCTGCTTGTTTAAAGGGGTCGCTCAAGACGCTTCTTCTCCGACGTATTTTTAGAACGGGACGCCATAGATGACGAAATTCGAGCCAGCCGACGACGAGCAGGAAGAAAAGCCCCTCGACCCGGCTATGGAAAGTGTCCGGCGCAAGATGGTTCGCCTGCAGATCGTCTCAGGCGCCATCATGTTCGTGAGCCTTATGGCGGTCTTCGGCGCCGTTGTCTACAAGGTGACGCGCGCTGAACCCTCCCAGACCACAGCATCTGCAGGCTCTTCCGGTGTTCCCTCAGACGCGCCGGTGAGTTCGACGGCCTCACTGCCGCTTGGCTTCAAGGTCGAGCAAACGTCGCTTTCAGGCGGGCAGATCCTGTTCTATGGCACAGATGTCAACGGCAAGCGCAAGGCGCTGGTCTTCGATATCAGGGCGAGCCGCATCGTGGCCGACATCACGCTATCGGGCAATTGAGGCCTGCATGGCCGGAACGCCCCTCACGATCGAAAGCGCCGACGATCCGCGTATTGTGGAATTTCGTGATATTCGTGAGCGCGACCTGACGGGCCGGCAGAACCGCTTTATCGCCGAGGGTACCGTCGTGTTGCGCATGCTCGCCGCGGCGCATGCCTCAGGCAGGGAATTTTCGGCGGAGAAGATCTTGCTGCTCCGCAACCGGCTCGACGGCGTGGCGGACATTCTCGACCGCTTTCCCGACGACGTGCCCGTCTATGTGGCGGACGCCGATGTTCTTGACGGCATTGTCGGCTTCAACATGCATCGCGGTGTGTTAGCGCTCGGTCGCCGCGAACAGTCGGCGCAAACCGTGTTTCTCGATACGCTGCCGGAGCAGGCGCTTGTGCTCGTCGGCTGCGGCATTTCCAATCACGACAATGCCGGGTCGATGTTTCGCAACGGCGCTGCCTTCAAGGCGGATGCGATCCTCTTCGACGAGACCTGCTGTGATCCGCTCTATCGCAAGGCGCTGCGTGTTTCCGTCGGTTCGGTCTTGAGCATGCCCTATCATCGCGGCGGCAATGCGCTCGCTCTTCTCTCTGGTCTTGCCGAGCGCGGCTTTGCGATCTGGACGCTTTCCCCACGTGGCGAGACGGATATCCGGCGGATACCGGCTTCTGATCGCATGGCGCTCGTCGTCGGTACCGAGGGCGAGGGGCTGCCGGAGGCGGTGCTTTCCCGTTTCCGCAGCGCACGCATTCCGCAGTCCGAAGGGCTGGACAGCCTCAACGTGGCGACGGCGACGGGCATTGCGCTCTTTGCCATATCTTCGGCGATGGCGCGTATCTGACGGGTTCAGCGCTGCGGATCGGCGATAACAGCAGCTGCGCGGTCCGCGAGGTTCACACGATCGTTTGCTCCCTTCTTCTCCCTGCCATCAGGCAGAAGGGGCAGGATCGGAGAGGACGGGCCTTCCTTTAGCGCCGTGAGCGCTACTACGTTGGCGGCGATCGAGGTGATTTCCTCGCGAAGAGCGCCATCACGGCCGGTATTGTTTCTTGCCTTCTGCAGATGGTCGGCAAGTGCTGCGCTGCGCCGGCGCACATTGTCGCTCATCTGCGCTGTCACAGCAGAGAGATCGAGTTCAGAGGTTTCTGTTTCACTGGTCGCTTCGGCGGGCAGATCGGCAACAGCCTTGGAGAGGCCCGCATCACGCAGCACCTTGGCTACCTTGCGGAGTTCGGCATTGGCAGCCTTCAACTGATCCTTCAGCTTGGCGATTTCCTGTTGCCGGCGGCCGAGCAGGGCCTCCTTGTCCGCGGCAGAGGCAGCCTCACGGGCAGCCTTGTCTTCCAGGCGAATGATCATGTGCTGCTGCTGGCTGAGCTTCTGTTCGGCGTCCTTGGCGCGCTTCTGCAGTACGGTCATGTCCTGGCGCATCGTATCGCGTTCGTCGCGCAGGGCATTGGCGCGGAACTTCAGGCTCTCGGCCTCAGTATCGCGCGCAGCAAGATCGATCTTCAGATTGTCGGTCTGCTCCGCGAGCCTGGAAAGCCGGGCACGCAGCGTTTCCAGCTCGGTATCCTTGTTGGAGCCCGCCTGTTCGGCAATATGCAGGCTCGTCTTCAACTGGCTTATATAGTTCTCGTCCTTGCGCAGGTGTGAGCGCTGCTCTGCAGCCTCAACTTGCATTTCGCCGATCTGCGCGCGCGCCTCATTGACTTCCGAGGCAAGCCTGCCGGCATCGACGGCGAGGGAATCATGGCGAAGCTGCAGGGAAAGCGACTTCTCGCGTTCGCGATGAAGGTCCTGCGCGGTACGGGCGTTTTCGGCGGCGTAGAGGGCGCGTACCATATCCTTCTGCGCCCGCACTTCCTGCGGGCTCAACGGCATCGTCGCCTTGAGGCGGTTTTCAGTATACCAGACGATGCGGCGGTGAACGGCAGGCGAGATCAGAAAGACGAGAAAGGCCGCGGTCAGGAAGCCCAATCCGAACAAGAGAGCATATTCGATCACGGCGCGGCCATCGATTCGAAGGTTGATACGGGTCAGTCCGGTTGATTAAGCACGCAGTGGGCGCATCGGCAAGGCTGCGGGCACCGGCAAGACCATATTCCCAAGGATATTAGCGCCGATTTCAGCTTTTCAGAAGGGGTTCCAGGTCGGGTTCGGCGTGATTTTCAGATAGCCGACATTGATGCCGAGGCGGGCGCCGACGCCCGTGCGGATCGGCACGACCAGAACATTGTTGTTCTTGAGAAGCGTCATGCCGAAGCCGGCGATGACATAGGCGGAGCCGCTGACGCCGCCAAAGCGCGCATAGATGGAGTCGATGGAGGGCAGGTCATAGACCAGCATCATGACGCGGGAGCCCTGGCCGCCGTAGTCGAGACCCAGAGACGGACCCTGCCAGTAAAGCGGGTGCTCGCCGGCATTCTTCGTATTGAGCTGGCCTTCGCCGTAAGTGAGGCCGGCGATGAACGCGCCGCCGCCTTCCTGGCCGAGAATATAGCCGTTCGGCAGGCCGTATTTCTGAAAGGCGCTTTCAACGACCTTGGCAAGGCCGCCGCTGGTCTCGCCGAAGAAGGAGTGACCGGCATCGACGATTTCCTGCACCGTGTACTGGCCGTTGTTCTGCTGCGCTGCGGCTTGTCCCGTAATCATCACCGACGATACCATGATAGCGGTCAGCAACTTGCAGAAGCCGATAAATCTTCCGAGAAATTGGAGGCGCATGATGTCATCCATTCGTCATTGTCGGGGCATTGGCATTTGATGCATTTTGCGCCGATCGTCTTAACAATCGGTTTACCAAATATGGTGTCATTATGGCGACGAGTACGGTCGCAAACTTCGCGCAATTTTGATCAGGCACACTACCGGGCGGAATGACACTGCCGCCCTCAGGAGACGATGATGTCCAAGAACCCGAATCTCACTCTGTCCGGCCCGGACCTGGCTGCGCTTCTGTGCAGTCGTGTGTGCCATGACGTGATCTCGCCGGTCGGCGCGATCAATAACGGTCTGGAGCTTCTTGACGAAGGCGGAGCGGATTCGGACGCGATGGATCTCATCCGCACCAGTGCGCTCAATGCTTCGGTCCGTCTCAAATTCGCTCGCCTTGCCTTCGGTGCATCCGGTTCCGTCGGCGCCTCGATCGATACCGGCGAGGCCGAACGTGCAGCCAAGGATTTTGCCGCGGCCGAGAAGAAGACCGAAGTGAGCTGGAGCGGCCCGCGCGCGATCGTCGCCAAGAACAGGGTCAAGCTGCTTCTCAATCTCTTCCTCGTGGCCTATTCGTCCATTCCGCGCGGCGGCAATCTGGATATTACGCTGGAAAACCCCGAATTCGATGCCAGCTTCAGGCTCGTCGCCAGGGGCAAACTGATGCGCATGCCGCCGAAATTCGTCGAAATCGCCACCGGTACCGTCGAGGAAGCGATCGATGCGCATTCGATCCAGCCTTATTATACTGTGCTGCTGGCGGAAGAATGCGGCATGATTCTGGATTATTCGGCCAGCGCCGAAGAGATCGTCTTCACGGCCAAGGTCGCCGCAGCCTAATTCATCGATCGCTGGCCGACGCGGGTGCGGTAACGATTCCTTAGCCTGATGAACCTATCCTCAAAGGTTAGGAAGGCCCTCGACGGAGACAGCGCGAGGGATAAGGAGCCGCCATGCAGAGATTCATGATCACCGACAGTTCGGACATTGTTCGCAAGGTCGGCAAGCGAATCCTTTCCGAACTCGATTTTCTGGTCAGCGAAGCTTCGAGTGCCGAAGAGGCGCTGCAGCACTGCCAGGCCGAACTTCCCGAATATCTGATCGTCGATTCAGGTATGGAAGGCGCGCTCGATCTCATCGCCAGCATCCGTACCATGGACGGCGGCAAAGAGGTGAAGATTTACTATTGTGTCATCGAGGCCGACCTGAAGAAGCTGATGGCCGGCAAGCGGGCAGGGGCCACCGACTTCCTGCTCAAGCCTTTCGACCGCAAGATCCTCACCGCCGTGTTCGGAAATCGCGCAATCGCCGCCTGAGCAGGTCGCGCAAATCGTTAACGGGAGCCGTCCTTCGGGGCGGCTTTTTCATGTCGGGATAGCAGCGCCAAAACAAAAATCCCGCCACGAGGGCGGGATTTTTAAGGATAAGGGGATTCGGCGGATCAGGCGGTTTCGGCGTATTCTGCACCATCGGGCTCGCGCAGCACGTAGCCGCGGCCCCAGACGGTTTCGATATAGTTGGCGCCGCCGGCAGCATTTGCGAGCTTCTTGCGCAGCTTGCAGATGAAGACGTCGATGATCTTCAGTTCCGGTTCGTCCATGCCGCCGTAAAGGTGGTTCAGGAACATTTCCTTGGTGAGCGTGGTGCCCTTGCGGAGCGAAAGAAGCTCCAGCATCTGGTATTCCTTGCCCGTCAGGTGAACGCGCTGGCCGCCGACTTCGACGGTCTTGGCGTCGAGGTTGACGATAAGCTCGCCCGTGACGATGACCGACTGGGCATGGCCCTTGGAACGGCGAACGATGGCGTGGATGCGGGCGACCAGCTCATCCTTATGGAAGGGCTTGGTCATATAGTCGTCGGCACCGAAGCCGAGACCGCGAACCTTGTCTTCGATACCGGCCATGCCCGAGAGGATCAGGATCGGTGTCTTGACCTTCGACAGGCGGAGAGTACGAAGCACTTCATATCCGGACATGTCGGGAAGATTTAGATCCAGAAGGATGATGTCGTAATCATACAGCTTGCCCAGATCCACGCCTTCTTCGCCGAGATCTGTCGTATAAACATTAAAACTCTCAGATTTGAGCATCAATTCGATACTCTGCGCCGTAGCGCTATCGTCCTCAATGAGAAGTACCCGCATAATTATCCCCTTTACCGCCGCCGAAAGGTGGCATGGCCCCCTACGCGATACCGAATAAGCTACGTGATTTGGAAGCTGCCACGAAATGGTTAACAAATTCTAATTCACTCTGGCAAGGTGTATCGAATTTATTAAATAATTTTTCCATTTCACTGTTTTCCAATAGGAATCTCAAAACACATTTCTCAACTATGACATTAAGAAGCCGCGCTAAGTGATTCATCTGACTCGCCAATGAAAAGGTTCGGCATTCCTGTCCTGGTGTTTACCGACCCTTAAATCATCGGGCCTATCATTAACGATGCCCGTAAACGAAAGGTTACCAGCGGTAGGTTTTTGTTAATATCGCAGGAATTTTTTCGGCAAACCGTGTCAAAGCGGCGCGTAAGGGCGGTTTCAAGTTGAGCCGGGGTCTCGCATCACGGGAGTAATGCGTATGAAGTCGCGAGAGAGCCTCGTTCGTCTGAAAGAGTTTCAGGTGAACGAAAAACGTCGTCAGCTGCAGCAGTTGCAGATGATGATGTCCGAATTTGAACGGATGACGAAGGATCTGGAGAGTCAGATCGTCGTCGAGGAAAAGAAGTCCGGTATTTCCGACCCGAATCACTTCGCATATCCGACCTTTGCAAAGGCCGCACGTCAGCGCGCCGACAATCTTCAGGTTTCGATCAAGGAACTGAAGGTTCAGGAGGAGGCGCTGGAACTGGTGCTGGAGGAAATGCAGGCGGAATATGCCAGGGCAACCGCACTCGAAGAGCGCGACGGCGCAGTTCGCGCCCGGGCCTGACGAATATTGCAGGCGCCGATCCCGGCGCCTTGGGAGATAACCACAGAAGCCATGCATGACGGGCGCGGTGTCCGTCATGCATGGCTTTTGGTGTTTCCGTCGGATAACGGGCGCGATCAGTTCACCACATCGTTCCATTCGGGGTGGCGCTGCGCCTGTGATTTAAAGAAAGGGCAGAGCGGGATAATCTTCCAACCGCCATTTCGGGCGGCCTCAACCGCATGAAGGGCGAGCGCCTGGCCGATGCCCTTACCACGCAAAGCGTCCGGCACACCGGTATGATCGATGATGATCAGTTTCGGCGATGTGCGGGAATAGGTCATTTCCGCTTCATGGCCTTCCAGCGCTGCAACATAGCGGCCGCCTGACGTATTTTCCTCAATCCTGATATCCATGTCTGTCTCCTGACGAATTATGTGATCGGGAACGTGACATGGCGGCATCGGCATGCCAAGCCGTGGCGGCAGGAGACAGTGTGTTCAAAGAGGAGGCGGGAAATTGAACAGGCTTTCGGCAGTCCGGCCCATATTGCTGGTGGCAGCACCGTTTCTTCTGGCGCTTGGCCTTGTCCTGCCGCTTGTCCGCTTCGAGAAGCTCTGGTTCTTCGACGAGACGCCGTCGCTCCTGGAAATCGTGGCTTCGCTCTGGAGTGGCGACGACGTGGCGCTTGCGGCACTCGTTGCGCTCGTCTCGATTGTGCTGCCGGTTCTGAAGATGATCGGGGTCGCGGCGGAATCCATGGCTGCCGGCAGTACCGGCAGCCTGTTTTATCGCAACGTCGTGCCGCATCTGTCCAAGTGGTCCATGATGGACGTGCTGCTCGTCGCGATCGTGATTGCGGCGGCGAAGACGACCGGACTTGCGAATGCGTTTACGCAGCCCGGCCTCTGGTGTTACGCAGCCTCGGCAATGATTTCGGGCCTTCTTCACTCCCTCGAGGGAAATGCGTCCGGCCCGAAATAATCAAATCGACTGGAACGTGATCAGTGGCGGTACTGCTGGATGCGCGTAGTGCGCAGGCCGGCGAGACCATGGCTGTTGATGGAGGACTGCCAGGACAGGAATTCTTCGACAGTGAGCGTGTAACGCTCGCAGGCTTCTTCCAAGCTCAACAAGCCACCGCGAACGGCCGCGACAACCTCTGCCTTCCGGCGGATGACCCAGCGCCGCGTATTTGGCGGCGGGAGATCCGCAATCGTCAGGGGGCTGCCATCGGGGCCGATGACATATTTTACTCGGGGACGTATCATTTCGGTCATTGGACTCTCTACACAACGCAAGACCACGGACGCCACTCTAACTTGCCACATTTAAAAATTGCCTAAACCCATCGTAAGACTTTGATAACAACTTTAGACGCCAGTTGCCGGTGATTTGCGGATCTCCTGCCGTTACGTCAATTTGAGGCGGCTGCATGGGAGCCATGCGGAATAAATGTTACATATTTTTCCCAGATAATTTTATAAGCGCTGCAACATAAGTATGAGCGCAAAGACTTCGTCTCCGTTCTTCTCGCAGTATCAATAAAGATTGCCATTTGAATGCTTCGTATCCTTCGGATGCGGGGCAAACGCTGTCTTTCCTGATCGTCCGGCGCGTCCAATCCGCGGCCGGTTGCGAGGCCGAGCCGAAGCCAGGCCCGTGAAGGAACAAAGAGAATGAAGAGACGTGAACGCGCAGTCCGTGACTGCGCCGATGATACCGCATTTTCGCCTTTCGGAGCCGGTTCTACGGGCATTTCCGCCGTCGACGGTGCAGACCGCCTGGACGAGCTGACGAAGGCTGCCGGGTTCGAATTCCACCTGTTTTCCGTATTCCCGCGTGGGGATCGAACGGCCTTTCTCGAAAACAAGCTGATCAGCAACTGGCCGCAGAGCCTCGTCAACTTTTACGAGGAGGCGGACCTTTTCTATTGCAGCAAGCTGGTTGCTGTCATGAAGCGCACCATTATGCCCGTCTTCTGCGATGAGGGGCCTTTTGGCGGCAATGCAGCGAATCAGGAAAACCGTCGTCTGAACACGATGTTTCAGATGCACGGGCTGAAGCATACCTTCGCTTTCGCGCTGCACGACGCTGACCTCAAACAATACATCTTCGCTTTTTCGGGTACGCGTGCGATGCCCTCTCGCGAAGAAGCAACGACGCTGCTTTATGGCTGCATGGAGCTTCTGGACACGCTTCCGAGCGACGAGAAGCCGGAAGACCGGCCATCGGAAAGCCTCACACGGAGGGAGATCGAATGCCTGCGCTGGTCGGCCGCGGGCAAGAGCAGCGACGAAATTGCAATCATTCTCGATCTCTCGTCGCATACAGTGGTGGGATATCTGAAGAGCGCCATGCGAAAGCTGGATTCGGTCAACCGCATGCAGGCTGTCGCCCGCGCATTCCGGTATCGGCTGCTCTGACGGCCGATACCCTCTCTTTTTCCAATCAGAAGCCTTTGCCGCCGTTCAGTTCGGAAATCAGCGTTCCGATGATGATGCGGATGTCCATCACCAGCGAGAAGTTCTCGACATAATGGAGATCGCTGGCGATGCGGGCGCGGGCCTTGGCCGGGCGGTCTGTCGGGCCACGCAGGCCGCGCATCTGCGCCAGACCGGTGATGCCGGGACGCATGGCGTGGCGGTGATGATATTGCGGAACCAGCTCTTCGTAGAGCATGCCGCCGGCACGCATGCCGATTGCATGGCAGCGCGGCCCGACAACCGACATGTCGCCCTTCAGTACGTTGAGAAGCTGCGGCAGTTCATCAATGTTCGAGCGACGCAGGAAAGCGCCGACGCGGGTGACGCGTGGATCGTTCTTCACGGTTTGGGCAACGCCCGTGACGTCGCACATGTCGGTACGCATCGAGCGGAACTTGTAGACCTTGATGGCGCGGCAATTCTTGCCCCAGCGGGTCTGCTTGAAAAGCACCGGACCGGGGCTGTCCATCTTGATCAGGGCGGCGACGACCAGAAGAAGCGGAGCAAGCACGATAAGTGCGCTGATCGAAGCAAAAATATCGAAGGCTCGTTTCAGCGCGAACTGCACGGAGGCAGGTGGCAGAACGATGCTGTCGAGTGCGGCAACTGGGAACCTCGCGTTGACCTGATGAACAGGCGTAACGCGAAAGCTCTCTTCAGAAATACTTTTGTTAAGGTCCATGACGCTCAAGGATCTACCCTTTGTATTTTGAAGCTCTCGGCGGTGTCATTCGATGGCTTGGTTAGCGCCAGATTAAGGCGCGACAATGTTAGGCGACGTTTAACCCTACTACATCCTAAATTTGCGACATTTGTTTAACCGAGTCCAGAGAAATTTCGCATCGCAGCAAACTTCGCAGTTGCGTTAAGTTAATGCAAAATCAGGAGTTTTATTTTTCAACCGGGGTTTTTATTAGGAATTATATGTGCTTGGCAGATTCGACACAGCAAACGACGGTTGCGTTGGTTGTGGCTTACACCGTGCCAAAACGGTTCATTCCCGGCAGGGCCGGGGCGATCCCGATTTCACCAGGATCGAATTTATCGTCTATTGTGCCAGAATGGGAGCAGAGAAACTGCTGGAGCCGATATTCCGAAACTATGGTTTAGCTACCATAATTGTGTCTTCCTGCCGCAGCAATGTTACCGAAGTCACACGACGTGCGCTTTGCTGATTGTGGCGACATTGTGTCGAGAGAGCATGCGACCGGAACGGAAAAGGCGCTGGCTCCGAAACGAAAGTGAGGACCGGAGACGGAAATCATCGAGTGATTCTCCAGGCCGAGGGGCATCCGGGCGCCGATGTAAGATCGCCCTGCTGCAATATTAACGCGAAGAGGCCGAAAGAGGCCAACTTCGGCGACCGTCCCGTCATGCCCGCTCGAGCGCAGGCTTGGTGCCGCCCCAAGAGACGAAATGGGGATTTGCGAAGTCGAAATCGGCAGCTGCACCGGTTTTGCCGTAGATGAGCGGCTGGCCATCCATCGTGACAGTCGATCCACCGGCCGCCCGCAAGACCGCATCGCCGGCCGCGGTATCCCATTCCATGGTGCGGGTGAAGCGCGGGTAGACGTCGGCCTTGCCCTCCGCCAGCAGGCAGAATTTCAGGGAGGAGCCGATGTTGGTGCATTTGGAGATTGCATGCCTGGCGAGGAAGAGACCGGTCTCCGGGCTGTCATGCCGGAAACTCGCGAGCGCCATACTCTCTGCCGGCTGTTTGCGCACCTTGATCGGCATTCTCTTCGTTATCGCAAAGTTGTCGTCGATCAGCAGTTTCTCCGCGCTTCCGCGGTCGCCGGAAAAAGCGATGCCGAGCGCTGGGGCATAGACGATTCCGGCGACGGGAATGCCATCTTCCACATAGGCGATATTGACGGTGAATTCCTGACGCTTATCCAGGAATTCGCGGGTGCCGTCGAGCGGATCGACCAGAAAGAAGGACTTTCCGGCGATATCAGGCACTCTGCCAGCGGCTACCGATTCTTCGGCGATAACGGGGATCCCAGGGAAACTGCGTTTCAGATGCGCCAGTATGGTGCGCTCGGCCTCCTGGTCAGCGATCGTCACCGGGCTTTCATCAGCTTTCATTTCCACTGGGCAGCCATCGCAGAAGACTTCCATGATGGCTTTGCCGGCTTCGAGTGCCGCCCGTTCAAATGTTTTCAGCATATTCCTGCCGTTCGTCTGCAAATTCGTCTTGAGACCACCGCGCTACATATAATGTATAGGAAGTGATGCCGCACCCTTTTGCCGGAATGCCGCAACATTAGCACAGGCTCGCGAGGTTTGCACAAACCGCGTCAGAAGCGGCTGCCCGTGAAATGTCATTTGCAATAGATGGCATCTTGGAGTTTGAAATTTCGTCAACTTCCTTACGTGTGGAACAGTTTGCGCAGAGGGCGAGCATCTTCGGTTTCGTTCGGTGCCCAAAGATTAATTGACGAAGCCTGATCTGGCTAAAAATTTGCCAAACGATGCCGCTTTTGTGTGGATTTTGGTTCGAATTGCGCCATCTACGCCTGTTTGCCCAAGATTCTGACGCAGTAAATCCTTTTTGTCTTCACATTTCCGACGAAACCGCTATGCAATGCGAGCTAGTGGCGCATGTGAAAGCATGAGCGATAAAACCAATAAGAGATGCAACTTAAAATTTGGTTCGCATCCAGGGGAAATGACATATGGAGTATTTCGTCCAGCAGCTCTTCAATGGGCTGACTCTCGGATCCATCTATGGCCTTGTGGCTATTGGCTATACGATGGTTTACGGCATTATCGGCATGATCAACTTCGCCCATGGCGACATTTTCATGCTCGGTGGCTTCGCTGCTCTTATCGTCTTTCTCGTTCTCACATCCATCTTCGCAGGTCTTCCGGTAGCCGTGCTGCTGCTGGCGATGCTTGTGGTCGCGATGCTGATGACGAGTTTGTGGAATTGGACGATAGAGCGCGTCGCCTACCGCCCGCTGCGCGGCTCATTCCGCCTGGCACCGCTGATTACCGCGATCGGCATGTCGATCACGCTGTCGAACTTCATCCAGGTCACGCAGGGTCCGCGCAACAAGCCGATTCCACCACTCGTCGGCACGGTTTATAATATCGGCGGTCTCTCGATCTCGCTGAAGCAGATCATCATCATTGTCGTGACCGTCGTTCTGCTTGCTGCCTTCTGGTATCTCGTCAACAAGACGGCACTCGGACGTGCTCAGCGCGCGACCGAACAGGACCGCAAGATGGCCGCCCTTCTGGGCGTCAATGTCGACCAGACCATCTCGATTACCTTCATAATGGGTGCGGCACTCGCAGCTGTCGCCGGCACGATGTACCTGATGTATTATGGTGTCGCGTCGTTCAATGATGGTTTCATCCCGGGCGTCAAGGCCTTCACTGCGGCCGTTCTCGGCGGCATCGGCTCACTGCCGGGCGCTGTTCTCGGCGGGCTGATGATCGGTCTCATCGAATCCCTGTGGTCGGCCTATTTCACCATCGCGTACAAGGATGTCGCTACCTTCGCCATTCTTGCATTCGTGCTGATCTTCAAGCCGACGGGCATTCTCGGCCGGCCGGAAGTCGAGAAGGTATAAGTCATGGCAAACATCGACACTTCCGCTGGCAAGTCCGACGCCGGGCTTGTCCAGAAGGGGCTTAGGGAAGCCTTCTTCTCCGGCCTCATCGCACTTGGCCTGTTCGTCCTCTATGTCGGTCTCGGCACGCAGCAGAACATCAACAACGAGTTGATCGTCGTTCAGCGTTGGGGATTGTTGGCCATTTTCGTGCTGGTTGCTGCCATCGGCCGTTTCATCATGGTCGTTTTCGTCAGGCCGCATCTTGATCAGCGCAAGCTTTCGAAGGCGCGTCATGGTGAACTGGAGATCTCGACGGAGAAAGGTTTCTTCCGGACGCATTTCCTGAAGATCGCCCTGCTGTTCCTGGTGGTTTATCCGCTGCTGACAGCCTATTTCCTCGGTCCGCAGGGCGCGCTGAAGTGGGTGGACAATTTCGGCATCCAGATCCTGATCTACGTGATGCTTGCCTGGGGTCTGAATATCGTCGTTGGTCTCGCCGGTCTGCTCGACCTGGGCTATGTTGCCTTCTACGCAGTCGGCGCCTATTCATATGCGCTGTTGTCGGCCCATTTCGGGTTGTCCTTCTGGGTGCTGCTGCCGCTCGCCGGTATTTTTGCCGCTCTCTGGGGCGTTATTCTCGGCTTCCCCGTGCTGCGCCTGCGCGGCGACTATCTGGCGATCGTCACGCTTGCCTTCGGTGAGATCATTCGCCTCGTCATCATCAACTGGACGGAAGTGACCAAGGGTACCTTCGGCATCTCCGGGATCGCCAAGGCTTCGGTCTTCGGTATCTGGACCTTCGATGTCGGCAAGGCGAACAACTTCACCAAGGCCTTCGGCCTGCCGTCATCATCGGCCTATTACAAAATCTTCTTGTTCTACGTTATCCTGGCGCTCTGCATGCTGACCGCCTATGTGACGATCCGGCTGCGCCGCATGCCGATCGGTCGTGCGTGGGAAGCATTGCGCGAGGACGAAATTGCCTGCCGCTCGCTCGGCATCAACACGGTGACGACGAAGCTGACGGCTTTCGCTACCGGCGCGATGTTTGGTGGCTTCGCCGGCTCCTTCTTCGCCGCACGTCAGGGCTTCGTCTCGCCGGAATCCTTCGTGTTCCTGGAGTCGGCTGTCATCCTCGCGATCGTCGTTCTCGGCGGCATGGGCTCGCTGACGGGCATTGCGATCGCCGCCGTCGTCATGGTCGGCGGTACGGAAGTGCTCCGCGAAATGGACTTCCTCAAAGTCGTCTTCGGACCGGAGTTCACGCCTGAACTCTACCGCATGCTGCTCTTCGGCCTTGCCATGGTCATCGTCATGCTGTTCAAGCCGCGCGGTTTCGTCGGCTCCCGTGAGCCGACTGCCTTCCTGAAGGAACGTAAGGCCGTATCCGGAAGCTTTACCAAGGAGGGCCATGGTTGATGAGCCCCGTCGAGAATACGATGTCGAATGACACTTTGCTCAAGGTCGAGCACCTGTCGATGAAGTTCGGCGGCCTGATGGCCATCAACGACTTCTCCTTCGAGGCCAAGCGCGGCGAAATCACCGCGTTGATCGGCCCGAACGGTGCGGGCAAGACGACCGTCTTCAATTGCATCACCGGTTTCTACAAGCCGACGATGGGCATGATTACGTTGACGCAGAACAGCGGCAAGCAGTACCTTCTCGAGCGCCTGCCGGACTTCCGCATCACCAAGGAAGCCAAGGTTGCCCGTACTTTCCAGAACATCCGCCTGTTCTCGGGCCTCACCGTTCTGGAAAACCTGCTGGTCGCCCAACATAATAAGCTGATGAAAGCGTCGGGCTACACGGTGCTCGGCCTGCTCGGCATAGGTCCCTACAAGAAGGAAGCGGCAGCAGCCATCGAGCTTGCACGCCACTGGCTGGAGAAGGCCGACCTTATCGACCGTGCCGACGATCCGGCCGGCGACTTGCCTTACGGCGCCCAGCGTCGTCTGGAAATCGCTCGCGCCATGTGCACCGGTCCGGAGCTGCTTTGCCTCGACGAGCCGGCTGCCGGTCTCAATCCGCGTGAATCGGCAGCGCTCAATGCTTTGCTGAAAGGGATTCGCACCGAAACCGGCACCTCTATCCTGCTCATCGAGCACGACATGTCGGTGGTCATGGAAATTTCCGACCACGTCATCGTTCTGGAATACGGCCAGAAGATTTCCGACGGAAACCCCGACCACGTGAAGAACGACCCGAGGGTTATTGCAGCCTATCTTGGTGTCGAGGATGAAGAAGTCGAAGAGGTCATCGCGACCGTAGAAGGGGGCGCAATCTGATGGCGGCCGGAGAACAGCTTCTCAAGGTCCAGGGCGTCGAGACCTATTACGGCAATATTCGCGCGCTCGCCGGCATCGATGTTGAGGTAAAGAAGGGTGAAATCGTCAGCCTCATTGGCGCGAACGGCGCCGGCAAGTCGACGCTGATGATGACGATCTGCGGCAGCCCGCAGGCCCGTACCGGCTCGATTGTCTTCGACGGTCAGGATATCACCAAGCTGCCGACGCATGAGATCGCGCGGTTACGTATCGCTCAGTCGCCCGAAGGACGACGCATCTTTCCGCGAATGACCGTGCTGGAAAATCTCCAGATGGGCGCCGGTCTCGATAATCTCAAATACTTTCATGAGGATGTAGAAAAGATTTTCTTTATGTTCCCGCGTCTTAAGGAGCGTCAGTCGCAGCGTGGCGGCACGCTTTCAGGTGGCGAACAGCAGATGCTTTCGATTGGCCGCGCGCTGATGGCGCGCCCGAAGCTGCTGCTGCTCGACGAACCGTCGCTCGGCCTCGCTCCGCTGATTGTGAAGGGCATCTTCGAAGCTATCAAGATGCTGAACGAGAAGGAGGGGCTGACCGTCTTCCTCGTGGAGCAGAACGCATTCGCAGCACTCAAGCTGTCGCACCGGGCCTATGTGCTGGTCAACGGCAAGGTAACGATGAGCGGCAGCGGCAAGGAACTGCTTGCTAATCCTGAGGTGCGTGCTGCCTATCTCGAAGGCGGGCGGCATTGATCGCGGCAGAAGGGAGAGTTTGATTATGCAGGGACTTTTCTTCGAAAGCGACAACGGCGTGAAGCTCGTCATCCGAGCTCTCGTTGTGCTCATCGGTTTCTGGACGGCGTGGCGTGCCGGCAGGGCGGTTGCGGACGGCTGGAACAACTATCCGCTGGTCGTCTTCTATACGTTCCTGCTCGCATGGGCGATGCAGTTCCTGCATCATGCGCTGTTTAACGGCCCAATGCTCAGCGCCCTCTTCTATATTATCGATTTCGTAACTTTGCTGATCTTCTCGACAGCCGGGTTCCGCTATCGCCGTACCAATCAAATGGTCAACAACTATTACTGGCTGTACGAAAAAACTTCCGCGTTTTCGTGGAAGGAGAAACATTGACAGCCCGTTGAAACTAGGCATGAATTGCCTTCAGAGCGGAACAGCTTTCCCGGCGCAGTCAAAGGTGGGGTTTGCGTCGGGCCTTGGAAGAACCCGCCCAAAAATTGGGAGTAACAATATGAAGAAGTCTCTCTTGTCAGCGGTGGCACTGACGGCGATCGTCGCTTTCGGCGGCATCGCACGAGCTGACATCCTTGTCGGCGTTGGCGGCCCGCTGACGGGTCCAAACGCTGCATTCGGCGCGCAGCTGCAGAAGGGTGCCGAGCAGGCAGCTGCTGACATCAACGCTGCTGGCGGTATCAACGGCGAGATGATCAAAATCGAGCTCGGCGACGACGTTTCTGACCCGAAGCAGGGTATCTCCGTTGCCAACAAGTTCGTTGCTGACGGCGTGAAGTTCGTTGTTGGCCACTTCAACTCGGGCGTTTCGATCCCGGCTTCGGAAGTTTATGCCGAAAACGGCATTCTCGAAATCACACCGGCTGCTACCAACCCGGTCTTCACCGAGCGTGGCCTTTGGAACACCTTCCGCACCTGCGGCCGCGACGACCAGCAGGGCGCCATCGCCGGCAAGTATCTGGCCGACCACTTCAAGGACGCCAAGATCGCCGTCATTCACGACAAGACTCCTTATGGCCAGGGCCTCGCTGACGAAACCAAGAAGGCTCTGAATGCCGCTGGCGTCACCGAAGCCATGTACGAAGGCGTCAACGTCGGCGACAAGGACTTCTCGGCCCTCATCGCAAAGATGAAGGAAGCCGGCGTTACCATCATCTATTGGGGCGGTCTGCACACCGAAGCCGGTCTCATCATCCGCCAGTCGGCCGACCAGGGCCTGAAGGCAGCGCTCGTTTCGGGTGACGGTATCGTCTCGAACGAACTTGCTTCCATCGCTGGTGACGCCGTTGCCGGTACCCTGAACACCTTCGGCCCGGATCCGACGGTCAACCCGGCCAACAAGGACCTCGTCGCGAAGTTCAAGGCTGCCGGCTTCAACCCGGAAGCTTACACGCTCTATTCCTACGCTGCGCTGCAGACGATCGCTGCTGCTGCCAAGGCTGCCGGTTCTACGGACGCTGAAGCGGTTGCTGCGGCCATGAAGGAAAAGGGTCCGTTCCCGACCGTTCTCGGCGACATCTCCTTCGACGAAAAGGGCGACCCGAAGCTTCCGGGCTACGTCATGTATGAATGGAAGAAGGGCGAAGACGGCAAGTACAGCTACTTCCAGAAGGCCGACTAATTTCAGCTTCTGGCAGTGATGCCTCTCATGGAAGCCCGGTCATCGACCGGGCTTCTTTCGTCTTGCCCAGCGGCATCGGATTGGTGCTCGTCAACTCAAAGACCATTCCATTCCCGGCCGGCATGTCCTAAGCCAAAGGCAAAGGATGGAGGAACCAGATCGATGCCCAGACCCCGCATTCTCGTCACCCGGCGCTGGCCTGGCGCGGTTGAAGCCGTGCTCGCCGAGCGTTTCGACGTAACGTTCAATACGGATGATGTGCCGCTCGGCGAAAACGAGCTGCGTCAGGCGCTGGCGGATTATGATGCGGTGCTGCCGACCGTCTCCGACAAGCTGCCGGCAGCGGTCTTTGCGGGTGATCTCCGCACGAAGATCCTCGGCAATTTCGGGGTCGGCTTCAATCATATCGATATCGCCACAGCCAAGGCGAGGGGCATTGCGGTGACGAATACGCCTAGCGTGTTGACCGACTGCACCGCCGATATCGCCATGCTGCTCCTGCTGTCCGTCGCGCGCCGCGGCGGAGAGGGCGAGCGGCAGCTGCGTGCCGGGGAATGGAAGGGCTGGTGCCCGACACATATGATCGGCACGAAGGTGACCGGCAAGACTGTCGGCATCATCGGTTTCGGGCGGATCGGCAAGGCTTTCGCGCAACGCTGCCATTTCGGTTTCGGCATGGATGTCGTGTTCTACAACCGCTCACAGGTCGATCCGGCTGAAGCAGTACGCTACGGCGCACGTCAGCTTGCTTCGGTGGAGGCGGTGCTGGCGGCTTCCGATTTCGTCTCGTTGCATTGCCCTGGAGGAGCGGAAAACCGGCATTTGATGAATCCGGCACGGTTCGCAGCAATGAGGCCGGGCGCTTTCCTCATCAACACCGCGCGCGGTGACGTGGTCGATGAGACGGCACTGATTGCCGCACTTGCCAAAGGCACGATCCGGGGCGCAGGGCTCGATGTCTACGAGGCGGAGCCGCATGTGCCGGAAGCGCTGCGGCGGATGGAAAATGTCGTCCTGCTGCCGCATCTTGGCAGCGCGACCGAGGAAACGCGCACAGCGATGGGGGTGAAGGTCGTGGAGAATGTGACGGCATTTTTCGAAGGGCGGGACGTGCCGGATCGGGTTGTCTGAGGCCTTCCGACACTCTCACATCTCATGCAGCACATGCGCCGCCTTCACGGCGGCGGATGCCCTGTTTTCGACGCCGAGCTTCACGTAGATCTGTTCGAGGTGCTTGTTCACGGTGCGTGCGGAGAGGCCGAGGATTTCGCCGATATCGCGATTGGCCTTACCCTTGGCGATCCACATCAGCACCTCGGATTCGCGCTGCGTCAGTGAAAAATGCCGACGCAGCACTTCGTCGTCGCTGCGCTGGTTGGCAGCCGTCAGGCGGAAGAGATATTCGTCGGGGCCGATGGCGCCGAGGAAGGCGAGCTGAAGAGCGGCCTGACCGACATGAGCGATGGAGATGAGGGCGTCACGCGCGGCAGTGGCACGCTCCTTCATCCAGGTGCCGATTGTGCGGGAGACGACCTCCATGCCATCGTCGCTTCCCATGGCGGCATTGACGAGGCGGGTGGCCTGTGGCGTGGACCAATGGATCGCGCCATTGCCCTTCACGGCCAGCAGGTGACGGCCGGCGGCATCGAGCGCCACGCGCGCGCTTTGGGCCGAGCGGGCGTTGCGCAGATGAACGCGAATGCGGGCACGCAGTTCATCGATGTTGATCGGTTTCGACAGGTAGTCGACTCCGCCCGATTCCAAGGCATGTACGACATGCTCAGTTTCGGTCAGCCCCGTCATGAAGATGACGGGTACCTGGGCGACGGCGGCATTGGCCTTCAGCCTGCGGCAGGTTTCGAAACCGTCCATCGAAGGCATGACCGCATCGAGCAGGATGAGATCCGGCGTTATGCGCTCAACGATATTGAGCGCGGCCGAGCCTGATGTGGCGATCAGCACGGAAAAGCCAGACTGTTCCAACGCGTCGGTCAAAAAGCCGAGCGCTTCGGGCGAATCGTCAACCAAGAGAACGATGTCGCGAGGAAGCTCAGCCAACGGTTTCACCCTTTTCTTCGAATTTGTGCAGGAAATCCATGAAGCCGGCGAGATCGAAAGCGGCGACATAGGAGCGGAGCTCCTCGGTGAATGGCTGATTTGCCTCCACTTTGGCAAGGTCGGCGAGCTTGGCTTCTATGCCCCTGATGTAGCCGATCTCGCCAAGCCGCAGCAGTTCCTGCAGATGTGCAGCTCCCGGGCTTTTCAGAGATATGGCTGCAGGTGCCGGAGCCGGCGCCTGATCGTCGGCATAGAGCCACTTCAGGCCGAGATGCAGGGCCAGCTTATCGCGCAGTTGTTTGATATCGACCGGCTTGCCGATCGCATCATTGTGGCTGTCGTCGCTGTCGCTGTGAGCGGCTGCGTCGCCGATGTTGGCTGACAGCATCACGATCGGCGCGGCGCGTCCCGTCTCACGCAGCCGGGAAACGAGCTGCCAGCCGTTCATGCTTGGCATGGAGATATCGACGAGGAACAGATCTGGCTCGATGCCTTCAACGAGCGTCAGGCAGTCCAGGCCGCTTGCGGCCGTCAGCACGATGAAATCGAGCGGCACCAGGATCTCGCGCATCATCTCGCGATGATCCTCGTTATCATCAACGACGACGATCGTGCGGCGTGGGCCGTCATAGCTGACGATCTTCTTTTCCTGCGGCGGAGCGGCCGGGCGGATCACGGCAGACAGCATCAGGCGGACGCGGAAGGTCGAGCCTTTGTCCTTTTCGCTGGTGACCGCGATTTCGCCGCCGAGCGTGTTGGTCAGAAGGCGTGTAATGGTCAGGCCAAGCCCGAGGCCGGGCATGGGCCGCACGCTTTCTGCTTCACCGCGCTGGAAGGGTTCGTAAATGCGCGTCAGATCCTGTTCGGCGATGCCACGGCCGGTGTCGGAGACGGTGAAGGTTGCGACCTGGCTGCGGTAGCCGACATCGAAGGTGACGCTGCCTTCATCGGTGAATTTGATCGCATTGGAGAGCAGGTTGACGAGGATCTGGCGCAGTCGTTTTTCGTCGGTGCGCACGAATTGCGGCAGGGCCTGCGAGCGTTCGTGAATGAAGGACAGGCCTTTCGCCTGCGCCTGCGGCCGGAACATGTCGACGATCTGGTCGAGGAAGTCCTGGATGTTGATCTCGTTCGAATAGACCTGCAGGCGGCCGGCTTCTATTTTCGAGATGTCCAGAAGGCCATCGATCAGGCCGGAAAGATGCTCGGCGCTGCGGCGGATGACCTTGATGGAGGATTGGCGCGGGGCGGGGATCGTCTCGTCGCGTTCGAGGATCTGGGCGTAACCGAGGACAGCATTCAGCGGCGTGCGCAGTTCGTGGCTCAAGCCCACAACGTAGCGGCTCTTGGCGCGGTTGGCGGCTTCGGCCGTTTCCTTGGCGGTCTGCAGGGCTGCGTCGGTCTTCTTGTGAGCGGCAATTTCCTTGAGCAGAAGCGTGTTCTGGCGGGAGGATTCCTCCTCGGCAACGACGCGGCTGTCATGGGCGAGCACATAGAACCAGCAGGCAATGCCGGCGATAACAGAGAAGACGAAGAAGACGATCAGGATGGTGCGGTTGACGACTTCGGCGGTCTCCGGCGAGGCCGAGGCCACCTGATGGGCGATCATCGCAAGGATCGCGCCCACGGCCGTCAGTGCCAGTGCCACAGCAATGCCGTAGCGGCCGAGGCGGGTCGTCAGTTTCTGGACGATGGTTTCCGGCAGCAGGGTCTTTGCGACGGCGCCGACCTGCGCGTTGAGGCGGGCGTTCGGCTTGCACATATCGTGGCAACGGCTGTCGAGCGAGCAGCAGAGCGAGCAGATCGGCGCGGCATAGGCCGGGCACCACGCCATGTCTTCGGGCTCGAAGGGGTGCTCACAGACGGAGCAGGTGATGGTCGTCAGGTTCTTCCAGGCATGGCGCGGCTTGCGGGCGAGGTAGAACTTGCCCTTGGTTGCCCAGGCGAGCGCAGGCGAGGCGACCAGCGCGATCACAAGCGTGATGTAAGGGGCAAGCGAGGCGGCGATCGAACCGAAGGTGCCGAAATGGGCAATCAGCGCGATGCCGGCCGACAATGTCATGGCGCCCAGGCCGACCGGATTGATATCGTAGAGGTGGGCGCGCTTGAATTCGATACCGGGAGGGGCAAGGCCGAGCGGCTTGTTGATGAAGAGATCGGCCGAGATGGTGCAGAGCCAGGCCATGGCGATGATCGAGAAGATACCGAGCGTTTCTTCAAGCAGCCGATAGATGCCGAGCTCCATCAGCAGCAGGGCGATTGCCACGTTGAAGACCAACCAGATAACGCGGCCGGGATGGCTGTGCGTCAGGCGCGAGAAGAAGTTCGACCAGGCGAGCGAGCCGGCATAGGCATTCATCACATTGATCTTCAGCTGCGAGACGACCACGAAGGCGACCATGAGCAACAGGGCGGCATTGTGCCAGGGGATCATATAGCCGAAGGCAGTCAGGTACATCTGTGCCGGGTCGGCGGCCCGGTCGACCGGCACGCCGGATGTGAAAGTCAGCACGACGAGAAATGAACCGGCCAGCAGTTTCGGTGCGCCGATGATGACCCAGCCGGGACCGGCGAGGAAAACGGCGAGGCGGTGGCGCCATTTGCGCTGCGGATCCGGCGGCAGGAAGCGCAGGAAGTCCGCCTGTTCGCCGATCTGCGACATGAGCGCGAGGATGACGGCGGAGGCCGCGCCGAATTCCACAAGATTGAAATCTGCGACCGTGCCGGGCGGGCCGGAGGCATGGCGGATGCCCGCAAAAGCGCGCCAGACATCGAATTGCTGCCAATCCATCAGGGCGATGAAGATGAAGGGCAGGATATTCAGGACGATCCAGAAGGGCTGGGTCATGAGCTGGAACTTGCTGATCAGCCGCACGCCGTGGGTGACGAGCGGGATCACCATGACGGCGCTGATGATGTAGCCGATCCATAGGGGTATGCCGAGCGTCAGTTCCAGTGCGCCCGACATGATCGAGGCCTCGATTGCAAACAGCATGAAGGTGAAGCTTGCATAGATCAGCGAGGTGATCGTCGAGCCGATGTAACCGAAGCTCGCGCCGCGCGTCAGCAGGTCGATATCGACGCCGTGGCGGATGGCATAGCGGCTGATTGGCAGACCGATCGCGAGCATGGCGATGGAGGCGACGATGATGGCGAAGAAGGCGTTGGTCGTGCCGTAGGACAGCGTGATGGCGCCGCCGATCGCTTCCAGCGCCAGGAAGGAAATGGCGCCGATCGCTGTTTGCGAGATGCGCTGGGAGGAGAAGCGTCGGGCGCTCTTTGCGGTGAAACGCAGCGCGTAATCTTCGAGCGTCTGGTTGGCGACCCAGCGATTATATTCGCGTCTCACCGGAATGATGCGTTGGCGCGCTGTCATGCCCTCTTTCCGGCGTTCCGGTCAGCTTATCGTCTCCGAGCCACTTTTGGCGGGATGGGCGGGAAAGGCAAGAGGCGGAACGCCGACAGATTCACAGAACGGCAATATTTTTGAAACTGGTCTGTCACATAAGGGCTCTAACTCTCCCGCCGTCCGTTCAACCATCTCGGGTATCACCATGTCTGTTCCAAGCCTTTGCCGCCTGAGCACCGCGCTCGTCTGCCTTCTTTCGATCGTGCCATCGCTTGCCGCTGCCGAGCAGGCAACGGCGGCGAAAGCGCCTTATTCGGAGGCCGGAAACACCAACAAGCGCGGCGATGCCTGCTTCTCGACAGTGGACACCAATGCCGCCGTCCATCTTCTCTCCGGCTTCCTCGACGTATGGACGCCGCGCACGCCATTCGTCGATGCCGGCATAGAGACCCCAGCCAAGGACAATTGCCCCGCGGTTGCCAAAACGGATTGGGACGGCATTCCCTTCAGCAAAACCGACGGCCAGGTCGTCAACAAGCTCGTCCACGATGCGAATATCGCTTATGTCGTCAAGGCGACGAAGGCGCGGACGGCCGAACAGGCGGTAGCCGCCTATCTCGACGATCGCCGCGGCAAGAATGCCAGCATCGTCGATGGCCTCGGCCCGCTGATGGATGCTTGGAAGGCGGGCTCCAAGCAGACCACGACGATCACTGAGGTCGCGGCCGATGCGACGACGGTCAAACATGACGACAAGGGCAACAATCGCGGCGCCGGCAGCAAGCCGGACGCGGAAAACAAAACCGACGCCAATCCGGACATGGGGCTTGCAATCGACTTCATCAACGCCGCAAGCGGTGACGGTTCGACGGAGCCTGCAAAGCGTTATTTCAAATATGGCCGTCCCTACCGCTGGAGCCAGGAGGTGTCGGTGGTGCCGACGCTTGAGCCCGCCAAGAGCGGCAAGCCGGTCGAGGACGGTGGCTTCCCGAGCGGGCACACGGCGGAGGCCTGGCGGGATGCGCTCGCCATGGCCTATCTCGTGCCACAGCGCTTCCAGGAAATGATCACGCGCGCCGCCGAACTGGGCGAAGACCGTATCCTTGCCGGCATGCATTCTCCGCTCGACGTGATGGGCGGTCGCATGCTCGGCACCGCCACGGTCGTCTATAATCTGAGCAAGGCCGACAACGCCGCGCTGAAGAGCGATGCTTACGCCCAAGCGCAGTCATGGCTCATTGCTAAATCGGGCGTTGCGGATGCGGGCGCTCTCGAAGTCGTGGCTCATGCAGCGCCGCTCGCCGCAGACCGTTTCGCTGATCATGACGCCAACCGCGCTTACGTGCTGCAGCGCCTGAGCTACGGCCTGCCCACCATCCATGGGACCGACCAGCCGGCCCGCGTGCCGCAAGGAGCCGAAGCGCTTCTCGAAACGCGTCTGCCCTATCTCGACGGCGAGCAGCGCCGCGACGTGCTTGGCACGACGGAGATCGCCTCTGGCTATCCGCTGCTCGATGATGCTGAAGGCTACGGTCGCCTCAACCTGTTTGCCGCCGCAGACGGCTATGGCGCCTTCGATCAGGACGTGACCGTGACGATGGATGCCGCAAAGGGCGGCTTCAATGCGATCGATACCTGGCGCAACGATATTGGCGGCAAGGGCAAACTGGCGAAGCGCGGTAGCGGCATTCTCGGCCTTTCCGGCGTCAACAGCTATGCCGGCGGCACGGTGCTGGAAGAAGGCGTGCTGGTGGCAGGCTCGCCCTCGGCCTTCGGCACCGGCGGACTGTCCGTGAAGGGCGGTTCTCTCGTCCTGGCGGCCGATAAGCCCCTCACCGTGGGCGGTGATTACCAGCAGCTCGCCAATGCCGTGGCGAAGCCGACGCTCGGCGCCGACGGCGCGGGCACCCTGATCATCGCGGGCAATGCGGCGCTCTCCGGCGACCTCGACGTCACACTTGCCTCGGGCTACGCCCCGGCGCCCGGAACGAAGATCGAGATTCTTAGAGCAGGAGCCGTCACCGGCATCTTCGACAGGTTCACCATCTCCGGCCACAAGGCGACCCTTTCCTATGGCCCGACGTCGGTCACCTTGACGATCGGCGGATAATATCGAACTGGCAGGGCGTCCTCTCTGCGGGATGCCCTGTCTTGTCTTTACCTGCCCGTTTGCCCCTGCCGCCTACGTCATTTTGCGTATGTGTTTTTGCGTTGCAGCACCCGATAGTTCTTTAAGCAACAGTTAATCTCCGTTTCCGGCCCTGTTGCGGAACAAGAAGAGGGGAGTTCAACCAGATGAATCTCAAATCCACTATTACAGGCGCAGCACTCGGCGCGGTCATGGCCGCATCGGCCGCCTTCCACGGTGCGGTTGCCGCCGACGACACGATCAAGGTCGGCGTTCTGCACTCGCTTTCCGGCACGATGGCGATTTCCGAAACCACGCTGAAAGACGCCATGCTGATGCTCATCGACGAGCAGAACAAGAAGGGCGGTCTCCTCGGCAAGAAGCTCGAAGCCGTCGTCGTCGATCCGGCTTCCGACTGGCCGCTCTTTGCCGAAAAGGCCCGCGAGCTGATCGAAAAGGACAAGGTTGCGGCCGTTTTCGGTTGCTGGACCTCCTCTTCGCGCAAGTCGGTCCTGCCGGTTTTCGAAGAGCTGAACTCGCTGCTCTTCTACCCGGTCCAGTACGAGGGTGAAGAATCCTCCCGCAATATCTTCTACACGGGTGCCGCTCCGAACCAGCAGGCGATCCCGGCCGTCGACTACCTGATGAACACCGAAGGCGTGAAGCGCTTCGTGCTCGAAGGCACCGACTATGTCTATCCGCGCACGACCAACAAGATCCTGGAAGCCTATCTCGAATCCAAGGGCATTCCGAAGGAAGACATCCTGATCAACTATACGCCGTTCGGTTTCTCCGACTGGCAGACGGAAGTCTCCAAGATCAAGGAATTCGGCTCGGCCGGCAAGAAGACCGCCGTCGTCTCCACCATCAACGGTGACGCCAACGTGCCCTTCTACAAGGAACTCGGCAACCAGGGCGTCAAGGCAACCGATATTCCGGTCGTCGCCTTCTCGGTTGGCGAAGAAGAGCTTGCAGGTCTCGACACCAAGCCGCTCGTCGGCCATCTCGCCGCCTGGAACTACTTCGAATCGGTCGATACGCCGATCAACAAGAAGTTCATCAAGGAATGGCATGCCTATACCAAGAACGACAAGCGCGTGACCAACGACCCGATGGAAGCTGCCTATATCGGCTTCAATGCCTGGGTTAAGGCCGTTCAGGCTGCCGGCACGACCGATACGGATGCGGTTCTCGACCACATTATCGGCGTCTCTGTTCCGAACCTCTCGGGCGGCACGGCGACCGTCATGCCGAACCACCACATCACCAAGCCGGTGCTGATCGGTGAAATCCAGGCGAACGGCCAGTTCGAAATCGTCCAGCAGACCCCCGCAGTCGTCGGCGACGAATGGTCCGATTTCCTGCCGGACTCCAAGGACCTGATCTCCGATTGGCGCAAGCCGATGAACTGCGGCAACTTCAACGTTGCTACCGGCAAGTGCGGCGGCAAGGGGTCCTGAGTTCGCCTGTCCGACATGAGCCATTAAGACTTCCGTCCGGATTTCATATCCGGGCGGAAGCTCCGTCCCCAGCGGTATTGCCGACAGGCCAACGATTTAGGCGGGAAAGCCGATGTATCGCGCCATCAAGATCTTTCTTTTAACCCTTTGCCTGACGCTTACCGGCGTGACGGCAGGCCTGAAGGCACAGGATGATGTCCACGCTCTTGTCGATGCGCTTGGCGTCGGCGGTTTTCCGGAGCGCGAAGCGGCCATCAAGGCGCTCGTCGCTTCCAAGGATGCGCATGTCAGCCAGATATTGCAGCAACTGAGCGATGGCCTTCTTTACGTCAATTCCGATGCGGGAGGCCCCGTCCTCGTTCAGGGCGGCACGGATGACGAGCCGACCTTTTCCGATCCGCTCACCGGTGAAGCAATTGCAGATATCGATCCCGATACGATGTCGAAGGTCAGGATCAACAATTCGGTGCGTACGCTCATCGGCACATTGATGAGCCAGATGACGCTGTTGAGCCCTGATCGTGGTGCCCGCCTCGCGGCCGCCCAGGGGCTCCTGAAGGATGCCGACCCAGCCAATCTTGATTTGCTCAATTCCGCACTGGCGGATGAAAAGGACGCCGAGATCAAGAGCACGATGGAAGCGGCGCGAGCCGTCATGGTGCTGAAGAGCGATGCGAGCGCCGATGAAAAGCGGCAGGCGATCGATACGGTTGCCGCGCGCGGCGGCCGCGATGCGCTGACCATCCTGACCACGGCGCTGGCAACCGCGCCTGATGATCTCAAGCCTGCCATTCAGGCACATGTCAGCACAATCAACCGCAGCCTGGCCCTCTGGAACATCGTCCAGAACGTCTGGTACGGGCTATCGCTCGGTTCGGTGCTGCTGCTTGCGGCCATCGGCCTCGCGATCACCTTCGGCGTCATGGGTGTCATCAACATGGCGCACGGCGAGATGGTGATGATCGGCGCCTACACGACTTATGTCGTGCAGGAATATATCACCGCGAATTTTCCCGGCATGGCCGACTATTCGCTGGCCTTTGCCGTGCCTGCCGCCTTCGTCTTCACCGGTTTCGTCGGTCTGATCATCGAGCGCATCGTCATCCGCTATCTCTACGGCCGGCCGCTGGAAACGCTGCTCGCCACCTGGGGCGTGTCACTGATCCTGCAGCAGGCGGTGCGCACGGTCTTCGGCCCGACCAATCGTGAAGTGCGCAATCCGAGCTGGATGTCGGGTGCTTTCGAACTCGGCGGGTTGTCGATCACCTGGAACCGTCTCTGGATCATCGTCTTCTCAATGGCGGTGTTCGTGGCGCTGCTGATGCTCTTGAAGCGCTCTGCCTTTGGCCTGCAGATGCGCGCCGTCACTCAGAACCGGCGCATGGCCTCCTCCATGGGTATCCGCACCGGCTGGGTCGATGCCTTCACCTTCGCGCTCGGCTCCGGCATTGCCGGCATGGCGGGTGTGGCGCTCTCGCAGATCGACAACGTCTCGCCGAACCTCGGCCAAAGCTACATCATCGACAGCTTCATGGTCGTGGTCTTCGGCGGCGTCGGCAATCTCTGGGGCACGCTGGTCGGTGCTCTGTCGCTCGGTGTCGTCAACAAGTTCCTCGAGCCCTTTGCCGGCGCCGTGCTCGGCAAGATCCTGGTGCTTGTCCTCATCATTCTCTTCATACAGAAGCGTCCGCGCGGGCTCTTCGCACTCAAAGGAAGGGCGGTGGAAGCATGATTACGGCCTTCCTTCTCCGGTCTCTCGATCGCCGGATCTCCATTGCCATTGCCATCCTGCTGGCTGTCGCAGCGCTGGTGCCGGTGCTGAACCTCGCGACCTCGGCGGATAATCCGCTGCATGTGCCGACCTATATCATGGCGCTGTTCGGCAAGTATCTGACCTATGCGCTCTTGGCGCTGGCGCTCGATCTCGTCTGGGGCTTCTGCGGCATCCTTTCGCTCGGACATGGCGCTTTTTTCGCGCTCGGCGGGTATGCCATGGGCATGTATCTGATGCGTCAGATCGGCCCGCGGGGCGTCTATGGCGATCCGATCCTGCCGGATTTCATGGTCTTCCTGAACTGGAAGGAACTGCCCTGGTTCTGGTACGGTTTCGACCAGTTCTGGTTTGCGGCACTGATGGTGCTGCTCGTACCCGGTCTGCTCGCTTTCATCTTTGGTTGGTTCGCCTTCCGCTCGCGCGTCAACGGCGTGTATCTCTCCATCATCACGCAGGCCATGACTTATGCGCTGCTGCTTGCCTTCTTCCGCAACGACATGGGCTTCGGCGGCAATAATGGCATGACCGACTTCAAGGATATCCTTGGTTTCAACGTGCAGGCGGACGGCACACGGGCCACGCTCTTCGCAGCCACCGCAATCTTCCTGGCACTCTCGCTGATGATTGCCTCGGCGATCGTGCGGTCGAAATTTGGCAAGGTGCTGGTCGGCGTGCGTGATGCGGAAAGCCGCACGCGCTTCCTCGGCTATCGTGTCGAGCATTTCAAGCTCTTCACCTTTGTTGTCTCGGCGATGATGGCGGGCATTGCCGGCGCGCTCTACGTGCCGCAGGTCGGCATCATCAATCCCGGCGAATTCGCGCCGGCCAACTCCATCGAAGTCGTCATCTGGACGGCTGTCGGCGGGCGGGCGACGCTGATCGGGCCGATCATCGGTGCGATCCTCGTCAACGGCGGCAAGACGATCTTTACCGGCCTCTTCCCCGATTACTGGCTGTTTGCGCTCGGCGGTCTCTTCGTGCTTGTCACGCTTTTGCTGCCGAGGGGCATCGTCGGCACGCTCGCCCAATATTTCGGCAAGCGGAAGCCTGTATCCAACGGCGTGCCGCCAGCGGCAGATGAAGAAGGCGTCGACGCAAAAATCCAGGCTGCGGAGTAGACCCATGATCCCCGACGTCAAACCCAACAGCGTGCTCTATCTTAATGGTGTCTCGGTCTCCTTCGATGGTTTCAAGGCGCTGAACTCGCTCTCTATCGTCATTGAACCGGGTGAACTGAGAGCGATCATCGGCCCGAACGGTGCCGGCAAGACGACGATGATGGACATCATCACCGGCAAGACCCGGCCGGATGAAGGTGAGGTCTTTTTCAATGGCAATATCGATCTGACCAAGAGAGACGAGGCCGATATTGCCCAGCTCGGCATCGGCCGGAAATTCCAGAAGCCGACGGTCTTCGAAAGCCATACGGTCTGGGACAATCTCGAACTGGCGCTCAACCGCCGCCGCACGGTGTTTTCGACGCTGTTCTATCGGCTGTCAGGTGAAGATAAGGACCGTATCGATGAGATCCTGGAAACGGTGCGGCTGACGCATCGCCGCGATGAGTTCGCCGCCAACCTGTCGCATGGGCAGAAACAGTGGCTGGAGATCGGCATGCTGCTTGCGCAGGAGCCGAAGCTGCTGCTTGTCGACGAACCTGTTGCCGGCATGACGGACGCCGAGACGGCGGAAACGGCGATCCTGCTGAAGGATATTGCCAAGACACGATCCGTCGTTGTCGTAGAGCACGATATGGGCTTCATCCGCGATCTCGGTGTGAAGGTGACCTGCCTTGCGGAAGGCTCGGTGCTGGCGGAAGGATCCATCGATTTCGTCAGCAACGATCCGAAAGTGATCGAGAATTATCTGGGGCGCTGAGATGCTGACCGTTGAAAACGCAAATCTTCATTATGGTGCTGCGCAGGCGCTGCGCGGCATCTCGATCAAGGCCGAGATGGGCAAGATCACCTGCGTGCTCGGGCGTAACGGCGTCGGCAAGAGTTCGCTGCTGCGCGCCGTCACCGGCCAGCATCCGCTTTCGGCCGGCACGATTACCTTCAATGAGGCAAAGCTGAATGGCTTGCCGCCCTTTGCCCGGGCCAAGCAAGGCATCGGCTATGTGCCGCAGGGGCGTGAGATCTTTCCCCTGCTGACCGTCAAGGAAAACCTCGAGACTGGCTTTGCTCCGCTTGGCCGCCGCGACCGCAACATCCCCGACGATATCTTCAGTCTCTTCCCGGTGCTGAAGTCGATGTTGTCGCGTCGCGGCGGCGATCTTTCGGGCGGGCAGCAGCAGCAGTTGGCGATCGGGCGCGCCATGGTCACGCGGCCGAAAATTCTTGTACTCGACGAGCCGACCGAGGGTATCCAGCCGTCGATCATCAAGGATATCGGCCGGGCGATCCGTTACCTGCGCGATTCCACCGGCATGGCGATCCTGCTGGTCGAGCAATATCTCGATTTCTGCCGCGAGCTTGCCGACTATGTCTACATCATGGATCGCGGCGAGATCGTGCATGAGGGTCTTGCCGAGACGCTGGATACGCCGGAAGCGCGCCGCCATCTAACCGTATGATCTTTCTGGCCAACGCGCTGGCATCTGCCGCATTTTGCGGCAGATGCCTTCCGCGCCATCCTTATGGCCCGTGGGGGTGCGGGCTTTCGGAAAGCGGCACGGGACTTGCTTTGTTGCAGTCAACAGACACATTCAACGCAAGATGCCAGACAGGATGGCATCTGCACGGGGGTGGCATGACAGGCGCGGCGGCGGGTATCACGAGACCGCAGAGAGCGGAAGGACGCGGGCATCTTGCTGCCAAGGTGCAGGATGGGCGTACGCGAATCCGTGAGCTTTATCAGGAAGGTGCGGCAAAGATCCGTCTGCCGGATACATTCGATGCCTCGATGGAGGCTGTTATTATCAACACGGCCGGCGGGCTGACCGGTGGCGACCGGATGAACTGGAGCGTATCGGCGGGGGCGGGTACGCGCATCGATGTAACGACGCAGGCCTGCGAGAAGATCTACAAGTCATCGGCCGGCACGGCAGAAGTGACGACGCAGATCGAGGTCGGGCCGGGTGCCCGCGTCGACTGGCTGCCGCAGGAGACCATTCTTTTCGATCGCGCCTCGTTGTTTCGCCGTCTGGATGTCGATCTCGACGAAAGCGCGGAGTTCCTTGCCGTCGAAGCCATCCTGCTCGGCCGCACGGCAATGGGTGAGACGGTGGAGACGGGGCTGTTTCGCGATCGTTGGCGCATCCGCCGCTCGGGCCAACTTGTTCATGCCGAGGAACTGCGCCTTTCCGATGCGGTGGCGCTACTGGCGGCAGAGCAGGCTGTGCTTGGCGGGCAGGTTGCCTTTGCGACAGTGCTGTATGCCGGGCCGATGTCGGAAGCCTATCTTGCCAAGGTCCGGCCGCTGGTGGACGGGCATATGGGCGGGGCAAGCGCCTGGAGCGACAAGATTGTCGTGCGCCTTGCCGCAGCCGATGGCTTTGCGCTCAGAAAAATCCTCATCCCTGTCATTTCCGCCTTGCGCAATGGAGCGCCTGTGCCGAAAGTCTGGAATCTATGAGTTAAACAAGCGGATAGACGATGAACCTCACCCCGAGAGAAAAAGACAAGCTGTTGATTTCCATGGCCGCCGTGGTGGCGCGCCGACGGCTGGAGCGCGGCGTCAAGCTGAACTATCCGGAAGCCATTGCCCTTATCAGTGATTTCGTCGTCGAGGGCGCGCGTGATGGCCGCCCGGTCGCCGAACTGATGGAGGCCGGCGCCCATGTGATCAGTCGCGACCAGGTTATGGAGGGCATTGCCGAGATGATCCATGACGTGCAGGTCGAGGCGACTTTCCCCGATGGCACGAAGCTGGTGACCGTGCACGAACCGATCCGCTGAGGAGTACGCCATGCTGGAGCTTCGACCCAATTGCGAATGCTGCGACAAGGATCTGCCGCCTCACAGCGCGGAAGCTATGATCTGCACATTCGAATGCACGTTCTGTGCGGATTGCGTTGACAATATCCTCAAGGGTGAGTGCCCGAATTGCGGTGGCAATCTCGTTGTCAGGCCGATCCGGCCTGCGGCAAAACTTGCGAACAATCCGGCCTCCACGAAACGTGTTCTGAAGGCCGAGGGCTGCGCGCCCAAGGCGGCTTAAGGAGAAACAGATGATCCCTGGCGAAATCATTGCTGTAGGCGGCGAGATCGAGCTCAATGCCGGCGCGCCGACTGTGACGCTCGAGGTCTCCAATACCGGCGACCGTCCCGTACAGGTCGGCAGCCACTATCATTTTGCCGAGACCAATGCCGGCCTGTCCTTCGATCGCGACAAGGCCCACGGCATGCGGCTCGATATTCCCTCGGGTACGGCGGTGCGCTTCGAGCCTGGCCAGACCCGCTCGGTGACGCTCATTCCGCTGTCCGGCAAACGCGAAGTCTATGGCTTCCGCCAGCTCGTCATGGGCCGGCTCTAATCAAAAGAAAATGACGGGAGGACATTCATGCGCATGAAGATAGGGCTCATCGGTGGAGCGCTTATGCTGCTTGCCGCTGGTGCCGCCCATGCCGAGGACGTAGACTGCGACAATGCGCAGACACAATCCGACATGACGAGCTGCGCGCAGGCGCGCTATGAAGAGGCCGACAAGGGGCTCAATGCCCAATACAAGAAGACCCGTGCTGCCATGGTGGCGATCGACAAGGATCTCGATGCCGACATGAAGGGCGCCGAGCAGGCGCTGCTCAAGGCGCAGCGCGCCTGGATCACCTATCGCGACGCCCAGTGCGAAAACTACGGCTTCCAGGCACGCGGCGGCACGATGGAGCCAATGCTGGTGGCAGGTTGCCTTGCCGATATGACGGATCTGAGAACCAAAGAGCTTAAGGCGCTCGCCGAAGGAATGGGCAATTAAGTGGGCAGGACAATCATGATCGTGGGCAACGGCGAAGTCGGAGAAGGAGCGGCGGAGATCATCGATGCCGCCGACTTTGTCATCCGCTTCAACGAGTGCCGCTCCTATGATGCTGGCGGCACGCATACCGATGTGGTCGCCGTGTGCAATACCGGCCGTCCCGCCAAGACCATGCTCGGCTCCGAAAGCTGGCGCACCCATCCCGGTGTTGTCGAAGCCTCCGAAATCTGGAGTGTGCGCGATCCCGCAAAATTCGAGGCGATGCGCGCGCCGCTTGCCGTTTCTCATCCCGAACTCGATGATTTCTGCGACGATTACACCAGCCAATTCAGTGACTTCTGCATGCAAGCTGGCAAGCAGCATTGGGTCGTTGACAAAGAGATTCATGACGCCGTCGATCAGGCGCTTTCTGCTTTCTCGCCAGCGCCTTATGTCGTGCCGAGCAGCGGCATGATCGTGATTGGCGAAGTGCTCGACAGATTTCCCGACGACGAGGTGACACTCGCAGGCTTCGGCCATGTGGGCTGGGAATGGCATCCCTTTGCCGCCGAGAAGCAGCTCGTCGATTCCTATATTGCAGCCGGCCGCCTCAGGCGGCTTGCCGGAAAACCGCTCGTCTCTTCCTCCCAAGGAGCCTGATAGATGCCCTACAAGATCTCCCGCGCGGCTTATGCCCGCATGTTTGGTCCGACCACCGGCGACAAGGTCCGCCTTGCCGATACGGAGCTTTTCATCGAGATCGAAAAGGATTTCACCACCTATGGCGAGGAGGTGAAGTTCGGCGGCGGGAAGGTCATCCGTGACGGTATGGGCCAGAGCCAGGTGACGCGGGCAGGTGGGGCGGTCGATACCGTTATCACCAATGCCGTCATCGTCGACCACACCGGCATCTACAAAGCCGATATCGGCCTGAAGGACGGTCGTATCGCGGCGATTGGCAAGGCGGGCAATCCGGATATGCAGCCCGGCGTCAATATCATCGTCGGTCCCGGTACGGAAGCGATCGCCGGAGAAGGCAAGATCCTCACGGCTGGCGGCATGGACAGCCATATCCATTTCATCGCCCCGCAGCAGATCGAGGAGGCGCTGATGAGCGGCGTGACCTGCATGCTCGGCGGCGGCACAGGGCCGGCACACGGCACGCTGGCGACGACCTGCACGCCCGGCCCCTGGCACATTGCGCGCATGATCGAGGCTGCCGATGCCTTCCCGATGAATCTTGCCTTTGCCGGCAAGGGCAATGCGTCGCTGCCGGGCGCGCTGCAGGAAATGGTGCTGGCTGGCGCCACCTCGCTGAAGCTGCACGAGGACTGGGGCACGACACCAGGCGCCATCGACTGCTGCCTGTCGGTTGCCGACGACTATGACGTGCAGGTGATGATCCACACGGATACGCTGAACGAGAGCGGCTTCGTGGAAGATACGATCGGCGCCATCAAGGGCCGCACCATCCATGCCTTCCACACGGAAGGTGCGGGTGGCGGTCACGCACCCGACATCATCAAGATCTGCGGCCAGCCGAACGTCATTCCGTCATCTACCAATCCGACGCGGCCCTATACGGTCAACACCATCGCCGAACATCTGGACATGTTGATGGTCTGCCATCACCTGTCGTCGTCGATCCCCGAAGACATTGCCTTTGCCGAAAGCCGTATCCGCAAGGAGACGATCGCGGCCGAAGACATCCTGCATGATATCGGCGCCTTCTCGATCATCTCGTCGGACAGCCAGGCCATGGGCCGTGTCGGCGAAGTGCTGATCCGCACCTGGCAGACGGCCGACAAGATGAAGCGCCAGCGCGGCAGCCTGAAGGAAGAAAAGGGCGACAACGACAATTTCCGCGTCCGCCGCTATGTTGCCAAATACACGATCAACCCGGCGATCGCGCATGGCCTGTCGCACGAGATCGGCTCCATCGAAGTCGGCAAGCGTGCCGACCTCGTCCTATGGAACCCGGCCTTCTTCGGCGTGAAGCCGGATATGGTGCTGCTCGGCGGCTCCATCGCGGCGGCTCCGATGGGCGATCCGAACGCTTCGATTCCGACGCCGCAGCCGGTGCATTACCGGCCGATGTTTGCCTCCTTCGGCAAGAGCCTGACGAATTCCTCGGTCACCTTCGTCTCGCAGGCTTCGCTCGATGCCGGCATCAAGGGTCGTCTCGGTGTCGCCAAGGATCTCGTTGCCGTCAAGAACACCCGTGGCGGCATTTCCAAGGCGTCGATGATCCACAATGATCTCACCCCTGATATCGAGGTCGATCCGGAAACCTACGAGGTGCGGGCAAATGGCGAGTTGCTGACCTGCGAACCGGCAACGGTGTTGCCGATGGCGCAGCGTTACTTCCTGTTTTGAGGCCGTTTCATCTGTGGGTGGTTTAAAGCTGGCAGCGCGATGGCTGATACGGGCAACCGCGCTGCTTCTGCTATTGGCGGCGGGTGGCACCTTCATTCCAAGGCCGCTGCTCGTCGCAGCCGAAGCCTCTGGTATGACACCCTCGCAACGCATTCTGCTGCTTTCCGGCCCGATCCATACGGATATTGCGATCCCGCTCGATGATCGGCTCCGGGCGTCGTTTTCCTTTCTTGAAGATGCGGGCATTCCGCTGAGCGATCCTGCCGCCCAATGACTGATTTTCGGATGGGGCGGTCATTCCTTCTATCTGGAGACGCCGACCTCGGCTGACCTGAAGCCGATGCCGGTGTTTCGCGCGTTGACGATCGACAGATCGGTTATGCATGTCGATGTTGCCGGAGGCAAACACATAGAGCAGATCCTGTTTAATCTGGGTCATATCCCGCGGCCTTGAAGTAGTTGGCGCATTCTGCCGTCGTGAAGCGAGGCATCAAGGCGCCCACCGCATCCCACAAAGCGTCGATCTTTCGCTCCGCCCGAGCCCGCAACATGGCTTTCAATTTGGAGAATGCGTTCTCAATGGGATTGAAGTCAGGACTGTAGGGCGGCAGGAACATGAGTTTGGCGCCGGCGCGCTCGATGGCATCGCGGACGCCGGCTGTTTTGTGCGCAGGCAGGTTATCCATAATAACCACGTCGCCGATTTTCAGGGTGGGCAGCAGCACCTGTTCGACATAAGCAAGGAAGACGTTGCCGTTCATCGCGCCATCGTAGACGAAGGGGGCGGTCATTCCGCTGAGGCGCAACGCTCCAGTGAAAGTCGTAGTCTTCCAATGGCCATGCGGCACACCTGCTCGACAACGCTCGCCTCGCATTGCGCGTCCGCGCAGGCGCGCCATTTTGGTCGACAGACCGGTCTCGTCTATAAAGATCAGCTTTTCTGGATCGAGATCGAGCTGGCCATCAAACCAGGCTCGCCGCCGCTTCAAGACATCTGGTCGATCCTGCTCCAATGCATGTGCGGACTTTTTTTAAACGTCCACCCGCGGCTTCGCAGCCAAGCACCGAGCGCACTCCGGCTGATGCCGACCTGCCGCTCAACGCACAGACGCTCGACCATTTCATCCAGCGTCACGTCCTTGCGATCGTCGATCATCTCGACAACGAAAGCCGCGTGTGCGTCGAGAGCCGACGGTCGTCTCCAACCTTGCGGCCGGGGGGTCGGCTCGCCGTCTTTCGCTCTCGCGATCCACCGGATTGCCGTCGAAATCCCAACCCCGAACCGGACAGCCGCCTGCCGCGCTGACATGCCAGCCGCAGACGCTTTCAATACGCGTAATCGAAGATCGTCGCTCAGTGCTCGTGCCATCATCCACCTCTTCGTTGTGGATGTTGAATCAGCTTCGCTGCGCCGCGTCACCTCACAATCGATTCATCGATCGCAGGATCTGCTCTAGACTGCGGCTGCCCTGTGCAAAGGCGGCTTGCGAAGCGGTTTCTGGAACCCGCTGCCGCAAACTTTGGCGCTTTCACTTCTCCTCTTTAATTGAAGTACAATCGTGGTCCCACAACTTTGGCGCTGCTGATGACGCCGCGTTATTTTCCGTTTTGGCCCTTGTCTTTTTGACGCGCTTCGCCGCGTTGCGGCCCTTAAAGTGAAATCTGAACATCACTCTCCAGAGGGTTGTGAAAATCAGGAGATAGACTGTGGTTTTTCAGCCATAGATCATTCTGAAACAGGCCTCGATTATACTCTATAAAGTTACTTTAGAATCAGTGTCTTATGTTTATTTCTCATAATGATAATTCCTGTCCCGAAAAGTTGCACCTCCTGCTAGAAAAAACAGATTGACTGAATCCCCTGAAATCACTCGAATTTTAGCGATTGGATTAAGACCCCCGCAGCAATTGCGCCCCTATCAATGCCCAGGAAACGCTGAGCAGGAAGGTCGATTCTCATGGAAAATTGGATATCGCTTCAGGCTGAGCTAGGCAGTTTCGAGCATCGCAGAACCGTTTATACTTTTGCGCTGAAGATGAGTTTTCTGGCGGTTATCCTGTCCGGCTTCATCATCCTGATAACGCTGCCTCCGCTCGACTTAATGGGAATGCTGCCGATCACTCTTGGGCATGCCATGGTCTTCGCCATCCTCCTTTCCTGGCTGATCGGTGGAATGGTGTCGGGCGTGCTGTCGCTCGTTGCAGGCTTCGCCATTCATGACCTGACCGTTTCGCGTGCCAAGTTCGAAAAGCTCAGCCGCACCGATACGCTGTCCGGGCTGTTGAACCGACGCGCTTTCACCGATGCTTTGGAGAAGGTGGAAGGGGATGCCTGTCTCGCCATTTTCGACGTCGATCGTTTCAAGGCGATCAACGATCGTTTCGGCCATGGCTGCGGAGATGCTGTCATCACTGCCGTCTCAGCCATGCTTTCCGCGGCTTTTGATGGCGCGTCGGTCGTAGCGCGGCTCGGTGGTGAGGAGTTCGGTGTCGTCGTTCAGGGCGGGACGCCGGCGGAACGGGTGGCGCGCATCGAAGGGGTGAGGGCACAGGTTGCCGCGCGGCCGATTCTGGCGGACGGGCATGAGGTTGCCATCACGATATCGGGCGGCATTGCCGATCTCCATGAGGGACGCGACAAGGAGGCGGTCTATGCCTCTGCCGACAAGGCGCTCTATCTCGCCAAGGCGCTCGGCCGCAATCGCGTCGTTCATGAGCGGGAAGGGCTGAATCATGCCTGGCATGGCCTTGTCGAAAATGGGCTTGGCGTGCAGGGTATTGGACCCAATGAGATGAGCCTGCTGCAGGCATCCGGAATTTAGGACCTTTTCCGAAGGGGCGTTTACGAAACGTGCATTGGTGCTTGCATCGCGAAGGGCTATTTTGCATGGTCTAGGTCCCAGTTTAACGGATATGTCATGCAGCGCGTCACCTCTTATGTTCCCGCCGGCACCCCTTCCTCTCACCCGACCGCGCAGGTCAAGCTGCCGCATGATCTGCGGCACCTGCGCCGCAAGCTCCTGCATCTGGAGAACGGCGAGATGGTGATGCTCGATCTCAAGGAGCCGGTGCTTTTTGCCAATGGCGACATGCTGGTGCGCGAGGATGGCGAGCTGATCGAAATCCTTGCTGCCGATGAAAAGCTGTTCGAAGTGCGCGGCCGCGACCGCGCGCATCTGATCGAACTCGCCTGGCATCTCGGCAACCGCCATCTTTCTGCGCAGATCGAGGAGGATCGCATCCTGATCCTGCGCGACCACGTCATTCGCAGCATGCTGCAGGGACTGGGCGCGATGGTGCTCGAGATCAACGAGCCCTTCCAGCCGGCACGCGGCGCCTATCATTCGCATGGCGGGCATTCGCACGGGCATGACAATCATGACCACGACCACCATGATCACGGGCACAGCCATGAGCATGGGCACGATCATCACGACCATGACCACGAGCATGGACACGACCACGGCCATCATCACAAGCACGACTGAAACCTGATGGGTGAGGATCGCGAGCTGCAGGCTCTGCTGCGTCTGACGGCATGGCTTTCTCCGGCTTTTCCCGTTGGTTCATTCGCCTATTCGGGCGGTCTTGAGCGGGCCGTGGCCGACGGTCTCGTCAAAGATGCCGGCATGCTGCGGCATTGGCTGGAGACGCTGACCGGCAATGGCTCCGTATGGAACGATGCGGTGCTCCTTGCCGAAGGTCATCGCAGCCATAGCGACGCGGCCCACCTTGCTGGGCTTGCCGAACTTGCCGCTGCCCTTGCCGGCTCGCGCGAACGACATCAGGAAACGATCTTCCTCGGGGAAGCTTTCCTTGCCGCTGCAAAAGCCTGGCCGGACGATGTCTTCGGTCGGTTGCCGAAAAGAGCAGCCTATCCAGTCGCCATCGGCGCGGTAACGGGTGCGCATGGCATTCAGCTGGACAAGGCACTTGCCGCCTTTCTGCATGCCTATCTCTCCCAGGCCGTTTCCGCCGGTATCCGGCTCGGTGTTGCGGGGCAGAAGGACGGCGTTGCCATCCTCGCCGGACTGGAGGAGCATGTAATAAACATTGCCGCGCGTGCAGCCCGCTCCAGCCTCGACGATTTGGGTTCGGCGACGGTTCAGGCCGATATTGCGGGCCTTCGTCACGAGACGCAGCAGACACGGCTGTTCCGCTCGTGAGGTGAAATTATCCGCGCAGCTGCGTCATTTGACGGTGGCGGGAAAGCAGCGCTTCGCTATCATCTGACTTCGATTGGAGTAAGACACATGAAATCAAGAAACGGACCCCTGCGGGTTGGTATCGGCGGGCCGGTCGGCTCGGGCAAGACGGCGCTGACCGAAAAGCTCTGCAAGGCGATGCGTGACGACTATTCCGTCGCTGTCGTGACCAACGACATTTACACGACCGAGGACGCAGAGGCGCTGGTGCGCATGCAGGCGCTGCCGTCCGAACGCATTGTCGGTGTGGAGACCGGCGGCTGCCCGCATACTGCCATACGCGAGGATGCGACGATCAACCTGCAGGCGATCGCCAATCTCAACGAGCGCATCCCGGATCTTGATGTCGTCTTCATCGAGTCCGGCGGTGACAACCTGGCTGCGACCTTCTCGCCCGATCTCGCCGATATCACCATCTATGTGATTTCCGTCTGCCAGGGCGAGGAAATTCCGCGCAAGGGCGGGCCGGGCATCACCCGATCGGACCTTCTCGTCATCAACAAGACGGATCTGGCGCCCTATGTCGGTGCTGACCTCGAGGTGATGGACCGAGATGCGACGCGCATGCGGGCGACCCGCCCCTTTGTCTTTTCCGACATGAAGCGCGGCGACGGCATCAGTTCGATCGTCGACTTCCTGCGGGTGCAGGGCGGTCTCTAGATGTGAGCCCGGCAACGGCGCGCCGGATGGTCGACCACCCGACGCCGTTCGGACGGACGGAATGTTTCAATCCGATCAGGAAGGGCTTTGGATTATCCGGCGCCCGATCTTGGACTGACACGCCTTGCAGGGTAACGTTCGCACAAATCAGAGAACGAAGAGCGATGGCGGCGAAGACGACCCTCAATGCGAAGAACCTGGAAGCGCTCGGTGCGCAGCGACTTGCCGAGCTGCTGATCGAAATCAGCACCGGCAGCGCCGCTCACAAGCAACGGCTTCGCATGGAGCTCGCCGGCAACGCAAGCAGCGCCGAAATGGCGCGTGAAATACGCAAGCGGCTCGCAAGTATCGCTCGCGCCCGTACCTTCATAGACTGGCACAAGGTAAAGAAGCTCAAGGCGGATCTCGAAACGCAGCGCAAGGCGATTGTCGATATCGTTGCCGTGGACGATCCGAAAGAAGGCTTTGAGCTGATCTGGCAATTTCTGGCGCTCGCCGATTCGATCTTCGAGCGATCCGACGACGGCAGCGGCTCGCTCATGGAGAGTTTTCATCAAGCTTGCACAGATGCCGGTGTTATCGCCAGGGCGGCGGGTGTCGATGCCGAGACCCTCGCCGACAAGATCTTCGCAGCCGTTCAAGGTAACGCATACGGCCAGTATGACGAGCTGATCACGGCTATGGTTGCAGCGCTCGGCAACGATGGCCTTGAATATCTGAAAACCTTGTTCGTGCAGTGGTCGAAAGAGCCTCAGACAAAGCCCGCAGCCGACGACCGCCGGGTCATCGGCTGGAGCGCCAAGGGTCCGATCTACGAGGACGAAGTCTATGGGAATCAGCGTGAGCTGACGGTGCGTATCGCTCTGCAGGAGATCGCGGACGCTCAGGGCGATGTCGATGCATATATCGCCCAGCAGCCCGAAAAGACTCGCAGGTTCCCCTTGGTGGCTGCAGATATCGCCGGCCGTCTGCTTTTCTCAGGGCGCGCTCACGAAGCACTTCAGATGCTGGACGGAGTCGATACCGGAGGCCGAACTGAAATTCCCGTCGAGTGGCAACTCGCCCGCGCCGAGACGCTCGACGCCTTGGGACGCGCGGACGAGGCTCAGGCCGATCGATGGAAGTCGTTCGAGCAGTCGCTGAACGACGTGCATCTGCGCGCATTCCTGAAGCGATTGCCAGACTTCGATGATATCGAGGCCGAGGAAAAGGCGTTCGTCTATGTCCATGCTTTCCCGGACGTGCACCGGGCGCTGACTTTTTTCCTGGGTTGGCCGGCGCTAGCAGAGGCGGCAAAGCTTGTCGTCAAGCGGAAGGCAGAACTCGATGGTGACTTTTACGAACTGATGACACCGGCTGCCGAAGCGCTGGCCGAGAAACATCCGCTCGCGGCCACACTCGTTTTGCGTTCAATGATCGACTTTACGCTCGATAGCGGGCGATCCAGCCGCTACAAGCATGCGGCGCGACATCTCGCGGAATGCGTGTCTCTCTCCCCACACATCACTGATTTCAGCAGCGCCGGCACCCACGAAGCTTATCTCGCGGAACTGAAACGCCGACACGACAAGAAGTATGGCTTCTGGGACCTGGTCTCCTAGTTTCATATCTGCCTGAGCGTATTAACGTCGCTGATGGCGATGAAGCGGCCGCGCACGGTAACGCCTGCCGATTTGAGCGTCGAGAAGGCACGGGATAATGCCTCCGGCGCCAGGCCGAGCTTGCGCGCGAGCAGGTTCTTCGGGAAGGGCAGCCGCAGCGATGCCGTTGCCGGTCCTTCCTCCACGCAATGCGAGAGAAGGTAGTGCGCCACGCGCTGCGGTGCCGTCTGCATCCGGTCATTGGCAAGGCATTCCATCGTCGACAGCAGATGCAGCGACAGGCTGCGCATGATTGCGGTGCCGATCTGTGGGTGTTCCGCCAAGAGGGCTCGTACCTTGCCGATGTGGAAGCGGGCAAGCACCGTGTTGTCCATCGACTGGGCGCCATAACGATAGACGCCGCCTGCCTGGATCAGACATTCGGCGAAGCTGTCGCCCGGCTCGCAGATGCGGATGTCTGCCTCGCGACCCTCTCCGTTCAAACGAAAGAGCCGGACGTAGCCCTCCAGCACGATGTAGAAATAAACGCCAGGTTCGCCTTCCTGAAAGAGAATGTCGTGCGGAACGGAAGAGATCACGGTGGAGCAGGCGCGCAGCGCCTCGGTCTCCGTGCTGTCCAGTTCTGCAAATATTCCGGCTCTGGAAAGCAGCACGCGGTCGCGGCTGCTCGGCATCAGCATTCTGTTCATGTTCCGGCCTCCGGCAGCGGTTGATGCCGCCAATATCCCCTTGATGATGCCAGAATAGGGGAAGTGGAGCGCGGAGGGATTGATTTTGGTCAAACGCTGCAGGTGAGCCTCTCATCGAAGCCGGCGATCGATCGGGATGGTAAAGGACCAGGCGTCCGGATCCTTACGGTTGCAGGTGAACCGGCGGATAAAGAGCAGGAGCACCAACAGACGCTTGCCGCGTTCGGCCTCCTCGGCAAGCTGCCTGTTGCGCGGGATACCCCAGCGGTCTTCATAGAGATCCTTGAATAGCGAACTGATCGGGAGCATCGCTCTGTCTCCTCAATATTGAATCGATTCAAAACCTCAGTGGAGTTGTTGAACCGATTCAATCCTCTTCCCAATCCTTGGCGATGTCAAGTTTATTTTGAACCGATACAATCTTTTGCTAGAGTGCGCCAAATTCGTACCTGCAAGGAGTAGCTTTGGGCAAAGGGCATGTGAGGTTGGCTGATGTCGCCAAGGCGGCAGGCGTATCGCAGGGTACGGCATCGAATGTCTTCAGCCGTCCGGACGTGGTCCGGGAGGAAGTGCGGGAACGGGTGCTCAATGTCGCCCGCGAACTCGGTTACGGCGGGCCTGATATCAAGGGCAGGCTGCTCAGGGCAGGGCGGGTGAACGCGATCGGCGTCGCCGCCGTCGAGCCGCTCGCCTATTTTTTCGACGATCCCTGGGCACGCTCCCTGATGACCGCGATCGGCGAGGTCTGTGATGCAAGCGGCACCGGTATTGCTGTCGTATCGGCAATGAACGAGGAGCGGCTTGCCTGGAACATCAACAGCGCGCTTGTCGACGGCTTCATCCTGCTGTGCGTGGAAGGCGGGGAGAGGCTGGTGGAGCTCACCCGGCAGCGTCAGCTGCCGTTCATCGCGCTTGCGCTCGGCATCGAGGACGAGACCATTCCGGCAATCGGGATCGACAATGTCTCGGGCGGGGCGGTGGCTGCGCGGCATCTGCTGGAACTCGGGCACCGTGACATCGCGATTCTGTCGATCGGCGATGTCGATGGCCTTGTCGGCCTGGTGGCGCCGGAGCGTGTGAACCCCGAAATGGAGGCCACGCCACGCGACCGCATGCACGGCTACTGGCAGGCGATGGCAGAATACGGCATCCCACGTGAAGCCGTCCCGATCCAAGGAACACTGCATGACAGGCCGAGCACGCTGACGGCAATGGAAGCCCTCTTCTCCTCCGACAATCCGCCGACGGCCATTCTGGCGATGTCGGACAAGGTTGCGCTGTTTGCCATGCAATGGCTGGCCGAACAGGGGCTGAAGGTGCCCGAAGATGTCTCCATCATCGGCTTTGATGGCGTGCCCGAGGCGGCGACCTCGCTGCCGCGCCTGACCACGGTCGCCCAGCCTTTTGCCGAAATCGCCCGGCGCGCAGTGACGGCGATCCTCGAAAATGCGCTGCCGGCAGACCATGAGGCCCTCGATCTCGAACTGGTCGTGAGAGACAGCACCGCGAAGCCAAGGCTGCGATAAGTCCGGAAAACAAAAAAGGCCGGGTCGATGCCCGGCCTCTTCTCTTGTGATGTCCTGGTTACTCGGCCGCGAATGGCGGCAGCCGCAGCACGTTCGTGTCGTTGCCGATTTTGCGCTTGCTTTCGGGCTTCTCGATCGCAGTCAGACGCTCTTCCAGCGCATCGATATCGCTGCTGTTCTCGCGGGCGAGGCGGGTGAGGTCTTCGCGTGACAACGGCAGGTCCTCGTTGTCCTTTCTGCCGACGAGACGGCCGAAGATCCAGCCGAGCAGGCGGGAAAGGTCGTCCATGATCAGGAAGAAGGACGGTACGACAACGAGCGAGAGCACCGTCGAGACGATGATACCGCCGATCACGGCGATCGCCATCGGCGCGCGGAACGAGCCGCCTTCACCAACGCCGAGCGCGGAGGGCAGCATGCCGGCCGACATGGCGATCGAGGTCATGATGATCGGGCGGGCGCGCTTGCGGCCGGCTTCGACCATGGCCTCGACACGAGCCATGCCCTGGTGGCGCATCTCGATCGCGAAATCCACGAGCAGGATGGCATTCTTGGTGACGATACCCATCAGCATCAGGATGCCGATCATGACCGGCATGGACAGCGGATTGCTGGTGACGATCAGGCCTGCCGCGACGCCGCCGATGGCGAGCGGCAGCGAGAACAGGATGGTGAAGGGCTGGATCACGTCCTTGAAGAGCAGGATCAGCACCGTCAGCACCAGGAGAAGGCCCATCAGCATGGCGTTGACGAAGCTCTGCTGCATCTCCGTCTGCACCTTGGTATCGCCGCTTTCGGCGAGATGCACCGTGGCTGGGATCTTGGCCTCGTTGACGATCTGGCGGAAACGGGCCGAGGCCGTGTCGAGCGCGACACCCTGAGGCAGATCGGAGCCGATCGAGACCACGCGATAGCGATTGTTGCGCTTGATCGAGCTTACGCCTTCCGAATAGTCGATATCGGCCACGGTTGCGAGCGGAACGGTGCCGCCGCTGGCGGTCTGGATCTTCAACGCCCTAATGGCCGAGAGATCGCGGCGCATGTCGAGCGAGGCCTGGACCCGGATCGGGATCTGGCGATCGTCGAGCGAGATCTTGGCAAGAGCCGCATCGACATCGCCGATGGTGGCGACGCGGATCGTCTCGGAGATCTGCTGCGGCGTGATGCCGAGGCGGGCAGCCTCGTCCTTGCGCGGACGAACCTGCAATTCCGGACGGGGCAGGGCGCCGTCGGCGCTGACATTGGCAAGCAGCGGATCGGCGCGGAGCTTGGATTCCAGAATGCCGACCGCATCGTTCAGGTCCTGCTCGTTCTTGGAGAGGAAGTTGAAGGAAAGGTCGCGTTCGCCGCGGTCGTTGAGCTTCAGGATATGAACGTCGGGAATGTCGCGCAGTTTGGCGAAGACTTCCTTCTCGATATTCCATTGCGGGCGCTCACGGCCATGGACTTCCACCTTCGGCAGTTTCGGGCCGATGACCGGAATATGGCCGATCACGTCGTTGACCACCTTCTTGACCAGCGACTGGTCGAGCTTGTCGAGTGCGAGCGTGATGGTCGCGCGGCGCAGTTCGAGCTCGCCCTTCGGCGATGCGCCGCCGAGAACGAAGACGCTTTCGACGCCGTTGATATCCTTGACCCTGTCGTAGATCGCATTGGTCGTCTTCTCGGTGTCGTCGAGCCGCGCGTTCGGCGGCAGTTCGACCGAGAGAACGATGCGTGAGGCGTCTTCCGGCGGCAGGAAGCTGCCGGGCACGAACATGAACAGCGAGATGACTGACCCAACCGTCAAGAGAAAGGCTACGATCAGAGTCGTATAACGCCAATACCACTTGCGGGTCGTGCCGCTGACAAGACGCGTATAGCCCTTCATCAGCAAGCCATCATTGTCGTGATGGTCTTCCATCGCGTCTTCGGCACGCATCAGATAAGCGGCCATCATCGGGGTGATGAGGCGCGCGACCATCAGCGAGAAGAAGACGGAGAAGGCGACGGTCAGGCCGAACTGAATGAAATATTGGCCTGGAATGCCCGGCATGAAGGAAACGGGCACGAAGACGGCGATGATCGTGAAGGTCGTGGCAATGACGGCAAGACCGATTTCGTCTGCCGCCTCGATCGCCGCTCGATAGGGCGTCTTGCCCATCTTGATGTGGCGAGCGATGTTTTCGATTTCCACGATGGCGTCGTCGACAAGAATACCCGTCGCGAGTGTCAAGGCGAGGAAGCTGACGAGGTTCAACGAGAAGCCCATCATGTCCATAACCCAGAAGGTCGGGATCGCGGAGAGCGGAAGGGCGATGGCGGAAATCAGGGTTGCCCGCCAGTTGCGGAGGAACAGCAGGACGACGACGACGGCGAGCAGCGCGCCTTCGAGCAGCGTATGAATGGCGGCTTCGTAGTTGCCGTAGGTGAAATAGACCGAATCGTCGATCATCTCGATCTTCACATTCGGGTTTTCGCTCCGCACCTTGTCGAGGCTCTGCGCTACGGTTTCGGCGACGCTGACTTCGCTGGCCCCCTTCGAGCGGAAGACGCCGAAGGTGACGACCGGCGTATCGTTAAAGCGCGAGAAGGATTTCGGCTCCTCGTAGGTGTCCTTGATAACGCCGAGATCGGACAGTTTGACGAAACGGCCGCTCGGGAGCGCAATCGTCGTGTCGGCGAGCTCGGCGACGTTGCGGGCGTCACCAAGAACGCGGATCGCCTGCTCGCTGCCCGCCACCTGGCCGCGGCCGGAGCCTAGATCGACGTTGGTGCCACGCAGCTGCTGGTTTACGCTTGCGGCGGTAATGCCGTGAGCATTGAGCTTGTCGGGGGTGAGCTCGATGCGGACTTCACGCTCGGCGCCGCCGTAACGGTCGACGCGGCCGATGCCGGCCTGGCCCTGCAGCGCACGCTTGATCGTATCGTCGACGAACCAGGAGAGTTCTTCCAGCGACATATCCGGTGAGGAAACCGCGAAAGTCTGGATCGCCTGGCCTTCGACGTCGACCTTGGTGACGATCGGTGTCTCGGCGGTTGCCGGCAGATCGCTGCGGATGCGGTCGATCGCGTCCTTGACGTCCTGAACGGCCTGTTCCGTCGGCACTTCCATCCGGAACATGACGTTGGTCTGCGAGCTGCCGTCGGTTACTGTCGACTGGATTTCGTCGATACCGGTGATGGAGGCGATCGCGTCTTCGATCTCCTTCGTCACCTGCATTTCGAGTTCGGCCGGCGAAGCGCCGCTCTGCGTCACGCTAATTGAAACGAGCGGCACGTCGATGTTCGGGAAGCGCGTGATCGGCAGCTTGTTGAAGGACTGCATGCCGATGAATATCAACAGGCAGAAGGCCAGGAGCGGCGCGACCGGATTTCGAATGGACCAGGCTGAAAAATTCATCGGATGGTCTCTTTAGTTGGAAGCCGAAGGCTGTTCGCGCACCGGAGTGATGTGGTCGCCGTCGCGGACATAGGCGCCCGCCTTGGCCACGACTTCGTCGCCGGTCTTCAATCCACTTGTGATTTCGACATAGGCCCCGTCCTGGATGCCGGTTTCGATCTTAGCGAATTTCACCACGCCATTCTCGACCCTGCGGGCAGAGGAGCCTTCGCTGCCGGTGAGCACCGCCGTCAGCGGAAGCGATACGCCCTCGGTCTCGCGGACGATGATCTCGGCGCTGCCATACATGCCGGAACGCGCCTTGCTGTCGTCGTCGATGGAGATATGGACGAGACCGAGGCGGGTGACCGGATCGACGGTCGGCGACACCAGGCGCACTGCGCCGGAAAGCTTCTCGCGGCTGCCGGAAAGCGAGATCGTCGCCTTCTGGCCGGCCGTGATCCTGACAATGTCGCTTTCGGCGACTTCGGCGACAAGCTCGATATCGCCGTCGCGGATAAGCGTGAATAGCGGATCGCCGTTGCCGGCGGCAATGGCGCCGACCTTGGCGTTCTTCGCCGAGATCGTGCCAGCGACCGGCGTCTTCACGTCGGTTCGGGCGAGCTTCAGATCCGCATCGGCAATCTGGCTGTCAAAGACCTTGAGATCGGCTTCGGCGACTTCGATCGCCTGCTCGGCGGAAGCGACGCGCGCGTTGGCGGCAGCGGCGGTCGCATCGGCCTGTTCGACCTGTGCGGTCGAAACCGTGCCCTTCTTACCCATTTCCTGGGCGCGGGCCTGCTGCTGCCTTGCCTGTTCGGCATTGGCTTGTGCTTCGATGAGCTGGGCGCGCAGCTGGGCGAGGCTTGCCTCGCCCTTGGCTTTCGTCGCCATCATCTGGCTCTTGGTCAGCACCAGAGCGTCATCGTTCAGCGTCGCCAGCGTGCTTTCGGCCTGAACCTTGTCGCCGACATCGGCCTTCAGGGTGCGAATGGAGAGGCCTTCAACCTGCGGCTGGATATAGACTTCCTCGACGGGCTTGACGGTTCCCGTGCCGATGACACGGTCGACGAGGGTGCGGTTCAGCGCCGTGGTGACGACGATTGCCGGCAGGTTCTGGGAAGCCTGGGTCTGCGCATGCGTGACCTGGGGTTCCTCGGCAAATACAGCCGAGGCCGCAAAAGCGGCCGCAAGAAGAGCCGAGACCGCAAAAGCGGCGGCAGGGGAAGTGGAGGCGCGTCGTAATGCGTGCGGCTTGAGTGCCATGCGTCGTCGTCCAATCTCTCGACGGGATCGGCCGAACTCGCGCGTTCTCAAACAGGCTCGCGGTCGGGCGAATGCCGTCTTCCAAATCTCAGAGGTATTTACCCGCATCCCATCGGTCGGAACTTATGGTCCCAATCCGCCAAATCCGGCTAGTACGTGGTATCGATTTGCTCCACGCGCAAGCCCGGCAGAAAATAATTCCCCATGAGATACCATTAATCACTATTGCGATGCCCATCAATCACCTAAGGGTTATGTGAACATGACGATGATTGATCGGCTCTCATATGCTTTGACGTTTGACGCCTGATAAATGCGACAGTTGCAAGGCGATTTTTTTTCATTGAGTGCAAAAAATAGAAACGCGCGGGAGAATTTCCCGCGCGCGTTGCATTTGGGCATCGATATTTCTGTTACTTGGCGGCAGCGTCGGTGATGTCGTGAGTCCAGGCGCCCGCCGGTTCCTTGTTGATGATCTTCTGGTCGAGCAGGGCCTTGGCCGTGCGGTCATAGAGCGTGGTGTCGAGCTTGCCGGTGCCGTCACCGATCAGCTTGGCAACTTCGCCCATCATCCGCTTCTGGTGGTTTTCGTCCTGGCCGCCGGCGTCGACGACGATCCCGGCTGCATCGTCGGGATTTTCCATGGCATATTTCCAGCCCTTCATGGAAGCGCGGACGAACTTGACCATCTTTTCCTTGAAGGCCGGATCCTTCAGCTTGTCTTCCATTGCATAGAGGCCGTCTTCCAGGAGGTCGTTGCCCATGGCGGTATAGTTGAAGACAACAAGGTCTTCCGGCTTCAGGCCGGCATCGATCGCCTGCCAGTATTCGTTATAGGTCATGACGGAGATGCAATCGGCCTGTTTCTGCAGCAGCGGCTGCACATCGAAGCTCTGCTTCAGCACGGTCACGCCGTCAGGGCCTCCGTCGGTCTTGAGGCCGAGCTTGTTCATCCAGGCGAAGAAGGGGTATTCGTTGCCGAAGAACCAGACGCCGAGCGTGTGGCCCTTGAAGTCGGCTTCGGTTTTGACCGGGCCATCCTTGCGGCAGATCATTTCCATGCCGGACTTCTGGTAGGGCTGGGCGATGTTGACGAGCGGAACGCCCTTTTCGCGGGCAACCAGCGCGCCGCCCATCCAGTCGACGATCACATCGGCGCCGCCGCCGGCAATCACCTGCTCAGGCGCAATATCCGGGCCGCCCGGCTTGATATCGACATCGAGGCCTTCTTCTTCGTAGTAGCCCTTGTCCTTGGCAACGTAATAACCGGCGAACTGCGACTGGGTGACCCATTTTAGCTGCAGCGTCACCTTGTCGGCGGCCATCGCGTGTGCTGCGGCAAGCGACATCGCGCTCGCCATCATCGCAACCATCAACTTTTTCATTTTCTTTTTCCCTCTGAAGTTATGCCCCGACCCCTATGCGGAGCCGGGGCGCGTCTAACCACCACGGATAGACGGATGCCAGAACGTCACCGCCCTCTCGGCAAGGGCGACGACACCATAGAAGACGGAGCCAGCGAGCGCCGCGACGGCGATCTCGGCCCAGACCATGTCGACATTCATGCGGCCCATCTCGGTGGAGATGCGGAAGCCCATGCCGACGATCGGCGTTCCGAAGAATTCCGCAACGATGGCACCAATCAGCGCCAGCGTCGAGTTGATCTTCAGTGCATTGAAAATGAAGGGCATGGCGGCGGGAAGCCGGAGCTTTACGAGCGTCTGCCAGTAGTTCGATGCGTAGGTGCGCATCAGGTCGCGCTCCATATTGCCGGAGGCGGCAAGGCCGGCGACCGTGTTCACCAGCATCGGGAAGAAGGTCATGATGATGACGACCGCTGCCTTCGACTGCCAGTCGAAACCGAACCACATGACCATGATGGGCGCCACCCCGATGATCGGCAGGGCAGAGACCATATTGCCGATCGGCAGCAGGCCGCGGCGCAGGAAGGCGACGCGGTCAGCAAGGATGGCGACCACGAAGCCGCTAAGGCAACCGATGGCGTATCCGATCAGAACCGCTTTAAAGATCGTCTGCCTGACATCTTCGCCGAGGATCGGCAGGGAGCCGGATATGCGCGCCCAGATCGCGCTTGGCGGCGGCAGGATGACGAACGGGATGCCGGCGCCACGTGTGATCGCCTCCCAAATGATGAGGATCCAGGCTCCGAAGATCGCTGGAATGAGCAGGCGCAGCAGCCATTGGCTGGCCGGTTCTGTCGGCGGGATCTCGGAAAGTTTCGTCACGCAACGCCATGCGAGCAGCCAGCAGGCAGCGAGCAGCAGAAAGAAAGCGGGGGCGGCGAAACCTTCATTGCCCGTGAGCGTGCCGAGCAGCAGCCATGCGCCCCCGTGAGCGCCGACAAAAAGGACTGCTGCGACGAGCGTTACTGGGAGAGGCGCAAAGGACACAAGCGCTGCAGCGATCGCAAGCAGGGAGGTCAGCCCGACAGTGCCTGCAGATGGAGGATGGGTTGCGCCCGCCGCAAAGAGCGGCAGCAAGGCCATCGCACCGAAGGCGCAGAGGAGAGCGATTAGGCCCTGCCAGGAAATCGTTACCTGCCTCATGCCGGCCTCCCGCCCATCGCGCGATCGACGATCTTGCCTGCGAGGCCGACAATGGCGACGAGAATGGCCGCCAGCACGGAGCCGGCGACAAGGGCGGCCCAGATATCGATCGTCTGGCTGTAATAGGAGCCGGCAAGCAGTTTAGAGCCGATGCCGGCAACGGCACCGGTCGGCAGCTCGCCGACGATGGTGCCGACGAGGCTTGCGGCGATCGCCACCTTCATAGAGGTGAAGAGGAAGGGAATGGAAGCGGGCACGCGCAGCTTCCAGAAGGTTTGTGCAGCCGTGGCGTTGTAGGTGCGCATCAGGTCGAGATGCATGACTTCCGGCGAACGTAACCCTTTCACCATGCCGACAGCGACCGGGAAGAAGGAGAGATAGGTTGATATCAGGGCCTTCGGGATCAGGCCTGTGATGTTGATCGAACCGAGAACGACGATGATCATGGGTGCGACCGCCAGGATTGGCACGGTCTGCGAGGCTATGATCCAGGGCATCAGGCTGCGGTCAAGCGCCTTGATATGGATGATGCCGACGGCAATGACGACGCCAAGCAACGTGCCGAACGCAAAGCCGAGAACGGTTGAGGAGAGGGTGACGCCCGCGTGGTAGACGAGGCTGCGATTGCTGGAGAGCTTTCTGAGAAACGTGTTCTCGAAGACGTTCTGCGCCACCTGATGCGGCGCCGGCAGGACGGGCTTTGGCTGGGAGAGGGTGCTGCCGATAAATTCTATCGTCGTCGAGGTGATGTTGTTGCGGGTATCCATGTCACGCTGGAAGGGCGTGTTCAGGATGACCGCGGCGACATACCAGATGGCGACCAGGACCAGTAGAATGGTGAGGACAGGGACGATCTTGTCCTTGAGGGTGTCGGGTTTCATGCGGCGCTCCTCCAAGTGAGGAGTGTGCGGCTACCCCCCTCTGTCCTGCCGGACATCTCCCCCACAAGGGGGGAGATTGGCTGGGGGCGCCGGTTTCCCCAAGCAATCAGCGTCGCAAATTGCACGAGATCAGCAATGTGCGAAGGTCGTGCGGCTTGTCGATCTCCCCCCTTGTGGGGGAGATGTCCGGCAGGACAGAGGGGGGTAACTACCGAACGCAAGGCCCTACTGCTCATAACTATGCCCCGCCCTCAGCCCCTCGCGAACGCGGTGGGCGATTTCCAGGAATTCCGGTGTCTCGCGAATGTCGAGCGGGCGCTCGTTCGGCAATGTCGAGTCGATCACATCCGTCACACGGCCTGGGCGTGGCGACATGACGACGATCTTGGTGGAGAGGTAGACGGCTTCCGGAATGGAATGGGTGACGAAGCAGATCGTCTTGTTGGTGCGTGCCCAGAGTTTCAGAAGGGCGGCGTTGAGGTGATCGCGGACGATTTCGTCAAGCGCGCCGAAGGGTTCGTCCATCAGGAGCAGGTCGGCATCGAAGGCAAGGGCGCGGGCGATCGAGGCGCGCTGCTGCATGCCGCCGGAGAGCTGCCAGGGGAACTTCTTGTCGAAGCCCGTGAGCTCGACGAGGTCGAGTGCTTCCGCGATGCGTTTCTTCTGCTCGGGCTTCGGATAACCCATGATCTCCAGCGGCAGGGCGATGTTCTTTTCGATCGTGCGCCAGGGATAAAGGGCCGGTGCCTGGAAGACGTAGCCATAGGCACGGGCCTTGCGGGCTTCATCCGGCGTCATGCCATTGATGGCGATATCGCCTGATGTCTTGTGCTCGAGATCAGCGATGACGCGCAGGAAAGTGGTCTTGCCGCAGCCGGAGGGACCGATGAAGGAGACAAATTCTCCCTTGCGGATGTCGAGACTGACATCGCTCAGCGCATGCACCGGCCCGTCATTCGTCTGGTAGGTGAGACAGAGATCCTTGGCGGATACGACGGAGGGTGCTTGCATCAATAAACCAGTCTTGTTTTCGCCGCGCGGGCGCAGTTTTCCGTGATATTATGGTCGCCGGTCTTTCCGGCAGCACAGTCCTTGGAGGAAAAGGATGGACGTGAAATCAAAGCCCACCTGCCACATTGTTCGTCCCGACCACACCTATGACGGCAAGCAGGGGCTGAGCTATTTTCAGGGCATCGCGGCCGAGACGGTCGGCGCGACGGGCATCTGCATGCATCTTTTGACGATCCCGCCCGGCGTGCGCGCCAAGGCGCATCTGCACGAGGCGCATGAAACGGCAATCTACATGCTCTCCGGCGAGGCGCATACTTGGTACGGCGACAAGCTGGAGAACCATGTGATCCTGCGCGCGGGCGAACTTTTCTACATTCCGGCCGGGGTGCCGCATCTTCCGGCGAACCTCAGCAGCACACCCTGCACGGCGATCATTGCCCGCACGGATCCGAACGAGCAGGAAAGTGTCGTCCTGCTGCCCGAGCTCGATGCGCTGGTGCCGGCGTGAGGCTATTTGCATAGCGGCAGCGGCCCCCACTTGATTGCGGCATCCGAGGCGAGGCCGATCGTATAGCCCTTCGGTCCTGAGGTGATCCGGGCTGTGTCGTCGGCGCCGCTCTCTTCGCCTTCTGCATGGCAGGAGATCGTTGCGGTGAAGTTCTTGCCTTCGCTCTTCAGGACCTTCTTGATTTCGCAATAGGAGACGGCCGTCGTGATGCTCTCTGACGTCAGCAGGAAGAAGTTGTCCGAGCCCGTGCTTTCGCCGCTCTTGGCGTAGGCGCAGCCATCCTTGTTGCCGTAGCTGCCCTTGATGGGCAGCGTGTCGGCCTGAGCCACATTATAGAGGGCCGCATTGGAGAGCGCGGCCAGAGTGACGATGATCAGAAGCAGATGGCCGCGCATTTATATCACACCCCGCTTGCCGGGATGCCCGTGCGTTCGACTTTGCGCGGAGCGGTGATCTCCTTCCAGGTCGACAGCGCCTTGCTGACGGCGGTGACCGGCTCGCGCCTGATGAACTCGCCATGGCCCTCGCGGGTCTTGATCGTATCTTCCTCGATGGCCACGACGCCGCGCGTCAGCGTGTAGCGCGGCAGGCCGGTGACTTGCTTGCCTTCGAAGACGTTGTAATCGATCGCCGACTGCTGGGTCTTCGACGAAATGGTCTTGGAGCGCTTCGGATCCCAGACGACGAGATCGGCGTCAGCGCCGACAAGGATCGCGCCCTTCTTCGGATAGATGTTGAGGATCTTGGCGATGTTGGTCGAGGTGACGGCGACGAATTCGTTCATCGTCAGTCGACCTGTATTGACGCCATAGGTCCAGAGCATCGGCATGCGGTCTTCGAGGCCGCCGGTGCCGTTCGGGATCTTGGTGAAATCGCCGACGCCGAAGCGCTTTTGCGCCGTGGTGAAGGCGCAGTGATCGGTCGCCACCACCTGCAGCGAACCGGAGGCGAGGCCGGCCCAAAGCGAGTCCTGATGCTGCTTGTTGCGGAAGGGAGGGGACATGACGCGTCGGGCGGCATGGTCCCAGTCCTTGTCGAAATATTCGGTTTCATCGAGCGTCAGGTGCTGGATCAGCGGCTCGCCATAGGCGCGGATGCCCTTCTGGCGGGCACGGCGGATCGCTTCATGGGCCTGTTCGCATGAGGTGTGGACGATATAGACAGGGCAGCCGGCCATGTCGGCGATCATGATGGCGCGGTTGGTGGCCTCGCCCTCGACTTCGGCCGGGCGCGAATAGGCGTGCGCCTCCGGGCCGTTGTTGCCTTCCGAGAGCAGCTTGGCCGACAGGGAGGCGACGACATCGCCGTTTTCGGCATGGACGAGCGGCAGGGCGCCAAGCTCGGCGCAGCGCTGGAAGGAGGCGAACATCTCGTCGTCGTTCACCATCAGCGCGCCCTTGTAGGCCATGAAATGCTTGAAGGTGTTGATGCCCTTGTCCTGAACGATCGTCTTCATCTCGTTGAAGACCTGCTCGCCCCACCAGGTGATCGCCATGTGGAAGGAATAGTCGCAGTTGGCACGCGTGGACTTGTTGTCCCACATGGTCAGCGCTTCAAGCAGCGACTGGCCGGGAGAGGGAAGGGCGAAATCGACGACCATGGTCGTTCCGCCGGCAAGCGCCGCACGCGTGCCGCTCTCGAAATCGTCGGAGGAATAGGTGCCCATGAAAGGCATTTCGAGATGGGTGTGCGGATCGATGCCGCCGGGCATAATGTAACAGCCTGTGGCATCCAGTACTTCGTTGCCGGAAAGGTTCGGGCCGATCTCGACGATCTTGCCACCGTCGATCTTCACGTCCGCCTTGTAGGTGAGGTCGGCCGTGACGATGGTGCCGTTCTTGATGACTGTAGTCATGGCTGCTGTTCCTTTTCCGTGCGGTCTTGTTCCTGTTACTGCTTAACTGTCATCGTGGGCGTGCCACTTCGCAGGAGCGCTGCACCCTTGGCGATGAGGCTGTAGACTGCTTCCTCACTCAGTTCGTCGGGCGCGTCGTGCTCTTCCTCATAATACCAGTCGGGCTGGTCAACGACATCTGTGCCGCCGACTGACAAGGACCAAAAACCATCGCTTTCGTGAAAGTAGAAATCCTTGCCATCGATCAGTCCGGTTGACTGTACGGGTTGGTTACCCCTGGGACGTTCGATCAGTATGCCGGGCATGGAAGGGCCGAGTTCGATTCGAACCACGCTAGGCCCAGGCCCAGAAAGATAATAGGTCTGGTGCGGCGCATCTCGGGCGTGGTCATCTGAATAGGCCAGTTGAACACCAGAAGGTTTATAGCGCCAAAAGCTCGATATTTGCGGAAGCCTGATCCGCTCGCCTGCCGTGTTGATGCCAACGTAGAAGATCTGCACACTGGGGACGTCGCCCCACGGACCTTCGTTCACCGGCGTCTCATTGGCACTCGCCCATGCAAGATCGTCGGCATTTTGCTGAAAGTATAACTTAGAGGCATCAGGATAATCGAGATAAGTCGTTGGTAAGTCCGATGCCATCACACCACAATCTCCGCCGTCTCGACGACCGCATGGAACAGCACGTCAGCGCCAGCTGTTGCCCATTCCTTGGAAATCTCCTCGGCCTCGTTATGCGAGAGACCACCCACGCACGGGCACATGACCATGGTGGCAGGCGCGACCTTGGCGGCCCAGCAGGCATCGTGTCCGGCGCCGGAGATAATGTCCATGTGGGAGTAGCCGAGGCGGTCTGCGGCGGAGCGGACGGAGGTGACGAGCTTTTCGTCGAAGGTGACGGGTTCGAAATGGCCGATCGCTTCGATGGAACAGCCGACACCGAGCGCATCGCAGATCTTCGGCGCTTCGGCCTCGATCTTTGCCCGCATGCGGTCGAGCTTGGCCTTGTCGGGCGAGCGGATGTCGACTGTGAAGACCACCTTGCCCGGCAGCACGTTGCGGGAATTCGGCGAGAAGAAGACCTGGCCGACGCCGCCGACGGCGCCCGGCTGTTCGCCCATGGCGACACCCTGGACCATTTCGAGGATTCGCGACATGGCAAGGCCGGCATTGACGCGCATGTTCATCGGCGTCGAACCGGTATGGGCCTCCTTGCCGGTCAGCGTGAATTCCAGCCACCATAGGCCCTGACAGTGGGTGACGACGCCGATCTGCTTGTTCATGGCTTCGAGAATCGGGCCTTGCTCGATGTGATATTCGAAATAGGCGTGCATCTTGCGGGCGCCGACTTCCTCATCGCCAACCCAGCCGATGCGCTTCAACTCGTCACCGAAGAGATTGCCTTCGGGATCCTTGCGATTATAGGCGAAATCCAGGCTATGAACGCCGGCAAAGACGCCTGATGCCAGCATGGCGGGCGCAAAGCGGGCGCCTTCCTCATTGGTCCAATTGGTGACGACGATGGGGTGCTTGGTCCTGATACCGAGGTCGTTCATTGTCCTGACGACTTCGAGAGCGCCGAGCACGCCGAGCACGCCATCATACTTGCCGCCGGTCGGCTGGGTATCCAGATGCGAGCCGACATAGACGGGAAGCGCATCGGGGTCGGTGCCGGGGCGGGTCGCAAACATCGTGCCCATCTTGTCGACGCCGAGGGTCAGGCCTGCGTCTTCGCACCATTTTTTGAAAAGGCTGCGGCCCTCGGCATCCGAATCCGTCAGCGTCTGGCGGTTGTTGCCGCCGGCTATTCCCGGGCCGATCTTTGCCATGTCCATGAGACTGTCCCAGAGACGGTCCCCGTTGATGCGCATGTTTTCGCCTGGCGCTGCCACCATATTGAAAGTCCTCACCTGTTTTGCGGCAGTCATGCAAGGTGCATGCCCGCCATGTTCCCGTGGTCAAATCCCGCTGCTGCTTGTTGTTCTGTCAGCGCTGGAAAATCGCCAGTTGCCTTTGTTTTTTATCTGGCGGATAATTTGACCGATTGGTAAACATTACAACTTCCATCGCTGCGCTCAAGACGAAAATCACGAAAAATACATAGAAATATAAGGGCAAACATACCGGCAAGTGCCCATTAAAGCGGCGGGAGGGGCCGTTCTTTCAATCTTGAGCGAAGGAGTTGAATTTCAAGGGGAAAAGAGCGGATGGCCATACCGAGAGCGGCGAAGACACTTCGGCGGACACGCATCCAGGAGGAGAAGGAAGAGCAGATCCTGGAGGCGGCGCTCGATGTGTTTTCGGTCAGCGGCTTCCGCGGCTCGACCATCGACCAGATCGCCGAGGTGGCCGGCATGTCGAAGCCGAATCTCCTCTATTATTTCCGCACCAAGGAAGCCATGCACCGCGCGCTGATCGACCGGGTGCTTTTCAACTGGCTGGAGCCGCTGAGGGCCTTCGATGCGGAAGGCAATCCGGAATCGGAGATCCGCAGCTATATCCGCCGCAAGCTCGAGATGGCGCGCGATTTCCCCCGCGAGAGCCGGCTTTTTGCCAACGAGATGCTGCAGGGCGCGCCGCACGTCCTCGATATGCTTAAGGGACCGCTGAAAGAGCTGGTCGATGAAAAGGCGGCCGTCATCCGCACCTGGATCAAGAGCGGCAAGATCGCCTATTGCGATCCCTATCACCTCATCTTCTCGATCTGGTCGACGACGCAGCACTATGCCGATTTCGACGTGCAGGTTCGCGCTGTGCTCGGCGAAGAGCATTCGGGCGACGGGCGTTTCGAGGATGCGGCGCGTTTCCTGGAGCAGCTTTTCATTGGCGGGTTGAGGCCGGATCGTTCCGGCACCTGACGATCAGGATCTCTTTGGGAGAGGCATGCGAACCAGAATGTCCGTCACTCCCTCGATCGTATAGGGCTTTTGCAGAACTGGCGCATCCGAATGGCTGTGCGCCTGCGCGATCCCCTCACCGTAGCCTGTCGCGAAAACGAAAGGCACGTTACTGGCGGCTAGACGGTCGGCAATGGCGAAGCTGGTCTCATCGCCGAGATTGACATCGAGAAGCGCCAGATCGAAGGACTGGCCGGCCAGGAGTTCAATCGCGTCGGCGACGCTTGGCGCGGTCTCGACCTCCGCGCCCAGACGGCGCAGAATGTCTTCGCCGTCCATGGCGATGATGAGGTTGTTTTCGACCAATAGCACATTGAGCCCGCAGAGAAGCTCGTCATTGGCCGCCGCCTTGCTGCGCTCGGCAATTTCCACCGGGGCCGGTGCGGGACGTTCGCCTGCGGCGCTCACCGCATTGACGTGTTTTGCGGGGATGAAAAAATCGGCCTCCAGGCCATCGCTGATGTAGCGAAGTTCGGCCCTGCCGCCGAGATCGTAGGGGATTGAACGGCGGATGATTGTCGAGCCGAAACCGTGGCGCGTCGGTTCGACCACGGGCGGGCCATCCTTTTCGCGCCAGTTCAGGTGGAGATTGCCTTCCTCGTCCGTGCTCCAGCTGAGGTCGATAAAGCCGGATCCGGAAAGGCTTCCATATTTGGCGCTGTTGGTCACCAGTTCATGGAAGACGAGGGCGGTGGTGGAAAAGGCCTGCGGCTCGAGCAGCACGTCGTCGCCGGTCATGCGTATACGCTGGGCATTTTTCCCGAGATAGGCGGCGGCTTCCGCAAGCAGCAACTGACGAAGCGAGGCGGGCGCCCAGTGGTCGCGAGTGATCTGGTCATGCGCTCTGGAGAGCGACTGGACGCGGCCCTCAAGCTGGCGGACATAATCCGGCAGGCTGATGGAGGTCGATTGTGATTGGCGGATCAGGCCGCCGATCAGGCCGAGGATATTACGGACGCGATGGTTCAACTCGGCGATCAGCAATTCCTGCCGTTCATTGGCAAGCTGGCGCGCCATGCTTGCTTCATCGGTCAGGCGCAGTACGACTTCGATCAGCGTAACACGGATGGTTTCCGCCACGCGGCGCTCTGCTTCGGTGAAGGGCAGGGAGCGGCCGCGCACCAGCTCGGACCATGCTTCGAAACTCTTGCGAGGGGTGAGGCGCGGGCCGTTCGGGCCATATTCCACGGGCTTGTGCGGATCTCCGGCCCAGCGGACGGTACGCACAATCTCCTGGCGGAAGAGCACGACGTAATCGCGTGGCGAGCGGGAGATCGGAATGGCGAGCATGCCGGCTACGGCACCATCGGTTTCGATATCGGGATAGGTTTCGCCAAGGCGATCCACCGCGTAGACCCGGCCGGCGGCATTGCGATTGAGGTGGCGGACAAGGATGGCAAAGCTTTTTTCATTCGGCCCGAGGCCGGCAATCGCCAGCCGCCCGTTGATCCACACACCGATACCATCAGCGGGAATGGCATCCGCCAGCGCGTCGATCAGCCACGTCGGATCGTCGAGCAGGCTTGCATTGTCGGCAACGGAGGTGAGAAGCCGGTCGGCGATGCGGCGTGCCTTGGTCTCGTAGTCGAGCGCCAGGCGTCGTTCGCGGCTTTCGAGGCGGGAGGCGAACATCTGGCCGAAGAGCTCGGCCGTGGAGCGGCTTTCGGCCGAAGGTAGGCGGGCGCTGTAGTGGTGGCAGGCAAATAGGCCCCATAGCCTGCCATCGGCGACGATTGAAATGGAGAGCGAGGCGCCGACGCCCATATTCTTCAGATATTCGATGTGAATGGGAGAAACCGACCGCAGCACGGACATGGAGAGATCAAGCGGGCGGCCATGCTCGTCGAGTTCGGGCAGGATCGGCACCGGTGTCGAATGGATATCCGCAATGATGCGGAAGAGATTGCGCAGATAGAGCGCGCGCGCCTGCACCGGAATATCGGACGCGGGATAATGCAGGCCGAGGAACGAGCCGATACCCGGCCGGGCAGCTTCTGCCACGACCTCGCCGGAGCCGCTATCGTCGAAGCGATAGACCATCACGCGGTCGAAACCAGTCAAGGCGCGGGCTTGGCGGGCGCCTTCGCGGAAGAAGGCCTCCAGCGTTTCGGTATGGTCGAGGCGGGACATCATGCTGCGCATAGAGAGCGACGGCGCGTCGGCCTTGCCTTCGTTGCAAGGTTCGCCCTCGATGATGACCTGGCCGTGGCTCACATGGATTGCGACGTCAAAGCGCCGGTTAGCCGAAGTCAGCGCAATGCTGAAAATACGTTCGACGATGTCGGGTCCGCGCAGGGTGGCAAGTCTGTCGCGAAGGCTGTGGAGTGCTTCGGGCGTAAGAATCGACGAGACAGGCCGGCCAACCGCTTCGGCATGGGTTATGGCCAGGAATTCCGAAAGATTTGCGGAGGCACGGGTGACGATCCAGTCCGAGGATGCCGCAAGCAGAAAACCGAAGGGCTGGACGGAACCGAGCTGATGGATCGGCTCGCGATCGCAATTGGTCAGATCGACGGGAGCTGTGGTCTGGCTCATCAAGCCGCTTCCAGTTCGAGCTGTGCAGCCTTCAGAAAGAGAGCGAAGACATCGCGTGCAGCCGCAACTGCGCCTGCGATATCGTCAACGCCACTTGCATCCAGACGTTTCATAAATACGCGCATGGCGCCCTTCGGACCCTGGGGACTGAGATAGCTGCTCGGCAGGTGGTCGGGCACGGCCTTTGCGAGCATGGCCCCGCCAAGCTTCGATCCTTCCAGTACATAGAGCGCGCCCCAGAGGGATGCGTCATCGTGAAACTCGGGCTGTAGAAGGGGCTGAGGAGGCAGCTCGTTCAGCGCGGCTATATCGGCAAGGAGAAGAGATGTTCGCCGGCGCTCTGGCCAGTCCGGCAGCAGCCTGATGATGCTGGTCCGTTCCAGAGCCGATTCAATCGAAGGAACGGCACGGGCATGGGCGCGCAAGAAAGCTTTGTAATCGCGGATATCGGAAAGGCTGAAGTTACCGAAGTGGGCGTCCACCTTGGCATGGCAATCTGCTGTTTGTGCGCGTAGGGCACTGCGAAGTGACATGCTGACCGTGTTCCAAGTTGTCGCATAGGATGCCGCCCGGATAGGACTGACCAAACTAGCGATATACGGCAGCTTTGGCGTATTTCCAGAGAAAATCATAGAAAAACATGGATTTCGCTGAGAATGGCAATCCGATTCTTCGGGATCTGTTTGCGTGGCCGGCAGTGTGAGGCCGCATATAATGCGGTCCCGAAGGGCACTGCCGGTGAGAGGATCCTTGATCAGGCGGCAGCGCCTGCCTCGCCCTCGAAAGCAAAACCTTCGTCTGCCCATCCGGTCAGGCCGCCGATCATCAGCTTGACGGACAGGCCGAGACGCGACAGGCGAAGTGCAGCCTTGTCCGCGCCGTTGCAATGCGGCCCGGCGCAATAGACAACAAACAGTGTATCCGCAGGCCATTGTGACATGCGATGCCCGGTCATCTTGCCGTGCGGCAGGTTGAGGGCGCCTGGAACATGCGAGAGGGCGAAGAGTGCCGGCGAGCGGACGTCGAGCAGCACAAAATCGACCTTGCCCGAAGCGAAGGCGGCGTTCACATCCGAACAGTCGGTCTCGAAGGCGAGTTTGCGGGCGAAGTGTTCGGCGGCAGCTTCGGGTGCGGCGGCGGGAATTTCGGAAACCGGGCTCGGCATGATCTTGTCCTTTCTTGACTTGGTTGCAGCCGATCATTGCCGATGATAGTGATGAGCAATATTGGCCATCGTGACTGATAGCGTAAAGATCATGCCAGAATCGGATGTTCACAAGACACGGGGGCCGCATGTCGTGGTGCTTGCCTATGACGGGCTCTGCACTTTCGAATTCGGCATTGCCTATGAGGTCTTCGGCCTGTCGCGGCCGGAAATGGGCGAGAGCTGGTATCGTTTCTCGGTCGCCGGCGTCGAGCCCGGCCCGCTGCGGGCTGCCGGCGGGCTGACGGTTGCGGTCGACAGAGGGCTTGAATTGCTCGACGAGGCGGACCTGATCATCGCGCCGGGCTGGCGATCGATCGATGCACCGGTGCCGGAGCCTCTGATCGCATCGCTCCGGACCGCCCACGAGTGCGGCGCGCGGGTGATGTCACTCTGCTCGGGTGTCGCCGTCCTTGCCGCGGCGGGCCTGCTCGCCGGGCGGCGCGCAACGACGCATTGGCGTTATGTCGCCTCGATTGCCGAGCGTTACCCCGACATCGCCCTAGATGCCCATGTGCTCTATATGGACGAAGGAACTATCCTGACGGCGGCGGGCAGTGCCGCCGGCATCGATCTCTGCCTGCATGTCGTGCGCGGCGATTTCGGCCCGGACGCCGCCAACAGCGTCGCGCGGCGTCTCGTCGTTCCGCCGCACCGTGAGGGCGGGCAGGCACAGTTCATTGCGGCTCCCGTGCCGGAGGAAAGGGAAGGCATTCGTCTCGGGCCATTGATCGAATGGATGCGCGAGCGGCTTTCCGAGGAGCAGCCGATCAGCCTGCTTGCCGGCAGGGCCGGCATGAGCATGCGCACCTTCCAGCGCCGCTTCGAGGCAGCGACGGGCGACAGTGTCGGGGAGTGGCTGCTGAAGGAGCGGTTGCGGCACGCACGCGATCTGCTCGAGAAGGAGCTTGCCGTCTCACTTGATGATATCGCCATCGCCAGCGGTTTCGGCACGCTCGCGACCATGCGCCACCATTTCCGCCGTCGGCTCGGGACGAGCCCGAGCGCCTACCGCAAGTCGTTCGGTAATTAATACGCCCTCGACTTGCATTTGCTTTTCACTTCGCCTATACGGGCGGTATCAATTGTTTCTGGAAAGGGAGCGCACGATGACAAAAATCTCAGCACGCCCCGAGAGGGTTTCGGCTTAACTCAGCCATTCGGCTGGCAAATGCCGGTTGACCATCGCCGTTGCGCGATGAACGACCACTCATATCCAGAGTTCATCATCATGGGCAATTCCATTGGGAGCGAAAGCTCCCCGATAGTGCAGGCGACATCGCCTGCAGTCATCAACCATTTCTTTTCCGGCAGCACCTGGATCGAGGGTGCTGCCTTGGATCAACTTGCCGAAATGTCCCGTCTTGCGGGCGTTTCGGAAATTGCCGCCTTTCCAGATCTGCATCCCGGCAAATATGGAGCAACAGGTGTCGCGCTGGCGTCGGACCGGCTGCTTCCGCTGCTTGTCGGCAACGATATCGGCTGCGGCATGTCGCTCTTCTCTCTCGATCTGCCGCTGCGCAAATTGAAGATCGACAAGGCGGCGGAACGGCTTCGTGAGCTAGAATCTCAGGAGATCGGCAATCCCTCGGCATTGCTCGAGGAGGCCGGTCTGCCAGTTTCTCTCTTTCCGGATGCACTGGGCACGATCGGGGGTGGCAATCACTTCTGCGAACTGCAGGCCGTGGAGACACTTGTCGACGGCGGTGATGCTGCCGGTTTCGATGGCCAGGGTCTTTACCTGCTTGTCCATTCCGGCTCGCGGGCTCTTGGCGCTGCCGTCTTCTCGGAGACCGTTGCAGCTCATCCTGATCTGACGACCGGTCTTTCACCTGGCTCGGAAGCGGCTGTCGCATGGCTTGCAAGCCATGATCAGTGCGTATCCTGGGCTTCGTTGAATCGCCGGCTGATCGCGGAAAAGGCAGCGGCTGTCTTGCGTGCCGATCTCAGCCTCGTCGCCGATGTGCCGCACAATTTCGTCCGGTCCTCCGGTCGCGGTTTTGTGCACTATAAGGGTGCTGCTGCCGTCACCCCCGGTGAGCTCGCGCCAATTGCAGGATCCCGAGCAAGCCTCAGCTATGTGGTTCGCGCTACGGACGCGGTCATCCGCTCGCTCGGCGGCATGTCCCATGGGGCGGGCCGCAAATACGACCGCGCCAGCATGCATGGGCGTGTCGGTCGCAGCCGCTCCGAGCGGGAACGGTTGCTGCGCAATGCATGGGGCGGTGTTGCCATTTGCGACGACCGCGCGCTGGTCATCGAGGAGGCTGCTTCGGCCTACAAGGATGCCGGCCAGGTCGTGGCCGATCTGGAACGTGCAAATCTGGTCGAAGTCGTCGCCAGCCTCCGGCCGCTCGTGACCTTCAAAAAGGCGGTTGACGAGGCCGAGGTTGAGCAGCGGCGAAGAAAGCCCGAGCATCGTCGGGAAGGAGGCGCGTGGCCATGAGCGCTATTGATCTCCTCATCACGTCGGGCAACGGCCCGGTAGAATGCCGCATCGCAGTCTCTGCGCTCCTGCGTATCCTGGAGCGGGAGGCTGTCCAGCAAGGATGCAGCGTCGATACCAGCCTCGGGCCGATGCCGGATCAGCATGGCGCGAAATCGGCGATCTTCAGCATCGATGGAAGTGCGGCGGAGCAGATTGCAGCTGGCTATTGCGGTACTGTCCGGTTCACTTTCAAGAGCCCGGTACGGCCCGGCCACAAACGCCAGAACTGGTATGTCGCCGTTCGTCGTATCGATCTCGTCCCGGAAGGCCACGAGGTGGCGATCAATCCGGCCGACTTGCATTTCGAGACGTTGCGGGCTGGCGGGCCGGGCGGGCAGCATCAGAACACGACCGACAGCGCGGTTCGTGTCCTGCATCGTCCGAGCGGCCTTGTCGTGACGGCACGGGACGAGCGCTCGCAGCATCGCAACAAGGCGCTCGCAATCCAGCGCCTGCAGGCAATGCTGCAGGATATCGAGGCGGAAAAGCAGGAGGCGGCCAAAGCCGGACGCTTCGTTGCCAACCGCACGATCGAGCGTGGCAACGAGGTCAAAGCCTTCAAGCTTTGACGTTCAGTCTTGGGCAGAAGTCAGCACGCTCTCCGTGGGTGTCGACTTCTGTCGTCTCTGACATTCATGCGTCGAAATTGCGAGCTGGTTTCGTTGAGATAATGGGGGCCTCAATGCAGGCGACATCAATGATGTGGTTGACGCAGATGACGCGGAAATGCCTTAGAGGCTCAGAGAGCCAATCCGATGCGCATGTCGCTGTCGCCATATAGTCGAGAAAGCGAGACTTTTCGTAGCTGCGGAGCTTTTTAGAGAAATCTTCGTCGGTTTCCGGTAGCGTCATCGTTTCGTTCATGATCTGAAATGAAGCGTAATCCTCAAAGCGGATCGTAAAGATAGCTGAATCCGGGCTGACAACCAGACGGTTGGCGTTTTCGAGGAGACGAAGGACATCCTCAGACGTCTGTATGTCGAGGCTTGCCAGTGTTTCAGTATCCCATGTTTGGTTGCCTGCCTGTGGAGCCTGACTTTTTAGTTCGGCCACCTCAAGGATCAAATCGAATTGTGAATCTCCTACCTGATGTGGTCCGAAAGACTCCAGAGATAGAAAACGACAAGCGTCGAGATGCTGTCTGATCTTTGCTTGGTCGGCCATGCTGATACCTTGCTGATATTGGTCGAAACCGTACCCGTTCCAAATACAAAGAAAATCCCCCGTCGCCGGGGGATCATTCAGTAACGTTTTTATATTCTTACTCCGCAGCCTGACGGGCCATCGGGTTGTTCGGGTGCGTGGTCCAGTTGGCGTAGTTCGGGTCGACCACCTTGCCGGTGCGCTTGTCGAGAGCGCCGGCCGGAAGCTGCTCCATGGTGATGCAGTTCTCGACCGGGCAGACGCTGACGCAGAGATTGCAGCCGACGCATTCCTCGTCCATCACCTCGAAATGGCGAACGCCATCGACGAAGTTGGTGATCGCCTGGTGCGAGGTGTCCTCGCAGGCGATGTAGCAGCGGCCGCATTTGATGCAGGCGTCCTGGTCGATCTTCGCCTTGGCGATGTAGTTGAGGTTGAGGTACTGCCAGTCGGTGACGTTCTGCACGGCGCGGCCGGTGATGTCGTCGAGGGTCTTGTGGCCCTTTTCATCCATCCAGTCCGAGAGGCCCGTGATCATTTCCTGGACGATCTTGAAGCCATAGGTCATGGCCGCCGTGCAGACCTGCACGTTGCCAGCGCCGAGCACCAGAAATTCCGCGGCATCGCGCCAGGTGGTGATGCCGCCGATGCCTGATATCGGCAGGCCGTCGGTTTCCGGGTCGCGGGCGATCTCGGCGACCATGTTGAGCGCGATCGGCTTGACGGCCGGGCCGCAATAGCCGCCGTGGCTGCCCTTGCCGCCGACGGTCGGGTTGGGGGCAAAGTTGTCGAGATCGACGGACACGATCGAGTTGATCGTATTGATCAGCGAGACGGCGTCCGTGCCGCCGGCCTTAGCGGCGCGGGCCGGGCGGCGGATGTCGGTGATGTTGGGCGTCAGCTTGGTGATGACCGGCATGCGCGTGTACTGTTTGCACCAGCGCACGACCATTTCGATGTATTCCGGCACCTGGCCGACGGCCGAGCCCATGCCGCGCTCGGACATGCCGTGCGGACAGCCGAAGTTCAGTTCGATACCGTCGGCGCCGGTCTCTTCCACCAGCGGCAGGATGGATTTCCAGGCCTGTTCCTCGCAGGGAACCATGATCGATGCGATGAGGGCGCGATCCGGCCAGTTCATCTTCACCTGCTTCATTTCGCGCAGGTTGGTCTGCAGGTCGCGGTCGGTGATGAGCTCGATATTGTTGAGGCCGAGCAGGCGGCGGTCGGCACCCCAGATCGCGCCGTAACGCGGGCCGTTGACGTTGACGACCGGCGGGCCTTCTTCGCCGAGCGTCTTCCAGACGACGCCGCCCCAGCCGGCCTTGAAGGCGCGCTCGACATTGTAGGCCTTGTCGGTCGGCGGCGCAGAGGCGAGCCAGAAGGGGTTCGGAGACTTGATGCCGATGAAATTATTGCGGAGATCAGCCATTGTTCATTCTCCCCTTCAGGCGACGGCGACAGCCGGAGCGGCTGCGGCAGCGAGGGTGCGGTGAATGGATTCAGCCGCATCGCGGCCATGGGCGACGGCGGATACCGTGAGGTCTTCGCCACCGAAGACGCAGTCGCCGCCGGCCCACACACCTTCAATCGATGTGCGGCCTTCGGCATCGACGGCGATACGGCCAGATTCCATGCGCAGCGCGCCGAGGCTCGAGGCTTCGAAGGTCTGGCCGATGGCTTTCAGGATATGATCGGCGGTGATGACGCCGGTCTCGCCTGTGCCGGTGAGGCGACCGTCGACGAGGCTGGTATATTCCATCTCGATCGCGGCGACCTTGCCGTCCTGGGAAAGGATGGATTTCGGCGCCAGCCAATGACGGATGATCACGCCTTTGGAAGTGGCGAGATCCTGCTCGAATTCCGAAGCGTTCATGTGCTCCTTGCCACGGCGGTAGCAGATGGTTACTTCCTCTGCGCCGAGCAGTTTTGCCTGCACGGCAGCGTCGATTGCCGTCATGCCGCCGCCCAAGACGACGACGCGGCGGCCAATGGCGATATCGCCCTTGCTGCCGGCCTGACGCAGCGCGGCGATGAAATCGACGGCGTCATCGACACCGGGCAGATTTTCGTTGTCGACGCGCAACGCGTTGACGCCGGCGAGACCGAGGCCGAGGAAGACGGCGTCATACTGGCTCTGCAGGTCGGAGAGGGAGAAATCGCGGCCGAGCTGCTGGTGGTGCTTCACCTCAATGCCGCCGATCGAAAGGACGTAATCGACCTCCTTCTGCGCGAAGTCGTCGACCGTCTTGTAGGTGGCGATGCCATATTCGTTGAGTCCGCCCGACTTCGGCCTGGCGTCGTAGATCACGACCTCATTGCCCTTGACGGCAAGCCGATGGGCGGCTGCGAGACCGGCGGGACCGGCGCCGACGACGGCGATCTTCTTGCCGGTCGGTTCGGCGCGCCGGTAGAACTGCTTGTCGGCGGCCATTGCCGCATCGGTCGCATAGCGCTGCAGGCGGCCGATTTCGACGGGGCGTTCTTCGGCCGTGTTGCGCACACAAGCCTGCTCGCAGAGCTCTTCGGTGGGACAGACGCGGGCGCACATGCCGCCGAGGATATTCTGGTCGAAGATCGTCTTCGCCGAACCCAAGGGATTGCCGGTCGAAATCTGGCGGATGAAAAGCGGAATGTCGATCGAGGTGGGACAGGCCGTCATGCACGGCGCATCATAACAGAAATAGCAGCGGTCGGCGGCGACCAGCGCTTCGTGGTTGTCGAGGCGCGGATGAAGATCGGAAAAATTAGCCTCGTACTCGGCAGGGGAAAGCCGGCCGGCACGAATCCCAGTTTCCAGACGTTCCATTGAAGTTCCCTCTTTATTGGTAACGACCAGTGAGGGAATCGTAACTCAGGTTCAAAAATTTATCAAACGGTAAAAGTTTGGCAATTTTCTTTCGTTCCTGCATTCTAATCAATTGATTTTATTAGATGTGATAATTCTTTGGGCAATCTTTGCCTTTCAATTGAATGGACCGGAGCGACACTCGGATTTCGGCTTGCGGACAAAAATGACAAAAGTCCAATTTTTTTGCGAACCATCGGAACCAAAGTTAACGAGCGTAGTTAATGCGATATCCGGATGATGACCGCATCGACCCAACATGCGCGCCCCCAACCCATCATTCGGACGAACTCACGGTCCCCTCCCGGTGAGTGGAAACAGCCAGTGCGCCGCCCTCGCACCGGCTGTTTTTCCGTCTGGGCCTTAGCAATTCAATTCCCGCAAAACTCTGCGGCGGTTCTGCGTCCGCAATTGCGTGGGAAATAAAACGTCTCAGGTGCGCTTCAGGATTTCGAATTCCGTTTCCGGAACTGTCAGGTGGTATTCAATGCGGCCGGGGGCGAGCGTCAGTTCGGCCTTGCCGTTGACGGAGGAGGGCACGACACGCTCCAGCACCGTGCGGCCGAAGCTGTTTTCGCTGAATTCGTGCACATCGGCGCTGTTAGGGAGTGTCTCTACCCATGCCAACTCGATCGCCTTGCGGCCGGAGATGTCGGCTTCCCGGCAGTTCAGAGTGATTGACGTCGCACCACCGGCAATCGCGCCATAAGAGGCAGAGTTGACGATGAGCTCATGCAACGCCAGGCCGAGATGCACGGCGGCGTTCGGCGTCAGATGGGCGTTGACGCCATAAATCGGCATGGAGCCTGCAGTTTCCGGCCAATAGGGGGCGAACTGCTTTTCGGCGAGTTCGAACAGGAAGGCTCCGCGCCAGCTGGAGTCGGTGATCAGATCCTGAGAGTTGGAAAGCGACTGGAGGCGTCCCCGGAACTTCATCAGGAAAGCGTCGAGCGAAAGAGTGTTGCGGGCCGTCTGGGTGGCAATACCCTGGATGATGGCAAGCAGGTTCTTGGAGCGGTGGGAAAGCTCGCGCAGAAGAGATTTCAGCACTTTTTCGCGGTGGCGGCTTTCCGTGACTTCGGAAATTACGGAGAGCAGGCCGTAATTGCCGCGCGCGCCGGTGCGTTGAACTTTCAGTTCGAATGTCCTGACTTCGCCGTCGATCGCAACATCGACCTCGGCAGTGCTGGAGGCGCCGGTCTCAAGCACCCTCTGCTTCATCGCGGCAAGGGATTTGCCGTGTGTTTCGCCAAACAGCGAACCGTCATCGCCGCCGACGACAAAACGCTTCTGGAAATAAGGGAGAAGATTTTCGGCATAGAGGATGCCGAGGCCTGTCTCCTGATACAAGATCGAGATACCGGCGCTGGCAAGCGCGCGCTCCATTACGGCCGTCTTGCCTTCGGTAGTGAAAGGCGTTCCGGACAATGGTCCAGTCGTATTCACGCGGCCGCCTTTCTTCAGTCCCTTCGAACACATGGGAGGATGTCAGCCCTCCCGACAAACCTGCCGATCATTTTAAAAGCAAGCGCTGCAAAAACCGTTAAAGCTACCGAAACGCTCCGGCAGAGCCGGAACGCATCGTTGCCGGAAATGGTTCCGGCGCGGCCCAAATTCATGCTTCAGGCTGCCACGCGGGTCGTTTCGTTGAAGAAAAGCGCCTGGCTGATCAGGGCCTTGACCATGTCGGGGTTGAAAGGCTTGGTCACGAGGAAGGTAGGCTCCGGCCGCTCCCCGGTCAGCAGTCTCTCAGGGAAGGCGGTGATGAAGATTACCGGAACGCTCGATGTCTTCAGGATATCGTTGACGGCGTCGATACCCGAACTGCCGTCGGCAAGCTGGATATCGGCCAGCACCATGTTCGGCTTCGTCCTGTTGTAGAGCGCGACCGCTTCCGTGTGGGTGCGGGCGATGCCGGTGACGCGGTGGCCGAGGCTTTCGACCATCTGCTCGATATCCATGGCGATCAGGGGCTCGTCCTCGATGATCATGATATCGGTCGCGACCTGCCGCGAGATTTCATGTGAGGCCTTGTCGAGCAGCTGCATAGTTTCCTCGTCGCTGATTTCTAAAATGTCCGCGATCTCGGAGACGCGGAAATTCTCGACTGAAGCGAGCAGGAACGCCTGCCGGGCGAGCGGCGAAACCTTGGAAAGGTTCAGCGTCGCGCGCTGTTCCCAGGCATAAGGAGAGGAGGGTTCGGGAATCTCGACTGCAGTGGAACCAAACAGTTGCGTGAACAGTTTGTAGAGTGCGACGCGGTCATTCACGGTATCCGGGAAAATGGAGAGATCGGCGATGATCGCTTCCAGGACGGCAGCGACATAGGCGTCGCCAGAGGTTTGAGTGCCGGTAAGTGCGCGGGAATAGCGACGCAGATAAGGAAGGTGCGGCGCAATTCGAGTGGAAAGTGTCATTAAAAACTCCCGTCTACAGGCCAGTAAATGGTCTCAATGACCTGACAACGCGATCTTCATAAAAAAGTTCCGGAAAATGAGGAACTATTTTTGCAGCGTCGCATTATCCTAGCCGACAAATGAAGGGCGTTACATTTTGACCCGTGTGAAGGGGATGGATCTGTCGCATCAAAGGTTTGAAAGAACCGGCTTGATCGGTCGGGTGTTCGTCCCATTTGATTTTCACAGCAGACTTTGCCTTTCATCCCGAGAAACAGGCAAGAAGTGATCAGTTGATGACGACACAAAAGACAGAAGCAGTGGATGAGCGCCAGCAGGAAGTGCGGGCGAGCGACATATTGGATCCGAACAACCAGATCGGCGTCAGGTTGCGGTCACTCTATGCTGCCGCCCAGGAGGAAGCTATTCCCGATCGCTTCCTCGACCTGCTCGAAAAGCTCGACCGGGCCGAAATGATGGCTTCCGCAAAGATGGCCGAATAGGAATACCCGCATGGAAAAAGCGCAACCGAGCTTCAAGCGCGAACTCCTGGCGGCCCTGCCGAGCCTTCGCGCTTTTGCAATATCCCTGATCGGCCGGCACGACCGCGCCGACGACCTGGTCCAGGATACCATCATGAAGGCCTGGGCCAAGCAGGACCATTTCGAGATGGGCACGAACATGAAGGCCTGGCTCTTCACGATCCTGCGCAACGAGCTTTACAGCCAGATGCGCAAGAGCGGCCGCGAGGTGCAGGACAGCGACGGTTTGTTTACCGAATCCATGGCGACCCACCCGTCCCAATATGGCGCGCTCGACCTGCAGGACTTCAAGAAGGCGCTGGACCAGCTGCCGCCGGATCAGCGCGAGGCGATCGTTCTCGTCGGCGCTTCGGGCTTCTCTTATGAGGAAGCAGCGGAAATCTGCGGCTGCGCCGTCGGTACCATCAAGAGCCGCGTGAACCGCGCGCGCCAGCGTCTGCAGGAGCTGCTGCAGATTTCGGGCGAGGCGGATTTCGGTCCGGATGCCACGTCGGCGCCGTTGACGTCGAAGGCCTTCGCCTTCTGATCAAAGTGTTCCTGGGAGGAAGGATGGCCGGCAGCCCTATCGGGCGCCGGCTTTTTAATGGAGCGAGGCAAGTGGCTGCCTTCCTCGAGGGATAAAGAGAGGCGGCGGATTTAATCGTTCCGCTTCGAACCCACCAGATTGGCGGCGACAAGAGCGGCCACGATGCCGGCGGTCAACAGCGGCTGGGCGCGAACGATGCCAAGGCCGACGGTTGCCAAAGATTCCAACGCGGCGCGGCGTTCGCGGGCGCGGCGGGCTTCCCGGGCATTGATTATCGCCATGATCACGAAGACGACGATCGCGATCAGCAGCGCGCAGGCCGCCAGAAAGAGGGCTGCGCCGATAGCGCCGTAGATGCCGGCCAGCCAGATGGCTCCGGCGGTGACGGCAAGCGCATAGGCGGTCAGCAGAAAAAGCAACGCAACGGCGACGAAGATGCCGTTGCGCTTGGTGCGTTCCACCGTGCGGTGGACGCTCGTGCCTACGAGCAGGCTCAGGATTGGGAAGAGCATCGAGCCTCCTAAAGCAATTCCAGCAAAAGTGCGCAGCGGTTTTGCGTCCGGAATTGCGTTAAAACAAACAGATAGAGTATTTCCGTTTTTCTATAAAGAGCGGGAATACTCTAGCGGCGGGCGAGCATGGCCACGAGCAGGCCGAAGGCGGCGGCGGCGCCCACCGTTGCCAGCGGGTGACGGCGGACCGTATTGCGCACTTCGCCGGCGCTACGCAGGTAGCGTTGCTGTAAATCGTTCAGCAGATCCTCGCTGCGGCCGAGAATGTCCTCGTAGCCTGCGGATGCCTGTGAGCGCAGCGTTTCACCTCGATGGCGGGAGGTCTTGCCGAGAACATGGGTCAGTTCGGCGAGTTCGTCGCGCAGGGCTTCGATCTGGTCCTCGATGCTGGTTTCGAGATTGTGGAGAGCGCCGTTGCGGCGACTGCGGCTGGACTGGAAGAAGGAATAGGCCATGACTGTCTCCATAGCTGGGCGCAAAAAACTGCCGCCCGGTTTCTCACGGGGTCAGCACCATCGATGGCACGGAAGAGAGCGCCCGGCTTTGACCCAAATCATTGCGGACAACGCATTTGGATCGGAAAGGTTCCTCAGCCGGCGGGAAGCGCGCTGTGCGCAAGCACGAAGGGCGTGCCGTCGACAGGCACCTTGTTGACGCGCAGCGGGCAGCCGAAGACGGACTGGATGGTTTCGTCCGTCAGCACCTCACGCACATTGCCCGCGGCTGCCAGCCGGCCGGATTTCATCAGCACGATCCTGTCGGCGAAGAGGGCCGTCAGGTTGAGATCGTGCATGACGGCGATGACCCCGCCACCACGTTCGCAGAAATTGAGCGCGAGCGTCATGATCGTCAGCTGGTGGCTGATATCGAGGCTGGAGACCGGTTCGTCGAGCAGCAGCCAGCAGGGCTTGCCGTCCACGACCGGCTCGGCGATCTGGCAGAGCACGCGGGCAAGCTGCACGCGCTGCTGCTCGCCGCCCGAGAGTTCCTGATAGAAGCGTGCCTCGAAGCCGCCGAGATCGACTGATGCAAGCGCCTTTGCGGCTGTCTCATCGGCCTGATCGGCGTGCAGGTTGAGGCCGGAGGTCAGGCCCATGCGGACGATCTCGCGCACCGTGAAGGGAAAGGAGATGGCGCTCGCTTGCGGCAGGACCCCTCTGACGGAGGCGAGCTGCCAGGGTTTGAGCGCGCGTACCTCTTCGCCGTTCAGTCGTACGGAGCCGTCATAGGCGAGTTCGCCGGAAACGGCCTTCATCGTCGTCGTCTTGCCGGAGCCGTTAGGGCCTGCAATGGCGGTCAGTTCGCCGGCCTTCGCGGTGAAGGCGACGTCGTGCACGATGGTCTTGCCGGAAAGGCGCACGCTGACGCCGGAAACTTCGATCATCGACACACGCTCAAAGGGCCAGGCGCGAGCGCTGCCGCAACAGGATCCAGAGGAAGAAGGGGCCGCCGACGGCCGCCGTGATGATGCCGATCGGCAGCTCGGCGGGGGCGACAATGGTGCGGGCAAGCACGTCGGCGAAGATCAGCAGCGAACCGCCGAGCAGAGCCGAGGCCGGCAGCAGGAAACGATGGTCCGGGCCGATCACCATGCGCAATATATGCGGCACGACGATGCCGACGAAGCCGATACCGCCGCTGACGGCGACGGAAGCGCCGGTGGCGGCGGCAACCGCTACGATCGCGATATTCTTCAGCCGCTGGACGGGTACGCCCATGTGGAAGGCGGCGGCTTCACCGAGCGTGATCGCGTTCAATCCGCGGGCCATGAAGGGCAGCGTGGCAAAGGACAGGAGGATGATCGGGCCGGCTGCTGATATCTTGATCCAGGTGGCGCCGGCAAGCGAGCCCATGCCCCAGAAGGTGAGGTCGCGCAGCTGCTGGTCGTTGGCCATGTAGATCAGTACGCCCGTCAGCGCCCCGGTCAGGGCGCCAAGCGCGATGCCGGCAAGCAGCATGGTGGCGACGGAGGTCTGGCCGTTGGTGGTGGCGACCTGGTAGAGCAGCAGGGTGGTGGCGAGACCGCCGCCGAAGGCTGCAAGCGGCAGGGCATAGATGCCAAGTGCAAGGTAGAGGGGAGCGGCGATCGTGCCGCCGAGCACGATCATGACGACCGCGCCAAGACCCGCGCCGGAGGAGACGCCGACAAGACCGGGATCGGCCAGCGGGTTGCGGAACAGGCCCTGCATGACTGCGCCGGAGACGGCGAGCGATCCGCCGATCAGGAAGCCGAGGATGGCGCGGGGCAGGCGGATATCGAAGATGATGATCCGGTCACGGGCGTTGAGTGCCGTTTCGGAGCCTGCCATGTTTCTCATGACATCGAGAACGGAAGCGTCCGACGCCCCCGTCGTGATGGAAAAGAGCAGGGCGAAGACGGAAGCCACGACGAGGAAGGCGATGCCCAGCAGGGCGAGGTTGGTTCTGTCGCCCGTCTGCCTGCCTCTGCGGAACGCCACAAAGAAAGATCGCCTGTTTTCTATCATGGCTTCCGGAACGGCCATCGTCAGCCCCCGTAGATCGCCGCGTTGAGTTCGCGAACGGCGCTCGCCGTGCGTGGGCCGAAGCCCAGCAAATGCATGCCGTCCATGCGGATGATCGCCTTCTTTTCGCCGGCCGGCGTCAGCGCGATCGATGGCTGGGCAAGCAGATCTTCGTTCCTGGTGCCGGCACCATCGCCGCGGTTGATCATCAGGATGACGTCGGGCTTGGCGCTGATGATCGCCTCATCGGTGAGCGGCTTGTAGCCGGGGAATTCGCCGACCGCATTGATGGCGCCGGCAAGCTTGATGATGCCGTCGGCAGCAGTGCCGGTGCCCGAAGCCATGATGCGGCCGTTCTGGGCGCTGAGGACGAAGAGAACGCGCTTGCGCTCGGCCTCGGGGCGCTTTCCGGCGTCAGTGATCGCGGCGTCGAGATCGGCGCCGACCTTTTCTTCAAGCGCCCTAGCCTTATCCTGAACGTTCAGCAGCGTGCCGACGCGATCGATCTTGGCGATGATGCCGTCGCGCGTATAGGCGTTCGGCACGGTCTCGAAGGGGACGCTGGCATTCTTCAGGACGTTCAGCGCTTCCTGCGGGCCTGAGCCCTCGACGGCGATGATCGCCGTCGGGTTCATGGCGAGAATGCCTTCCGGCGAAAGCGCGCGCATGTAGCCGACGTCGGGCAGCTTCAGGGCGGATTCGGGATAAGTGCTCGTCGTATCGCGGGCGATCAGCCTGCTTTCCTCGCCGAGCGCGTAGATGACCTCGGTGACGTCGCCGCCGACCGAAACCAGCCGCGAGGTGTCGAGCTTCTTCTCCTCAGCATGCGCGGCGCGCACGAATGCATAGCTCTCGCCAGCGGGTGCCGGGATTAGCGGCAAGGCCATGACAGCCGCCGTCAAGGCCAGTTCCCAGAGGCGGATCCGGCGCAGGTTTTTACGCATCTTCATCGCTCTGATCCTTATGCGGCGACGCTTGTTGCCCGCGGCAGGTTTTCCATGATGTCACGCCATTCGGCATTCTCGTGGGAGCCTTCCTTCCGCTTGCCGAAGAACTGGATGATCATGTCGCCGTTTGCGTCATAGGCTTCGAGCGAGGTGACATGGCCGTCCTTGGTCGGCTTGCGCACGGCCCAGGTCTCGGCAATGTGGTCCTGGCGCAGATGCAGGTGGAAGGTCTCGTCGAGGATGTTGATCCACGGACCCATCGGCTGCACGTTGAAGATCGGGCCGGCATGGATCTGGACGATGCCGTTATTGGCAACGAAGCACATGATCGGCAGGCCTGATTTGACGGAGGCATGCATCATGTCAGCTGTCGCCGTGTTGTCGAGCTTCCAGGCATAATCGTCGCCGACGGTGCGCACGGCGGCCTGGCGGCCGATCTTCAGGCGCTTCAGCATGCCGAAGAATTCATGCGTGTCGGTCATTTTGCTCCAGTTGTCGCGCAGCTCTTCGCGGCTGACATTGCCGTCCTCGTCAGAAGCGGAAGACGCTTCTGCCTCGACGAGTTCTTGGCCCTGGTCCTCGAGCTTCAGGTCGGCGACGATGCGGTGATAGGCTTCGACGTTCGATGCCGGGCGCAGGTGGATCTTGTGGACGGCGTTGCCCGTCTTGTCGAAATACTGGAGGCTGAGGCGTTCGGTGTCGCCATCCTTCTTGGTGACGGCAAAGGCGTGGACCCAGCGGCTCGGGAAGACGCGCAGATCGATGTTCTCGCCGAGTACGATGGCGTTGTGCTCACCGACCTTGATGTTTTCGTAGACACCGATCTTCTCGTGTACGGCGCTTTCGTTGCGCGACAGGGCCATGACTTCGCCGAGATCGGCGACGCGCTCCAGGAGTTTTGTGGCGCTCGCATCTATGCGCACAGCACTGATGCCGACTTCGGCGGCAACGAGGGCCGCCTCGGAAATCTTGAGCTGCGTGGCAATATCGCGCTCGCGCATCTTCGGATTTTCAGCGCGGAATGCGCGGATTTCGGATGGTGCCGGTCTGGTCTGCTCGGTCATGTTCTACCCTGCTTATCAAGCTACTTGTTGAGAATGAGTTTGCCCTGACGCGTGATCTTCAGGCGATAGATCACGCCATCGTGCCGAATCATGATCTCGTTGGTGCCGGCAAAAAGATCGCCGCTTTCGAGAACGCGGATCTCGGGCACCGTAGGTGCGTTCCGCAGTGGTGCGAGCTTAAAGGTATCTGGCTTTTCAACCATCATTTCGGTTGGCTTATTCCGTGATTGCGGGGGTCAAGACCCCGGTTCCGGTGACAATTATCTTGACTCTCATACTCATAGTTTTTTAAAGACGCAATAATTGAAGACAAAAGCAGTCAAGTTTTTGAAGCTGCTGTTTGAAGCCGCCTGACGGTGGTCAATTTGAGTTATGGAGAGACGATAATGATGGGTCGGTTTGCTGCGCTTGCGGCCGGTGTGCTGTTTTCGGTTTCGGGCGCGGCACAGGCCTATGCGCAGGATGTCGTCGCCGCCAAGCTTGATGTCGAGCTCAATGCACTGGCGCCCTCGCAGAAGGGCTGCATGATGACCTTCGTTGCCGAGAACAATCTCCAGGCGCCGATCAACAAGGTCTCCTTCGAACTCGCCTTCTTCAACGACAAGAATGCCGTCGACCGCATCACCGTGCTCGATTTCCGCGATCTGCCGCAGGGCAAGAAGCGCGTGCGCCAGTTCGATATGCCTGGTGTCAAGTGCGAGACGGTTACGCGCATCCTCATCAACGATACGCCGGTCTGTGATGGGCCGGCTGCCGGCGAATGCATGAAGGGTCTGGTGACCCGCTCGCAAATATCAGTTCCTTTCGAAGGCTAAGACCAAGGCCGGGATGAAGCCCGGCGCGCGTATTCCAGGCTGTCCGAGGCGCAAAATGGCAATTTCAGCGAAGTCCAGATCGAGACACGTGCTCATCGAGGAGGAGGGCGCTGACGAGAGCCTGAACGACAACAATCCGGGGATGCATCCCGGCCATGAGCTGTCCGATCTGCGCAATGCGCAGCGCCAGCCGGCCGGCGAGCAGGTCATTCATTATGCGCGTTTTGCGCAGATCTCATCTTTTCCCGATCATCCGGAAGCAGCGCCGGCTGCTCCAGTCACGCCATTGCCGATGGATGCGGCAGTGGAGAAGCAGGAAGAAGAAAAGGCGCCAGTGCGGCGGCGGGTAGCGCTGACGTGCGTCGGTTCGTTCTTTTTTCATGCTGCATTGGCCGTCACGCTTCTTATGATAATCCCCAAGCCTTCGGATGAAACGTTGATGGAGGCGGGCGAGGCAATCAGCGTCGTCATGCTTGGTAGTTCGGACGCTGATCAGAGTGCAGCCGGCGAGACCGACGTAACCATACAGGAAGAAATTGTTCCAGAAGCTGTTGAACCCGATACGGTCAGTCCGGTGGAGACAGCGGACATACAGCCGGAGGCTGTTCAGCCGGAAACTGTCCAGCCGACTGATGCTGAGCCGCTCGAGACTGTTCAGCCCATGCAGGAGGTTGCGCGTCAGTCAGCTGAGGCGGTGACAACTGCCGAACCAGAGGTTCTCGTATCGGAAACTCCTGCGGAAACTTCGGTAGCACAGCCAATGTCGGCGGTGGTGCCGGAGCGGTCGGCGGAGATGCCTGTAGCATCAGATACGGCTGTGGTGCCGGTACCAACAATGTCTGCCGAACCGCCTGCGACGACGGCGATGCAACCCGAGCCGGAAGAGATAAAGCCCGTCGAGACGACTGCAATTTCTCCTGAGTCTGAGCCCCCGGCAGAGATTGTCACTCCTAAGCCAAAACCGAAGCCCGAAAAGCCGGAGGAAAAGAAGCTGGTGGAAAGAAAACAGCCGCCAAAGAAGGCGCAGGGTTCCGAAGGGGATGCCAAACAGGAGTCGCGCAGAGGCGTCGCCGACGGGCAGGCCGACGCGACTTCTGATAATAATTCGCGCACCTCGGGTGGAAGGAACGGATCTGGTGGGGCGGCGGAAGCCAACTACAAAGGTAAACTTGTCGCGCGCCTGTTCCGTTGCGTCGACCGGATGGAGTCACGGTATCGTAAAGATCCTGCCACCTTGACGGTCCGCATCACGATCAGCCGCAGCGGCGATATCACGGCGTCGGGCGTTGTCCGGGGATCGGGCCGCCCCGAGGTCGATAACGCCGCTCTCGGTAGGGTGGCGTCTTGTAACCTTCCGGCTCTGCCGGATGAAATGGCCGGCTCCTCGCGCTCGTACACCTTTCCGGTCCAGGTCACCCCTCGTTAATATGATAAAAATAATCAACTTTATACTTTACTCTAAAAATCAAGTTTAATAATGTCCGTTCGCACACGCAGGAATCGTGTGACGATCAACGAGCGAACGGGTGGTAAATGGCTCGAAAGGCGAAGAAGGGGGCGAACCGGGAGATCCGTGTTCAGACCGATCAGGAGACGAAAGAGTCCTCCTCCGGACGCTCCAAGCTGGATGGCCGCAGTTTCCTCTATGTCGGCGGCCGTGATTGCCAGGTGGCGCATCTGCGCCAGATCGCCAGCAATTTCGGCGCAGAACTCATCCATCACGATGGCGGGCTTCGCGAAGCCGTTTCGCGCATCGATACGGTGCTTCCTTCGGTCGACTGCGTGTTCTGCCCCATCGACTGTATCAGCCACGATGCCTGCCTGCGCGTGAAGACCGGCTGCAAGAAGTTCGGCAAGGCTTTCATCCCGTTGCGCAACGGCAGCAAGTCCAGCCTGGAACGTGCGCTGAACACGATGAACGAACGAGACAATTCCCGATGAACGGACTTTTCCGATGAATGACGGGCGCCCTGACGGGTTCACGATGATCGGCCTGCACAAGCTCGCCGCTCACGGCGGTGAGGGCCTCGTGCCGGAGCTGTATGAAGTTTTCTTGGAGAATGCCGCGCGCCAGCGCAGCTATCCGAATGTCGTGCTGTTTCCCGCCTGGGAAGCGCGCATGCCCGGTGAAGCGGCTGCAAAACCCATTGGCACGGACGCTGTTGATGGCAATAATATCGTCGCCTTTCCGCGTTATGCGGAGCGGGCGAGCAAGAAAAAGGCGTGAGGAGTTTTTGATGTATATCGCGATGAACCGCTTCAAGGTGGCCGCCGGTGCCGAAGGCGATTTCGAGACTGTCTGGCGCAATCGCGATTCCAGCCTTTCGGAGGTTCCCGGGTTCGTCGAATTCCGTCTGCTGCGTGGCAAGGCCAATGTGGAGGAGGGCTATACGCTGTTTTCCTCGCACACGCTCTGGCGCAGCGAAGAGGATTTTCTGAACTGGACGAAGTCGGAGAATTTCCGGGCTGCGCATCGCAATGCGGGGGAGCGCAGGGAGATGTATAAAGGTCCGCCGGTTTTTGAAGGGTTTAATGTAGTCGAGGGCATCTAAGGGCCGCCCCCTTACGGATGCGGTTACCGCTGCTCCCCCTTCTCCCCAAGCGGGGAGAAGGGATTACGTCCGAATCCGCCAAAATGCACTCACCGAAACCGCCAGCCAGCCCAGCATCATCGCCCAGCCGCCCGTGGGCGCGGCGTAGGGAAAGAGGCCGGAGCCGGTGAAGCGCAGGGTGATGAGATCGCCGGCGAAGAGCAAAGTTCCCAAGATCATCAGCAAACCGGCCAACCAGGCGGTTTTGATTTTGCCGGCACCCAGCGCCAGTGCCAGAAGGGCTGGGGCGTGCGCGAGGCACATGGCGGATGCCGAGGCGGCGAGATGGGCCTCGCCGCCGCCATGAGCGGCGAGGGCGGCGAGTGCCACGCCTGCGAGGCCGAACAGGCCGGCGAAGAGGAAGAGTGCCGGTTCCACACGCGCGTTCAGGTTCATGACTATTCCTTGTTCTGCATATGATGGGCGAGCCGTTCCACCGGCGCCCAGATGAGGTCGCGTAGCGCGTGGCTGGCGACGGTTTCATCCATTGCCTGGCGGAAGCAGAGCAACCATTCGTCGCGTTCGACGGGGCCGATCTCGGCAACGAAATGGCGGCTGCGCAGGCGGGGATGGCCGCGCTTGTCGGTATAGAGCGGCGGGCCGCCCAGATAACCGGTCATGTATTCGTAGAATTTCTCTTCGCTGCCTTCGAGACTTGGCGGGTGCACGGCGCGCACGTTTTTGGCCTCCGGCAGCGTGTCCATCAGCTCGTAGAAACGATGCGTCAGCGCCCGGACGGCCGGCTCGCCGCCGATCGCCTCGTATAGTGTGGTGACATTTTCCGTCACGAAACCATCCCTTTATACCCCACTCCGGAGCGGCGGCGTCCCCTCCGCCGCTCCGGGTCTTGTTCAAGCGTCGGATTATCCGAAAACCGCTTCGCAGTTTTCGGTCCTGTCCTCTAGATGCACCCGATCAAAAAGGATCACAACTGTCATCAAAACACCGCGTCATTTCGCGCATAATCCCTTGCAGGGCAGGATCTCCAGCAGATTATTCTTGACAAAACCGTCCGGACGGTATCTTTATAATCCATGTCAAACGCTCATCATCGCAAGAAACAACCCGTGCTCGTGCGCCAGCAGTTGCTGGAGGTCGCCGCGCGTCTTGCTGGTGAGAGCGGCATGAGCGCCGTGACGCTCGATGCGGTCTCGGCTGCGTCAGGCGTCAGCAAGGGCGGGCTGCTGCATCACTTTCCGACGAAGAATGCGCTGCTGGACGCCCTGTTCGAGAGCCTGCTGGAGACGTTCGACGCGGATATAGACGAGCTGATGCGCGCCGATCCGCTGCCGCAGGGCCGGTTCTCGCGCGCCTATCTCCAGGCGGTGTCCGGGCTGAAGGATCGTCCCGACGATTCCAGAAGCTGGACGCAGGTGACGATCGCGCTTCTCGCCGAACCCCGGCTGCGCCTGCGATGGCGCCAATGGGTGGCGGAAAGGGCCGAAGAATATATCGGCACCGACTCCACGCTCGACACACTGATCGTGCGTTTTGCCGCCGACGGTCTGTGGTTCGCAGATACGTTGGAAAGCCATGATATCAGCGATGCTCTGAGGCGAGAGCTGATCGCCCGCCTCGTCGAGCTGACCCACAAGTAGATTATGAAGGAATACCGCGATGAACCCGGCTGCCATCTATGGGCTGCTCGTTGCAGCCATTGTGCTTGAAGTGATCGGCACGACAGCGCTTCAGCTTTCCCAGCAGTTCACCCGCCTCGGGCCGACGGCACTTGTTGTCGCCTGCTATGGGGCCGCCTTCTACTGCCTGTCGCTGACGCTGAAGCATATTCCGGTCGGCATCGCCTATGCGATTTGGAGCGCTTTGGGAATCGTGCTGATTTCCTCCGTCGGGCTTATCTTTTTCAAGCAGCGGCTGGATACGCCCGCCATCATCGGCCTCGGTCTGATCATCTCGGGCGTGATCGTCGTCAACCTGTTCTCCAAGTCCATTTCCCATTGATGTGAAAAGGGGTTTTCTCGGGTCGCGAAGCCTGGAAAAATCCTCTTTGTCAAAATACCGACAAAGGTCTATGTCTTCCTCTGACGTGGAGGAGGGACTGCTTTGGCTGGCCATCCTTCCAAAGCGCTTTGAATCCCGCCTTCCTGATTGCCCAAAATCCAAAGGTTCCAGAGGAGCACCGCCATGGCCATTCGCACCGTCGTATGGGGAGAGAACATCCATGAGACAACCAATGAGATCGTTCGGGGCATCTATCCCGAGGGCATGCACACGACGATCGCCAAGGCACTGAACACCGATCCGGCGATTTCGGCGACGACCGCCACGCTGCAGGAGCCCGAGCATGGGTTGAGCGAAGCCCGGCTTGCCGAGACTGACGTTCTGACCTGGTGGGGTCACAAGGATCATGGCGCGGTTTCCGACGTCGTCGTCGAGCGTGTCGCCAAGCGGGTGTGGGAAGGCATGGGCCTGCTGGTGCTGCATTCCGGTCATTTCTCGAAGATCTTCAAGCGTCTGATGGGCACGCCCTGTGCGCTCAAATGGCGCGAGGCCGGTGAGCGCGAGCGCCTGTGGACGATCAATCAGCGCCATCCGATTGCTGCCGGCATCGGCGAGCATTTCGAGCTTGAAAACGAGGAAATGTACGGCGAGCAGTTCTCTGTGCCGGAGCCACTGGAAACGGTGTTCATCTCCTGGTTCCAGGGCGGCGAAGTCTTCCGTTCGGGCCTGACCTGGCGGCGTGGTGCCGGCAACATCTTCTATTTCCGCCCCGGCCACGAAACCTACCCGACCTATCACGATGCGAATGTGCAGAAGGTGCTGATCAACGGCGTGAAGTGGGCCTATAACCCCGAGGGTGCATTGAAGAGCATCACCGATGCTCCAAATGTCCCGGTAGAAAAAGCACTGGAGCCGATCGTCGAACGCGGCCCAAGACTGCACCAGGCCGGCGAAGCCGGTTACCGCTGAGGAGCATCCATGCGACTACTCGTTCTTGGTACGGGCGTGATGGCGAAAAACCAGCTCGCCCACTTCATGAATATGGACGGCGTTACCGTCGTCGGCGCCGTCGACACGGATTCCGAACGCCTGGCCGCCTTTGCCGATAAGTTCAATATCGAGAAGCGGTTTCTGACGCTGGAGGAGGCGATCGCCTGGGGCGAATTCGATGCGGCGACCAATATCACGCCCGACCGGATTCACCACCCGACCACGATGGCGCTGATCGCGGCCGGCAAGCATGTGCTTTGTGAGAAACCGCTGGCGGAAAATTATCCAAGGGCGCTGGAGATGACGGAAGCGGCTGAAAAGGCCGGCGTCATCAACATGGTGAACCTCACCTATCGCAACGTCGCTCCCCTGCAGCGCGCCCGCGAGATGGTGCTCTCGGGCGAGCTCGGCACGATCAAGCATGTGGAGGCCTCCTATCTTCAGAGCTGGCTCGTTTCGCGCGCCTGGGGCGACTGGCGCACGGAATCGACCTGGCTGTGGCGGCTTTCCACCGGTCACGGTTCGAACGGCGTGCTTGGCGATGTCGGCATCCATATCCTCGATTTCGCCGCCTATGGCGCTGCGACCGATATCGACCACGTCTTTGCGCGCTTGAAGACCTTCAACAAGGCGCCGGGCGGCCAGATCGGCGAATATATGCTCGACGCCAATGACAGCTTCACCATGTCGGTCGATTTCGCCAATGGCGCGCTCGGTGTCATCCATGCCAGCCGCTGGGCGACAGGACATCTGAACGAGCTGAAGCTGCGCATCTATGGCGAGAAAGGCAGCCTCGAAGTCGTCCATCGCCCAAGCGGCTCCGAGCTGCACGGCTGCCTTGGCGAGGATGTCGAAACTGCGACGTGGAAGCCGGTCGACGTGCCACCGGTTCCAACCAACTATCAGCGCTTTGCCGAGGCCGTGGCAACGGGGGTGCAGCTCGACCCGAACTTCCGTCATGCGGCAAACCTGCAGAAGGTGCTCGACCTTGCCATGGTCACCGAGCGCGAACGCCGCGAACTGAAAGTCTGATATTTCTCCAGGACATCTCCGAGAGTTTGTCACCGCCGCCCTCCGAGCGCGGCGGTGACATGCGGCAATTGATCGCTAAAACCTGTACTTAAGTGTACTTGAGCCACGCCAAGCACTAGCCATATTTACTCGATGGTCAACGCTGCAACCGTCGTATCGGCGGCTCCTGCGGAAGGCCATGTCATTCCCAAAGCATTTCCGGTTTTGTTCAAAATAGGGAAGTGCTCTTTTCTTCGTTTTGACGCAATTCCAGATGCAAAAACCGCTGTGCACTTTTGCTGGAATTGCTCTAGTCTGCAACGGAAAACACATGACTGACATTATCGCCAATACACCCCTTCCCGAAAAAAACGCCCCCGAGGCACAAGATTTCGCCACTGCCGGGATCGCCCCCATGGATCGGCCGAGCGCGATAACGCGGTTCTTCATGGGCATCGTCGCCTGGGCGGAAGGCCTGAATTTCAAATATGCGAAGCTTGGCAATCCGCCTGTTTATGACAATTCAGTCTTCCCGTGGGCGAAGGAGGTCGAAACGGCCTGGCCTGAGATCCGCGCCGAGCTCGACCGTGTGCTGGTGCGCCAGAGCGAGCTGCCGAGCTTTCAGGAAATCTCCACCGACGTCGCGACAATTTCCAAGGATAATCGCTGGAAGACCTTCTTCCTCCTCGGCTTTGGCGTGAAGTCGGAGCAGAATATCAGGGCCTGCCCGGAAACCTGGAAGGCGGTGCAGAAGATCCCAGGGCTGAAGACGGCGATGTTTTCGATCTTCGAGCCCGGCAAACATCTGCCGGCGCATCGCGGCCCCTATAATGGCGTGCTGCGCCTGCATCTCGGCATGATCGTGCCTGAGCCGGCCGATAAACTCGCCATCCGCGTCAAGGACCAGATCTGCCATTGGCAGGAAGGCAAGGCGCTGATCTTCGACGATGCCTATGAGCATGAAGCCTGGAACCACACGGACAAAACGCGTGTCGTGCTGTTCATCGATTTCGTGAAGCCGCTGAAATTCCCGGCACGGCTGATCAACTGGACCCTGCTCAATCTTGCGATTTTCACGCCGTTCATCCGCGAAGGGCTCGATAATCACAAGGAGTGGGAAAAGAAGTTCTACGCTCAGGCGGAAGCGCTCAGGAACAGGGGGTAAGCCGAACGGAATCATGGGGAGGCGAGGCCCGGCTGCTCGCTCTCTGTCATGTCAGGCCCTGTGCCGAGGATCTTTGCACGTTGATGACAGAGGCTACGGCTCAGATCCTCGGGAAGCCCTGACATGAAGAAAATTGGGGTTTGTACCCGTGTCAACAAGTGAAAGGCCCCGCAAAAGCGGGGCCAACTGCCACTACTCGATCACCTGAACCACACGGTGGGTCTGCGGCTCGACGATCACATGACGGTCGTTGATGACGGTATAGGCATAACGCGGATTATCCGGCACCGGGATCACCTGGACGTCTGCGGGCAGGGGCTTGCCGATCACGATCGGCTGCTGCACCACCACTGCTGACGGCGGGGCCGGCTGCTGCTGGACGTAGGTGACGACCTCGCGCGGCGGCGGATCGACCACAGCACCGGCTACACCGCCTGCCACGCCGCCGATTGCAGCGCCCACGGGGCCGCCGACAATAGCGCCGGTGATTGCGCCGCCGGCAGCGCCCGTCACGGCTCCATCGGCCATCGCATTCGTGGCGAGGGACGAGAGCGCAAGCGCACTCGATACAAGAATGATCTTGTACATTTTGCTTCTCCTTTAGCTCAAGAGCATTTGCGTTTTTCAAGGAAAGACGAAAATGCTATCCGCTTGTTTTCAGACAATTCCTGACGCGAAAGCGCTGCGGGAATTGGTTGGGTTTGCAATTGGGTAACGAGCCCATCGTGTCGTTGTTCCGGCCAGAGAACTGCTTCGGAGTCACGGTTTGGGAGGTCGGTTTACATAGCGTGAGGCGCGCTATTCCAGCCTGCGGCGGAACAGCCAGGCGGCGGCACCAAGCGTCGCGCAGGCAATCAGCGCCAGCGGAATCGTCTGGTTCAACACCTCGGCGGCGGGGATATTCTTCAGAAAGACACCTTTGACGATGATGAGGAAATAGCGCAGCGGATTGATGATCGTGACTGGCTGCAGCCAGTCCGGCATGTTTTCGATCGGCGTCGCAAAACCCGAAAGCAGCATGGCGGGTACCATGAACAGGAAGGCGCCGAGGATCGCCTGCTGCTGTGTCATTGAGAGTGCCGATATGAAGAGGCCGACGCCGGCGACCGAACCCAGATAGAAGATCGAGCCGCCGTAAAGCAGGACGAGCGAGCCGCGCAACGGCACGCCGAAGACGAAGATCGCCGCCAGCACATAAATCGTCATATGGAAAAGGCCGATCAGCATAGGCGGAATGAGCTTGCCGATCAGGATCTCGTGGACGCGCAGCGGCGAGACCATCAGCTGGTCGAAGGTGCCGAGTTCCCTTTCGCGGGCGATGGAAAGGGCGGTGACGATGAGGCCGATCACGAGGGCTATGCTGGCAATCAGGTTCGGCACCATGAACCATTGATAGGTGAGGTTGGCGTTGAACCAGTTGCGCGGCACGGTCGCGACCGTCTTCGCCATGGCGCGCCGGCCTGCCGGCGTTTCGGCTGAAAGCGTCATGCCGATCTGGGTGAGATAGCCGGAAACGATCTGCGAGGCATTGGAGCGGCGGCCGTCGAGGATGATCTGCAGATCGGCCGATGCTCCGGCCTCGATGTTGCGGGAGAAATCGGGGCCGATCTCGATGGCCGCAATGGCGGTCTGGCCGTCGATCGCCTCGCGGATGTCGGTCTGGTTCCCGGCAATCTCAATGCGCCGGAAGGTCGGCGAGCCCTGGATGCGCTCGATCAGCTCCTGTCCCCAATGGCCGCTGTCGCGGTTCAACACCATGACATCGACATTGCGCACCTCCAGCGTCGCCGCATAGGAAAAGACGAGAAGCTGCATGACGGGCGGCACGATGAGCACGAAGCGGCCCTTGGGGTCGCGCAGGACGGCCAGCAGTTCCTTTGTCATGAGCGCGCTAAGCCGGGTCCACCACATCTCAGCCGATCCTCTTTTTGGTGCTGCGGGCGGCGAGCAGGAACATGATGCCGCCGATGACAAGCATGACGGCGATTGCGTGCCCAAACATCGGCCAGATATCGCCGGCCAGAAACACCGTCTGCAGGCTGGGGATGAGGTAGCGGGCGGGCACGATGATGGTGATCCACTGGATGATCTGAGGCATGGAATTGATCTCGAAGAGAAAGCCCGAGAGCAGGAAGGCCGGCAGGAAGCCGCTGGTCAAGGCGATCTGCGAGGCGAGGAACTGGTTCTTCGTCGCCGTCGATATCAGCAGGCCTTGGCCGAGCGCCGGGATCAGGAAGGCGGCCGACAGCGCGTAGAGGGCTGCGACCGAGCCGCGGAAGGGCACATCAAAGAGGAAGACCGCCAACAGCACGCAGAGCGTCATAGAGGCGAGGCCGAGCAGGAAATAGGGGAGGATCTTGCCGGCCAGCAGTTCGGCCGCCGTCACCGGCGTTGCCATCATCGCTTCCATCGTGCCGCGTTCCCATTCGCGGGCGACGACAAGCGAGGTCAGCAGCGTGCCGACCAGGGTCATGACGATGGCGATGGAGCCGGGGACGAGGAAGTTGCGGCTCGTCAGCTCCGGATTGAACCAGAAGCGCTGCTCGATGGAGATTGGGGGACCCGCCGCTACCGTTTCGGATTGCCGCTGCCGCTCCCAGTTGGCGACCGCACCTTGCGCATAGTTCTGCACGAAATTGGCGGTGTTGGGGTCCGAACCATCGACGAGAACCTGAATTTGCGGGCGGTTGCCGGCGGCATAATCGGTCGCGAAATCGGCCGGAATGACGACGATGCCGCGGACATTGCCGAGCACCAGATCATTCTCGAACAGGCGCCGGTCGCGCCCGACCGTGACGGAGAAATAGCGCGAGGCCTGGAAGCTTGCGGAGAGATCCTGCGTCAGCGGCGTTGCCTGCTCCAGCACCAGGCCGATGCGGGTGCGCGTCGTATCCAGCGATACGCCATAGCCAAAGAGGAAGAGCAGGATCAGTGGCAGCACGAAGGCGATCAGAATGGTGCTGGGGTCGCGGATCGCCTGATAGCTTTCCTTGCGCACGAGGGCGGCAAAGCGACGGGCTCTGGAGGAGGTGCTCATGCGGCTTCCTCCGTTTCGGAGTCCTGAACCAGCGCGATGAAGGCATCTTCCATCGTCGGGTCCGGCTGTTCCTTCGTCGCGACACGTGCCTTCAATTCGTCGGGCGAGCCGAGGGCGATCGAACGGCCGTGATAGATCAGCGAGATGCGGTCGCAATATTCGGCCTCGTCCATGAAATGCGTCGTCACCAGCACCGTGACGCCCTTTTCGACGAGCGCATTGATATGGGTCCAGAATTCGCGCCGCGTGATCGGGTCGACGCCCGAAGTGGGCTCGTCGAGGAAAAGCGCGCGCGGTTCGTGCATGACGGCGCAGGCGAGCGCCAGGCGCTGTTTCAGGCCGAGCGGCAGGTCTTTGGCGGAATGGCGCGCGCGGCGGCCGAAATCGAAGATCTCGGTCATCAGCTCTATGCGTTCGCGGCGCCGACTGCCGGAGAGGCCATAGACGCCGGCGAAGAATTCGAGGTTCTGCATGACGGTGAGATCGCCGTAGAGCGAGAATTTCTGCGCCATGTAGCCGAGCTGGTTGCGCGCCTCTGCGGCATCCTTGCGCAGATCGAAGCCGGCAACGCGGCCTTCGCCTTCCGTCGGCTTCAAGAGGCCGCAGAGCATCTTGAAGGTGGTGGACTTGCCGGCGCCGTTCGGGCCGAGCAGGCCGAAGATCTCGCCGCGGCTGATATCGAAGGTGATCTTGTCGGCGGCGGTGAAATCCCCGAAACGCTTGGTCAGGCCGCGCGCCTCAATGACGGGACGGTCGCCCGTTTCGCTCGGCGACCCCTGCGCCTCCGCCAGTTTCGAGCGGCCGCCGGGGCCGCCGCCCAGCATGTCGATGAAGGCGTCTTCGAAACGGGGAGGGGTGGGCGTCAGTTTTGCCTGACCGCCGTTGCCGCTGATATCAGGCATCTCATCCTTGCCGGTGACGAGGCGGATGGCATCGCCCTGGATGACGCCGTCGACGACGCCTTTCGTCTGCAGCAGCTCGGCCAGCACCTGCCGCCGGCGGCCCGTGACACCCGAGATCTTGAAGACGCGGTCTTCCACCCGGCCGGTCAGGTCATGCGGCTTGCCGGAAAAGAGCAGCTTGCCCTGATTGAGCAGCAGAACATGATCGCAGGCCTCGGCCTCATCCAGATAGGCGGTCGACCAGAGGACGCCGATGCCTTCCTGCGTCAGGTTCTCGACCATTTTCCAGAGATCTCGCCGCGAGATCGGATCGACGCCGACACCAGGTTCGTCGAGCAGCAGCAGGCGCGGCTTCTTCAGAAGCGCGCAGGCAAGGCCGAGCTTCTGTTTCATGCCGCCTGAAAGCTTGCCGGCAAGGCGTGTGGTGAAGCGCTTCAGGTCGGTGAAGGTCAGAAGCTCGTCGAAGGCGCTCGCGCGCTCGCGCTTCGGCAGGCCGCGCAGATCGGCATAGAGATCGAGGTTCTCCTGAACCGAGAGATCCTCATAGAGGCCGAAGCGCTGCGGCATGTAGCCGATCGAGGCCTGGATGGCGGCCGGGTTCTTCTGTGTATCGAAGCCCAGCACCTCGACCGTGCCGCTATCCGGCAGCATGAGGCCGGTCATCAGCCGGATCAGCGTCGTCTTGCCGGCGCCATCGGGGCCGACGAGACCGGTGATCGCGCCGCCCCTGACCTCGCCGGAGACGGCATCCAGTGCAGGCGGGCCATCGCCGAAGCGTTTGGTGACATCGGTCAGCCGGACCAGTTCCTCATCCGTTTGCGGGGAAGGGCTCATCGCGCGGCCAGCGCGGGAAAGCGCACGGTGACCGGCATGCCCTGGCGCAGATCCGGGCCGGGCTTGTCGATGACGATGCGCAGGCGATAGACAAGATCGGTGCGAAGCTCGGGTGTCTCGACCGATTTCGGCGTGAATTCGGCCACAGGCGAAATGAAGCCGATCGTGCCGTCATAGGGCTTGTCGGGTTGCGTATCGGAGGTCACCTGAACCTTCATGCCGGGATGCAGGCGGCCGAGATCGCCTTCGGAGACGTAGCTGCGCACCCAGACCGGCTCTGTCAGCGAGAGCACGAAGACGGTATCGGCCGGCGAGACGATGGCGCCGGGTTCCCGCACTCGGGAAAGGATGACGCCGTCATTTGGCGCGAGCAGTTCGGCATCGGCAAGCGAGATGCGGGCGGCGGCCAACGAGGATTGCGCGGCCTTCAATTGCGCCTCGGCATTGGCAATGTCTTCCACGCGGCTGCCCTCCTGCAGTAGTTTCAGCGCTTCATTGGCGGAATCCGAACGCGCCACAGCCATCGAGCGATTGGCAGTCGCCTCGTCGAGATTCGCCTCTGATATCGTGCCCTGGGGACGGAGCTGGCGGGCGCGGTCATAGGCAATGTTGGCATTGAGCAGCGCGGCAAGGCTTTCATCATAGGCCGCCTGGGCCTGGGCGATTTCCGTCGGGCGCGGGCCGGCTTTCAGCTTGTCGAGCGTCGCCTGCAGAGCCGCGACATTGGCCTCGGCAGAGGCGGTGGCCGCCTGGAAAGGCGCGGCATCGAGTTTGCCGAGCATCTCGCCGCTTTTGATCATGTCGCCCTCATCGACGGCAAGCGAGGCAATCCGGCCATTGACGCGGAAGCCGAGAGAGACCTGGCGGATATCGACATTGCCGTAGAGCGCGAATTCCTTGCTCTTTTGCGGCAGCCGGCCGAGCTTCTGGGGCAATCCGTACCACCAGGCAACGGCACCGGCGGCAATCAGAATAATGATGGCAAGGGGGAGTATCCGTCTCATCGGGTATTTCCTTCCGCCTGACGCAGTTGCCCGACAAGTTCTGCAACGAGATTCCGCAGGGTCTGGAGTTGTTCAGGGCCGACCGACTGCCACTCCATCTGGGCGAGAACGGCGGCGTGGGCGAGACGGAAAACCATGATGTTGCCAACGAAGGCGAGGGTGCGCAGCCGCACATGTTCGGAGGCCGGGTCTTCGCGCAGGATGGTGCCAATCAGCCGGCGTGCCATCTCGATCATCGGGCGCATAATGCCCTGATAGATGCGGGTGAAAGCCTCCGTCGGCTCCATCTGCTCGCGGATGATGAAGCGCGCCCAGGGCTCGGATTCCTTGCTGACCAAAAGGCCGACCATGGTCGTGGCCATATCCGTCAGGAAGAGCCGTGCCTGCTCTTCGCCGAGCTCCTGTCCGGCGGCCGCGAGTTCCATGAGATGGGTACCAATGCGCTGCCGCAGGCCGCCGATATGGCGCTCGATGCGCGTCACCAGATATTCGGCGGTTGCGACATAGAGCCCTTCCTTGCCGCCGAAATAATAGGGAATGGCCTGCAGGTTGACGCCGGCAGCCTCGCTCAGCTGGCGCGTCGATGTGCCATCGAAGCCGTGGCGGCCGAAGACATCGAGGGCTGCTGACAACAGCTTTTCGCGGGTGATTTCGGCGCGGTTTGGTTGCGTTTGTTCATCAGTCATGGCTCATGTATAGCGCCTATCGCTATTTCAGTCAATCGAATGAATGCTTGACCTGTCAGGCCCACCCCGATGTGTATGAGAGTTGCGGGCGCGAGCCGCCGTTATATTTAGGGTTACTGCCGCGCATTTGTCGTTTTCGTACTTCCGCAAAAGCTAATATTATGGCTGAATGGGCTGATGGGAAACCAGCACGTCAGCATCAGACGACATGCCTGGAGCGCGCTCGTCACCGGCGCTGCTCTTGCTCTTTCCGTGACCATATCCAGTGCCGATGATGGCGGGGCGCAAAAGGGCGGCCGTCTGCGTAACGAAGTCCTGAAGCCGGCGCCTCACAACGGGCAGTTGACGCCGCCGCACCTGACGATCGACTGGTGGCTTCGGACCGAAGGCGGTGCATCGCAAGGGGACAATAAGGAGAGTTCGAAGCAGGTTTTCGTGCGCCTGGAAGAGCGGCAATGATGCAGGTTGGCGCTGCCGATCTTGTCGTGACGCCCGTGGCGCGGCCCTGCCGGTGCGACTGGCTTACTTGATGCCCGTCCCCGATCCATGCGGGCTCGGATCTTTGCTTCGGCGCTGGACCAGGCCGATCAGCCGGCGCGCGGCCGCCGATGGTAGAACCCTCGCGATAAAGGCGGTCAGCTTGGCGGAGAAGCCGGGAACGACGAGGCTGCGCCCGGACTTGAAGCCGCGCCAGGCCTGCTCGGCGACATAATCGGCCTTCAGCTTGGGCAATACCTTGAAGAGAGCGGCGCGATCCGCGCCGGATTTTTCAAGAAAGTCGGTCGATACCGGCCCGGGCGCCACGCATGTCACGGTGACGCCGAAGCGGCGAACCTCCTCATGAAGGGACGCCGAAAAGGAGCGTACGAAACTCTTGCTGGCATAGTAGAACGCCATGTAAGGCCCGGGCGTAAAACCTGCGACGGATCCGAGATTGAGCACGCCGCCACGCCGGCGGGCAACCATTCCTGGCAGGAAGCGAAGGGTCATGTCGGCGAGCGCCCGAATATTGAGATCGATGATTCCGAGCTGATCGTCCGCTGGCAGCGAAGTTGCCGCGCCGCGTAATCCGTATCCGGCGCTGTTGACGAGGACATCGCAAATCAGACCGTTGGCTTCCAGAAAGGATTCCAGGCGTGCCGAGGCGTCCGATGCTGTGAGGTCGAGCTCGATCGTGAAGGCTTCTCCGCCGGCCTGCTTCACATCGGCGGCGGCGGCCGCCAACCCCTCGGACGAGCGGGCGACGAGCACGACGATATTGCCTTCCCGCGCGGCAACACTGGCAATTGCCCGCCCGATGCCGCGGGAGGCGCCGAGGACGACGACAACAGGGCGAAGCCCTGTTTCCCTGTTTTCACTCAATTCCGGACCCAAGACCGCTGCACGCCCCTCGTCGAATTGCTCCGCCATTAGAGAGAGGCTCCCGCGATCGACGTGCGGGCGGACATTCCGTCCTGGCCGAGCCCTCGTATCTCGTCGACGACCGCGCCGTTCAAGATCCTCTCGAACCGCTCCAATGCCCGGGCGATGCTGGCTCCATCCATAACCCTGTGGTCATAGTGGATGCGGACAGTAACCGATCCGTTCTCATTGATCGGGCCGTAATTCATGAGCGTCGTCACGGGACTGAGCGGGTTAAGGGATTCCGCGCCGAGGCCCGAATAGACCGACAACTGGAAGGTGCCGAAATAGCGCGCCCGTTTTCGCCCTATATTGAGCCCGAGCCACATGAGCGACCACCTGAGCAGGGCCGGTGCGCGCGCAAGCTTCAGCGAGCGGCGAAATTCCTTGATCTCCAGGACGGGGCGTGACCTCGCCTCGCGGATCTGCGTTTCCAGCTCCAAGATGGAGCGGTCTTCGGGAGTCTTGATCGTGCTCAGGAGAACGATCCGCTCGCCTTCATATTCACGCTCGTGGGCAATGGAGGCTACGCTTGCCGGATATTCGTACAGCTGATGGCGTGGAAATTTGATATAGGCGCGCCGGAGATCGGGGATCTCCTTCGACAGGAGGGCGTATCCTTTCAGGAAAAGCGCGGTCCAGGAGGGGCGGGGATTGGACGTTCGCCTGGCGTCGAGAAGGGGGCGGATGTTCATCTGCCGCTGAACGGTCACGCGCGGTATGCCGATCGAAAATCTCATGAGATCTCCAACCAGCCGCCTTGCTGCGGAAAGCCTGATTGCCCGTCCTTTCATCTTACTCCCCCCTCTCATCTTACTCCCCCGGAGATGCAAAGTGTCAGAGCGTAGCGCCCTAATAGAGATAGGGGATGATGCGCTTGGTCTTGTCCATATAGGCGCGGTATTGGGGGCCGAAGACATCCAGCATCATACGCTCTTCCTTATCGACGCGCAGAAAGAACAGCACGGCGAAACCAGCGATCCCCGCCAGGCCTGCCACCCAATTCGGCAGCAGAAAAGCCTGGGCAAGCCCCATCAGGAGGAACGAGGTGTACATAGGGTGGCGGACATGCGCGTAAGGCCCGGCGCAGATCAATTCGTGCTTCTGGCGGATTTCGAGCGTGATGGACCAGTTTCGTCCGAGCTGCTTATGCGTTCTTCGAAAGACCCACATTGCCAGGCAGAAGAGCGCCGCCCCGATCACGACCGCCCACAGAGGCAAAGAATGGTCGGCTGCCCTGGGAATACCCGTCGCGACGTAAAATGCCGGCACGATCGCCAACCCGGCGAGTGCGGCGGCCAGTGCCACTCTTTCCGAGACGCTGCGCCGGCTGCTGACGACAGGCACGCGCCTGCCGCGACGCTCGAACGGGTATCGAATGATGTACCAGGCAATAATTCCGAGGACCCAGACGATCTCGCCAATGGTATTGACTGACACGTTCAAGTCGGCACCAGAACCTTTCCACGATCCGGCTTCCGCGATCGTCAACGGTTGGGACTATGCCCTGCTTCAGGTATTCATCTCCCGCAGATTTGTAACGAATTGCTGCGGTCTCATCCAGATGCCGGGTGTCTTGTAGCCCATGTGTTTTGCTATGTCCGCCACGAAGGCGTTGCAATTGTAGACCGTCGCCTCCCAGAGACGGCTTCGCGCCTGCAGCTTGCGTATATAGGCAACCGTATCGTTATATTCGGCATCGGTCAGCATCACGCGCCAGCTTGCAGAGCGGTATTGCTCCTCCAGGTCGCCGTCCGTTGCGCCGGTCGAGGCGGGAACCGGAACGAAATGGCCAAGGACATAAGCCCCCGGATCGGGCGAAGCCGGGGCAAGACCTGCCACTTCCGGATTGATCATCTTGCCGTTTTTGTCCGCGCGCCCGAAGACGACGTAGGTATGGCCGTAGGTGAGCGCATAACGCGAGCGGAACTCGATGAAATTCCGACCTGATCTGCTCTGGTTCGTCGCTGATTTCGTCAGGTCGCGGCTATCCGACGTATAGTGCGGCAGGGGGCTTTTATCTTCCGTCTGGCACGACGATGCCACAATTGCCAAAGCAACGACCAGCCACAGGCGGCCTCTTCCAAGCGCCATCACCACGCTCCATATGCAAGCTCTGCCCGAGGCGGATTCGACCCGGCAGATATGCCATTCTTTCGCCCTGAATTGCCGGCGGGGCCAATCCTGAGCGGTTTCGGATGTCAAGAAAAGGGAAGGGCTGAAAGAGCCCTTCCTGAGAGTCGTGCGAACTTATTTGTAGACGGCTGTTGCCGCAGGCGGCGGAGCTTTCCCCTTGCCTTTGCCAATCGACCCGCAGGCACTCAGATTGGCCACCGCAAGTACTGCGAGGATGACGAATAAAATTCTGCTCATCAACAAGTCCTCTCCTCATCTTGGCATCGCCCAGGACAGGCTATGCCTCAAAGTTTGACGATAATCAGCACCTTGGACAGTGCGGGAGTGATGCAACGTGCAACGAATCTACATTAGCAGATACTTACTGTTGTGGCCAATCCAGCAATTTCGAATGGTAAATGCCGTCATATGACCACCACCCGCGTTCCGACACGTGTGCGTGCGTAGAGATCGACGATGTTTGCATTGGTCAGGCGAATGCAGCCGTTCGAAACGGCATTGCCTATCGACCAGGGAGCATTGGTTCCGTGCAGCCTGAACAGCGTATCCTGTCCGCCCTGGTAGAGATAAAGGGCGGCTGCACCCAGCGGATTGTCCGGTCCGCCCGGCACGCCTTCGGCATACTGGGCGAGATGCGGCTTGCGCGCGATCATGTCGTCGGTGGGCTTCCAGGATGGCCACTCGGCCTTCCGGCCGATCGTCGCCTCTCCCTTGAAGCTCAGTCCTTCTTCCCCGACCGCGACACCATAGCGCGTGGCAAGGCCATCGGCCTCGACGAAATAAAGATAGCGCGCCCGGGTATCGACGACGACGGTTCCGGGCGGCTCATTTCCCGAATAGGCGACCTCCTGCCGCCGATAGCGGGGATCGACATCCGGGTCGCTGCCGAATACGCGATAGCCGAGCGGCGGGCCATCCGTTGTGGTGCTGCATCCCGAAAGCATCAGAGCCAGGCTGCCCAAAACGAAGCCCCGGCGTTTAACGGCTCGTCCGTTCATTTCCATCTGCCCAAGTCGTTCTCCCAAGTCGTTTCGCTCCCCTCAGTCCTGACGATGCCCGATCGGCAGCGTGCCGATGAACCGGGATGTTCGAATTTTGCGGATTATGTGCGTGTTGGGCGGACAAGGTGCGCAACTTGAAATAGCGTGTCCCTCACTCATGAAACCCCTTGCATGAATCATGCGTTTGGTCTGAACATTAGCATATTTAAATGGATGGAAACGATGAAACTTTGCCTGGAGGGAAAAGTCGCAGTTGTGACGGGGGCAGGTTCGGGAATCGGGGCCGCTGTTTCCCGGCAGCTCGCTGTCGAAGGGGCCGAGGTCATTGTTGCCGATATCAATGCCGAAGCCGCGCATGAAAGTGCCGACGCAATTCGGGCGGAGGGGGGACGTGCGCGCCCGTTTGTCGTCGATGTGAGCGAGCCCTCAGCCGTGCAGAGCCTTGTCGACTTCACCGTCGAGACATGCGGCAGCCTTGATCTCGCCGTCAACAATGCCGGGATCGATGGGGTGCGCGCGCCGGTTGCGGATTGTCGGCTCGAAGACTGGCACAGAGTGATGAACGTCAACCTGAACAGCGTCTTCTATTGTGTGAAATACGAGATCGGCGCGATGCTGAAGCGGGGCCGGGGGGCAATCGTCAACATGTCCTCGACGCTCGGCACCGTCGGCCTGCCGACCGCGGCGGCCTATACCGCCGCCAAGCACGGGGTCGTCGGACTGACGAAAGTGGCGGCGATGGAATATGCGCGATACGGCATCCGGGTCAACGCAGTCGGCCCCGGCTGGATCGACACACCTCTCCTGTCGGAGCATCTCGCAACGGCGAGCACGCGCCGCATGGCGGCGCTCCAGCCAATGGGCAGGCGCGGGACACCGGATGAAGTGGCAAATCTGGTCAGTTTCCTGCTGTCGGAACAGGCCAGCTTCATTACTGGCGCCCATTACCTGGTGGATGGGGCCTATACCGCGCATTAGAGCATGTCGCGCAAAAGTGTGCAGCGGTTTTGCGATAACGACATGCTAAAACAAGAGCTTAAAGCGTATCAGGCGAATCTGAAAGATCGCGATACGCTTTTGAGCGCTTCCGGCTTAGACGGAATCGGCGGAAGCGCTCATTCAGTCACATTGAGCACGCGCTCAGTGCAGGATCGACGCCTTCGCCTTGCGGTCGACCAATGCTTCCACGATGCCGATGAGGCGCGCCGCACGTCTGAGGATTTCGACACCCGCGTCGTGGACCGCGATGTCGTAACTCATTCGGTCCATGCATCTGGCGATCTCCATCAGCTTCTCACCGAGATCGGCGTGATGCAGCCGGTCAGCGGCGCGCGCAAGCCGGCGCAGACAGTCCTGATATCTCGATGCGAGAACAAGCCTGTCGGTGATCGGGTTGCCTTCCGGAGGGGGCGGAGACTGGGACGCTCTCTGTCGCATTCCGCTCTCCTTAGCCGAAGGTGCCGGTTGGCTTGCGGACTGGCTCCTGCCTTCTCATGGTGAAATCCTGCCGGCCCCTATCCAGGGATTTCAGGGCAGCGAGAATGTCCCGGCAGCGCATGGAGCAGGGGACACCGGGAGGGTGGCGAAGCTCGGGACAGGATTCGACCGCGTGAAGGTCGGACGCCCACGATGCGAGGATCGCGCGCTTCTCTTCGGTCGTCATCCTGTCCGAAGCGAGGACTTCGTCCGGATGGGAAAAGTGCTGATGGGGGCGCAGGATATGTGATGCCGAAATGGCATCGAGGGTCTTGGCCGAGTTGACCGATGTCTTGCCTTCGATAGTCATGTTCGATCTCCCAAAAACTTTCGACAGGTGAAGAAAATCTCCAGGCGGATAAGAGATTGTTTCGGTTTTTTCAGCGTTCAAGTGGGCCGCTGCCGAACGTTCAAAAAAATTTTCGAAGCCTCTTGAAAGGCAAAAAAAGCCAAACCAAATCGATATTCGCCGGCAGCCCAAAGGGGCCGGAAGCCGGGGACGCAGTTTCCGACGCGTCTCCTTTCCAACTCGCTTTACGGAGGATTTGGTCATGAGAAACGAATTCGACTTCGCACCCTTCTACCGCTCGAGCATCGGCTTCGACCGTGTGTTCAACCTTCTGAACAATCCGCAGCGGCTGCAGGCCATCGACACATGGCCGCCCTACGATATCGTCAAGTCCGGCGAGAACGACTATCGCATCCAGATGGCGGTGGCAGGATTTGCCTATGGCGATCTTGATGTCACGCAGGAACGCAACGTGCTGGTCGTGAAAGGCGAGAAGAACGAGGAGAAGCAGGGCGACTATCTGCATCGCGGCATTGCCGGGCGCTCTTTCGAGCGGCGCTTCGAGCTTGCCGACCACGTTCGGGTCGAGAACGCTTCGCTGACGAACGGCCTTCTGACGATCGAGCTGAAGCGCGAAATCCCTGAAGCGATGAAACCGCGCAAGATCGCGATCGGCACCGCCGAGGGTTCCGAGGCGCCGATGCAGATGATCGAAGGCGAGAAGAACGTCGCTTAACCGGAGGGGAGGGAGGAGCCGGCGCCATCTGACGGCGCCGGCTTTTGAACGACATGAAAACGATCGATGTTCGAAAACCGCAGCCGTTCGACGCGCACGATCTTTCGGTGTGTCAGCCTGTTTTCGATATCATTGTAAAAGAGGCAGGCGTCGACAAGGCCTCGGAAGAGGCCGGGCGGATTGCCGCAATCTTGGTGGAGCTTTATCGGCAAGGCGTGCGCGATCCCGAGCATCTGCGGATCATGGTCGAAGGCGCACGGGGGCTCTTCGATCGCCAGCTGAGCGCAAACGCAGTCGCGTGACGGGCGTGGGCCAGGCGCGCAGAGCGATATCGAAGGCCGGCTTGCCCAGGTTCTGAACGAGATCGGTATGGTGTCGGCCACCGCCGCCAATTCCGATCCGTTGCTCAACCTTCGCGGTCACCCAGCATGTGATCCGCCAGCCTGTAGCAGTGGCTCGCCTGATAGGCGTTCCGGCCGCGGTTCATATGTGTCAGGTTGAATGCCCGGATCGCCTGCAGCGCGCGGGGCGTCGCCAGAAATTTGCCGATCGAGGCGAAGCTGCGCACCTTGACGCCGAAAATGTCCTCGCCTCTGGGGAAGACATAGCTGACGTCTTCCGGCCGCATGACACAGCGCTCGAGGAAATCCTCGTCGACCTGGCCCTGATCGAGCGAGCGGTCGGTGGTGAAATCGGAAAGATGCACCAGGAACAGGGCGCTGGTATCCTCACCATCAGCATAGAGCGAGAAGAGCTCCATCCAGCTCGCATTGACGCGAACGAGCGCCTTGCCGGGTGTCGACGGCAGGCAGGAAACCGACCAGTAGTGCCGCTCCGTCCGGCGCGGGATCGGGATGCAGTCTCTCCCGTAGCGCCTGAGAATGTCTAGAACCTGTTGCGCCTGCGGCCGGCGCAGCAGCTTTTCGAACCTGGCGACGTATTTGAGACGCAATTCCAGGGATTCGGAACGCTCCTCGGCGTCGCGCAGGATCGTCTCGCCCCGCATCCAGTCGCGCTGCTGCTCAAGATCGAGAAACCGGCGCAGGCCGGCAATGTTCTGGCGGCGCGCCGCGCTTACGTCATCTATCATGAAAGCAATCCCAGGCTCCGCTTCCGAACAGCGCCTCGCCTTGTCGCGGTGACTGCTCTCAATGGACATCAGCAGCTACTAATAGTCGCCGATAACGCCGCTCCCGCGAACGGGACCAATGCCCAGCGGAGTTGCGTAGGTCGTGTTGTCGCCGCCGGTGCCGGTGGTTGCGCACCCTGAAAGGGCCAGAAGCGCGACCGTTACCGCGGCCAAAAGATATTTTACAGGCATGACATTGTCCCCCTTATCCGTCACGGCGCAGGCCATCAGGGCCAGAGCACGAATATTCCCCAAACCATCGGGATCGGCAACTGTGGCGAGTACCTATTTGACGCAATTGCCTCAACGATATCGGGGGCTTGGAATAAGCCGGTTCACTCTCGGCCCGATGGGCCTCTGCGGTGGCCATCTGACCGCTCCGATCCGCCTGGACTTGCGAACTCGGCAGCGTGCCCTAATTTTCAGCAGCATACCCTGGGTTGATGTCGTGCGGAATTTCGCGATCGATGCACATGCCATTGTTCTAACTGAACTTTTCAAATCACAGAGGGGCTCCATCATGTCGGACAAATCGAAGAACGGCATCGATCGCCGTGATTTCATGATCGCATCACTGGCAACGGTCGGCGCGTCGGCTGCGCTCGCCGTCAGCGCTGATGCCGCTGATGCCGAGGACACTGCTTCCGCTCCAGCATCGGGAACGGTCTATACCGGCGATATTATCGAGGGGAAAAAGGTCGTGAGCGCGCTCGACGTCGACGACCTGGAGCCCGGGCAGAAGCACTTCCTGTATTTTCAGGGTGCGCAGATGCCGACAGGGCAATACTGGTACGTATCGGTGACGGTCGCCAAGGGGGCAAGGCCGGGCAAGCGCGGCATCCTGACCAGCGGTGTGCATGGCGATGAAATGAGCAACATTCACACGGTCCAGACCGTGATGAACCAGCTCGATCCGGCGCAGATGTCGGGCACGGTCATGGCGGTCACCGACGTGGCGCGCCTGGCCATCGAAAGCATGCAGCGCAGGTGGCCCAATCAGGGCAGGGGCCTCGATCTGATCGACATGAACAGGGAATGGCCGGGCAACGAGAACGGTCTTACCGCGCCCAGCCGACATGCCGGGCTGCTGTTCAACCGGCTGCTGCGGCCGAACGCCGACTTCGCGATCGACTTTCACACTGGAACAACCGGGTTCGAAGTCACCGCATTCAACATCGGCGGCATGGATGTGCCCGAGGTCAAAGCCATGGTGGAGCTCTATCCCGTCGGCCAGATTTTCGACAACCATGTCTATCCCGGTGTCCTGCACAACGCGTTCATGGACGTGGGCATCCCCTCCTTCACGCCGGAGATCGGCGCTGCCCGCGTTCTGGACCTCGAGATGATCTCGCTGTTCGTGGAAGGCACGATGAACGTGCTGAAGCATCACGGCATCGTGGCCGGGCCGATGGGCCGGACAGGCAAGGACGTGACTGTCTTTACCGGCAACAGCGCCTTCCCGATCCTGGCTACCCAGGGCGGGATCGTCGAGCACCTGGTCAAGCTCAACGACAAGGTCTAACCCGGACAGAAGGTAGCCGTCCAGCGCAACAGCTTCGGCGAAGTGGTCGCGGAATATACGAGCGGCGTGGCCGGAGAGATAACGGGCCAGCGCAGCGACGCAATGTCCGAGCCCGGCAACCCCCTGGTTTTCATCCTCTTCCACAAGGCAGCACTGGAGGGCGCTGAGGCCTATCCCGAGTAATCGGCCGTTTCTGGATATCGTCTGGAATCGTCGCGCAGGAGAAGATCAGTTTCCCGCGCAAGGTCGCAGAAACTGCGCCACAGTGCATCGGCGATCATGTCAACACCTCAACCGTTTCCGAATAGGTCTGGGGACACCACCCCATCCCACGCGGAAAATCTTATGCCACCTGTGACCGCACACGCGCCGCCGTGCGACTGGCTCGCCATGTTCAAGACGAGTGACAAGGGCAATCCCCTTCCGGGCCTCACACTCAACTGGACCGTGATGCTGGAGCGCCACCCCGACGCATGCGGAATGCTTGCCCTCGATGAATTCAGCGGCCGGACGATGTTGCTGCGCCGGCCGCCGTGGGATTTGCGGAAGGGCGACTGGAAGCCTCGCTCCCTCGGAAACAACGACCTTGCCGAAGCGGTGGAATGGCTGGAAGGCTTCGGCCTGACGCCGAAGGTTTTCAACATCAATCCCGTTATCGACAAGGTCGCCGGCCGGCATCCCTATCACCCCGTGAAAGACTGGCTGTCGTCGCTGCCGGCATGGGACGGAATGCGGCGGGTCGACACGTTCCTGACCTGTTATCTCGGCGCCGAGGACACGGCTCTGAATCGCGCCTTCGCGCGCAAATGGCTCTCGGCGCTTGCCAGACGCGTCTTTGAGCCCGGGTGCCAGTTCGACCACGTGCTGACCCTGCAGGGCAGGCAGGGGCTCGGAAAATCGTCGTTCGGCCGGGCGCTCGTTTCGGTCGAGGAATGGGTGACCGACGGCGTGACGGTGGGCGAAAGCGCGCGCGAAGTGATCGAGAACACCAGGGGGCGTTGGGTCGTCGAGCTCGCGGAGCTTGCCGGCCGGTCGACCCGGGAGATCGAGACGATCAGGAAGTTCATCACGGTTCGCGTCGATACCGCGCGCGGGGCGTATCAGCAGAGGGTCGACAACGTGCCGCGCCAGTTCGCCTTCTACGCCACGACGAATGCCGACGAATTCCTGACGGACACGGCGGGCAACCGCCGCTGGTGGCCGGTCAGGCCCAAGGCGATCGATATGGCGGCAATCCGGGCCGATCGCGCGCAGGTCTGGGCCGAAGTCATGACGATCTACGAGCGCGAGCCGCTATGGCTCGACGACCCGGCATTGGAGGCCGACCTCGAAGCCCTGCACCAGGCCGTGATGGATTTCGGCCCCACCTACGAGATCATCCGCGACCTGATCCCTGACGGCGACATGATGGTGCCGTGCGCGGATATACGCAAGCTCTTGACCGGCGGAAGCGAGGATGCCAGCCGCCTTCCCACCGGCTGGCGCGGCAACCTGCAGAGGGCGCTTGCCGGGCTGGGGTTCGAACCTCAGTCGACGGTATCCAGTCGCGGGCGCGAGGCTGTGCGCGTCTATGTTCGCGGCGACGTGAGCGGCAGGCCCTGGGGGAGATGGGTGGATGGACGCATCGAGTTCGAGGCCGGCGCGCGAGGGCGGAAACGGAGCTTCTAAGGGCGTGGGTGCATTGTTCTGAGACGCCGGGCCTTTGCCGGTTTTTCCGTGCGGACCGACCTGGAGAGTTGCTACTGCCGCCGCTTACCTCGCCAGTGCCCGGCGGGCGATGCTTGCTGCGAAAAGCGGCGTCTCGCGGCTGTTGTGGTCTGCACCCGCTGCCTGTCGCGCCGCTGCGGCGTCCTCGAATTTGATGGTGTGTTCTTCAATGAACGTCATGAAGGCATCCGTTGGATGGGCGGTGACGCGGTTGGTGTAACGGGTGCTGGCGTCGTCGATTTTCTCGGCGATCAGCTCCCAGACGACATTGACCTTTGTGCGGCCGTTTGCGGTGAAGACATCCGAGATCGAATTCATTCGGCAATAGGCGGCCTCGGCGACCTCGGCGACATAGTGCTGGACGACGAGGCCGGAACCGATCTGCTCGACATTGATCGACATGCGGCGCCCGTCATCGGTCCAGGTGACGCCGGCGGCGATATGATCCGGCGGGCAGCAACGCAGATATTCAGCTTCGGGCAGATTGAAGAGCCAGTCCGCAATATCGATCTTCTCGATCGGAACGTCGATTTTCGCGGAATAGGCGGACTGGGAGAGAATCGTATCGAGGACCTTGACCATGGTATTGTTCCTTCTGTTGAGTGAGCGGGAAACGCCCGTTGACGAGAAGGAATGTGCCCCGATGCCGGCAGATGATAACGATCTGAATGCTCGAAACCATTTTGCGCGGTAGGCAAAGATGAAGGATCCGCGATTCGCCGAACATCTTGCCGTTTATGTCGACGTGGTGCGCGCGGGCAGCTTCTCGGCCGCCTCCCGGCGCCGTGCAGTCACCCCTTCGGCCATCGTTCGGCAGATCGATGCGCTGGAACGGGACCTTGGCGTCACGCTGCTGGTGCGCTCGACACGGGCACTGGCCGTGACGGATGCCGGCCATCGCCTCTTTGATCGCGCCCGGCGTCTGCTCGATGACCTCGCCGACACACATGCCGAGGTGGCCTCCTTTGACGATGCGGTGAGCGGCACGCTGCGCATCGCGTGTTTCCCGACTTTCGGTAAACGCTATGTCATCCCGGTCCTGGCGTCGCTCGCGCGTGCGCATCCCGACCTGCATGTCGAACTGGATCTCACCGAACGGCTTGCCGATCCGGTCGCGGAGCGGCTCGACCTCGTCATCAGGATGGGGACGCTGCAGGACAGTTCGCTGATCGCGACGAAACTTGCCCCGCTCAACCGCATCTTGGTGGCAAGTCCGGCCTATCTCGACGGCAACCGGGCGCCGGCGAGCGTTGAAGAGCTGCGCCACCATCGCCTGCTCGACAAGCTGCACGGCAACGATCTGCTTGGCTGGGCGGATATCTTTGGCAGACCGGCGGGAGCGGCATGCGAGCGGGTCGCGTTTCGATCCGACGACTTCGAGGCACTGAACGGCGCAGCCATATCCGGGATCGGCATCGCCTTGCTGCCGAGCTGGGTTTCGGGAACGGCGGTGCAGTCAGGCGATCTCGTGCGGCTGCCCATCGATGGCGAGCCCTGGAACGACCATCCCTCCGGCATTTACCTCCTGCGGGCGCTCCAGGTTCCCTCCGCGAAGATCAGGGCCTTCTCGGAGGCATTGAAGACCCATATCGGAACCCCGGCGCGCTGGGAGCAGGTTGCTGGGCCGTAGGGGTCAATGGAACCTGTGCCGATGCCGTGGAGAGAGGGCGGTCATGGATGGACGCATCGGGTTCGAGCCCAGCCCGTGAGGGCGGGAATGGAGCATTCAGCTGGAGCGTGTGGGTGTCCTTGCAGGCCGACCTGCAGAATTGCTTACTGCGCTTACGACTGCTTACATGAACTTTGTAAGCGAATTTCCGTAATGCTTTCAGATATTTATTGCCCCGCTTACAGATTTACGGAGAGAATGGCAAACTCAGGTGAGAGAAATTGTCTTGCAGGGGCATTCTCGTGAGAGTGGAAACAGGCTGTAATTTCGTAAGTCTGTAAGCGCGATGATTAAGCATTTGATTCTTTTCATGAAACGCGCTTACAAAGTTTACAGGAAAATACGACCTCTTACAAAGTTCGGCCGTCACGCCGCCGTCGCCGCGAAAGACGCTCAGCCCTGGGCGAGATGGGGCGGTGGCCGCATCGAGTTTGAGCACGGCCGGCGAAGACGGGACGCGAGTTTCTAAAGCGCTCTGCGAGTGAAGCGCCGCCCTTCGGGGCAGAATGACCCGATCGCCGTTTCAAATCTTCATGAGAAGTGGACATGCGCCGTAATCTCGTAGTTCGGTAATTTTCCGCTAAGATGCTGAATTGATTGCATGAACCGCATTACGCCGGCAAATACGGTGATTACACAAGTGGAGATCGCCGCATTCCCTTGAAAGCAAGGCCGGCAAGGGGCGGTTTAGCGCTCGGTTGGTTCGGGGCTCGCGGCTACTCTATACAAAGGCGAGCCCCCCTGCTCGGGTCCACCGACACGCATCAGGCGATAGAAAAAATCACGACGAGCTATGACTGTCGCGTGAAAAGAACGTGACGCCAGTTTGCGTAGAAATGGTGATAGCATACAACTTTCCGACGATCTCAGGCGCAGAGGGCAGCAAAGGCCGGCTCCTCGCACTGGCCGAGCCTGCCTGTTCGGCCAGGAACAGACTGCTCAGTGAAGCACGGCGATGGCAGTAATCCCGGCCTCGGCAGCAGCGCGAATGATCGCCGCTCTCAATTCCCAGGGTTCAGCGGTGCCCTGCACGACATCAAGACAGACCTTGATCGCCGCAAGAAATTCCTCCCCGTCATCTGAGGGGAAATCCTTCATGAGCGCATTGGCCGCTCCAATCGCCGTGCGGACGGACAGGAGCCTATCCGGATCGTGAAACATCAGGATCACAGGATCGAATTCGATTGGGGTGTCCCATTCCATGACACAATACTCCAGATGGGATGGCTTGATGTTAACGATGCAAGGGGTGTGCCAGGGGAGGTGGGGGACTGATTGAGCCCTAACCCCCACTAAAGTCGGCTGTGCGGTCCGCCTGCATCAATCGCTCCGCGCCAGTCGTCTTCCGTTCGGTTTGTGATCGTCCGGCTCCTCGCTCTCCGTTGACACTGCAGAGTACGCCATGAATTCTATGTTTCGAGCCATTGCTGCAGGGTGACCGTGATGAGCGGAGTTCGGACACTTATGATCGCTGGCCTGGTTATCGGATTGGAAATCCTGGCTTCATCGTGCACAACGCACCGAAGCTCGAATAGCGCCGATTTCCAGTATCAGCCCGGGCATTCGAGGAACCCGGCGTGCAGCCAAGGCTTCAGGCCGACCAACGCGTTGTCCTGCCGGTATTGAGCTCCGGCATAGTAAAGTGGCCTGAGCGGCATTCTCACGAAAGTAAGGCCGGCAACGGGCGGTGACCCGTCTGGAGCTGACCTTGGGCGCGACAGGTTCTGCATGGCTCGTCAGGCCTGGGCTGGTCAGGAGAAGGACAGTTCAGCAATCCCAGCCTTGGCTGCAGCGAAGGGGGGCTTTGCATTTAGGTATCTCCTCCATAGCTCTCCGGGGCCCTCCTTATTGTACAGATGACTGAACTGGGTATCAGAATAACGTAACATCACAGCGCAGCCTGATGCACCGTTGATCCGCCGGATCGTCAGCGTCTTATGCTTTCCCCGCAAGGCAGGATTCATCTGGTCCCGAAGCGGATGATGAAGCCATAAACGGATCTTCCCGCATCGCCGCAACGAGATATTCGATGATGGTTCTTACACGAAGCGGCATGTTGCGCCGCGAGGAGTAGACCAGGTTGATCGGCAGGCGTGCCGGCAGGAAGTCGGGCACCAGATTGATCAATCGCCCGGCGCCGATATCGGGTGCCGCCAGAATGTGGGTGAGGATCGCGATGCCGGCTCCGGCAAGCACGGCGCGGTGCACGGCAACGGCATTATCCAAGACGAGACGCGGCGCGATCCGCACCGCGACTTCATCGGCCCCGTTGGAAAACTGCCAGGAACGACCGCTGCCGCCGCGGCTATAGCAGATACAGTCATGGCGGCTCAGATCCTCGAGGATTCTCGGCATACTTCGTTTTTCCAGATAGCTTGGAGATGCGACGAGAAAGGCCGTCGTCCAGCCGATCCTGCGGCATATCAGGCTGGAATCGGCAACAGCGCCGAGGCGCACTTCGAGGTCGATGCCTTCTCCAATCAGATCGGATGGCTCTTCGCGAAACAACAGTTCAACGAAAAGTTCCGGGTGGCGGTCGAGAAGAGTTGCGAACCGGTCGCTCATGTAAAGCCCCAACGGTGCCGGCAGGGAGAGGCGTACCCTGCCAGATGCGGTTCCCTCCGGACCGGCAGACTCGCCGAGTGCTTCAACCGCTTCGATAACCCTGAGCGCCATCGGGATCATCCGTTCGCCTTCGGACGTGAGTGCCAATGCCGTGGTCGAGCGATGCAGAAGACGTGTGTCGAGCTGGGCCTCCAGCGCCGAAACCTGCCGGGAAACCGCGGGCTGCGTCAGCTTGAGATCGATTGCGGCCGCTGAAAACGAGCCCGCCTCGGCAACCCGCAGGAATGTTCGTAACGCGCAAACGATGTCCATAACCGTCCCCTTCGTTCTCGACATAACACTTGGGTCGAAAGGTCTTTACGCCCGATGCATTACAGATATTATTTATCCTTAAGGATGTCAAATATCCTTAATTGGAGAGAGACCATGACCCTGCGTCTGAACTACGCCCAGAAATCGCCGGAGCTCCTGAAGAAGCTTTCGGACCTCAGCATGGCCCTGAAGGACAGCGCCATTGAGCAGAAGATCGAAGATCTCGTGCAAATCCGCGCATCGCAGATGAACGGCTGCGCCTTCTGCCTGGACATGCATGTCAAGGAAGCCAAGATCCATGGCGAGACCGAACTCAGGCTCTATCACGTTGCCATCTGGCGTGAATCGAACCTTTTCATCCCACGTGAACGCGCGGCCCTCGCCTGGACCGAAGCTGTGACGAAGCTGCCGGAAGGCGGCATTCCGGATGAGCTCTACGAGCGTGTGCGCGGCCAGTTTTCCGAGAAGGAAATTTCAGACCTGACCTTTTCGATCATGGTCATCAACGCCTGGAACCGCGCCAGCATCGCCTTCAAGACCGTGCCTGGCTCGGCCGACAAGCTCTACGGCCTCGACAAGGCCGGTCTTAACTAGCTCTTCCCCCTGATGGACCATCGGACGACGCACGCCGCAAAGGCGGACGCGAATGAATGCATCTTTTGAAACAGGAGACAGATATGAACCTAAACAACACCCTGGCCCCCGGCGGGTCACGCTCCGAAGAGTTGGTTCCCTCGCGCTATGCGGTGCGGGTGGGCGAGATCGATGTGCTGGTGATCAGCGATGGCGTGCTACCGCTCCCAACCAAGATGTTGGGGCACAATGCCGACCCGACTGAGCGCGCGGCGTGGCTGAACGGCATGTTCCTGCCGCCGGACGCTTTCGACTGGGCGTTGAACGTGGTCGTGGTGCGCAGCGGCGAGCAGACCATTCTCATCGACGCCGGCCTGGGATTGGACCCGGAGTTGAACTTGCCGCGGGCCGGGCAATTGATCAAGCGACTGGAGGCGGCCGGCATCGATCTTGGATCCGTAACTGACGTGGTCCTCACCCACATGCATATGGACCACGTTGGCGGGCTGCTCGTCGACGGAGTGAAGGAGCGGTTGCGTCCAGACCTGCGGATCCATGTGGCGGCGGCCGAGGTCAAATTCTGGGAGGCGCCCGATTTCTCTCACGTGTCCATGCCGCCCGGCTTCCCGGACGCGCTTCGAGCGGCCGCCAAGCAGTTCAGAAAAGTATACGAGAGTCAGCTGCAATTGTTCGATGAACAGTACGAGGTGGCGCCGGGGGTGGTCGTCTCCCGAACCGGCGGTCACACCCCCGGGCACAGCGTGGTCCGCGTGGCATCAGGCAAAGACCGGTTGATGTTCGCCGGCGATGCGGTGTTCGCGGTCGGCTTCGATCACCCCGACTGGTTCAACGGCTTCGAGCACGACCCGGAAGAGGCTGCCCTCGTCCGCGTTCGTCTTTTGCGGGAGCTGGCGGAGACCGGCGAACTTCTGGTGGCCACTCATATGCCGTTCCCCTCGGTTGGCCACGTGGCAGCCGACGGCGACCACTTCCGTTGGGTGCCGGTCTTCTGGGACTACTAACCGCCTGATTGCCAGAGGCGAGCCGGTCACAGCCTTCGGGGCCACGCGCAGGCTCAGCCGATTGGATCCCCGGCGCCAGTAGGGCCGGCCAGACACTCGACCAACCATTCAGCAACGAATGAACAACGCGGTGCGCGAAGCAGCCGCAAATGGAGAAATTCATGAAAATTGTCATCATCGGTGGAACCGGCCTTATCGGTTCAAAGACGGCCGAGCGCCTTCGCAGGCAAGGCCATGAAGTCATTGCCGCCGCCCCGAACACCGGCGTCAACACGATCACCGGCGAGGGTCTCGCCGAGACGCTTGCTGGTGCCTCCGTCGTCATCGACCTCGCAAACTCACCCTCCTTCGAGGACAAAGCCGTGCTCGATTTTTTCGAGATATCGGGTCGTAATCTGATGGCGGCGGAAAAGGCCGCCAACGTGAAACATCATATCGCCCTTTCCATCATCGGCGTCGATCGGCTGCCCGAGAGCGGCTACATGCGTGCCAAGGTCGCCCAGGAAAAGATCATTCGGGGGGCCGGTATTCCCTATACAATCGTCCACTCGACGCAGTTCATGGAATTCCTCGGCGGTATCGCCCAGTCCGGCACGATCGGAAACACCGTGCGTCTATCGCCGGCCTATGTGCAGCCGATCGCCTCTGACGATGTCGCCGACAACGTGGCCGCCGCTGCGACTGCGGCGCCGATCAACGGCGTCATCGAGATCTCCGGTCCGGAACGTGTCAGGCTCAACGAACTCGTTGCCCGTTATCTGAAGGCTATGGGTGATGGGCGCGAAGTCGAGGCGGATACGGAGGCGCGATATTTCGGCGCCCGGCTGGAGGATGGCTCACTCGTTTCCGACAACAATCCGCGCCTCGGCCACATCACCTTCGAGCAATGGTTCGCAACCTCTGCCCGCAGATGATCGGATATCGGTGCGCCGCCACATGCTCCGCGCCGTCCCACTCTCAAGAAAAGGAATTTCGAGATGATCAAGCCAATTCTCGCCCTTGCCATGACTGCTCTCTTGTCCGCGACGGCCGCTGCCAATGATGCCGGCGAAAAAGATGCCAAGGTCACTCTTGTCTACGAGCACGAGTTGCCGAACGTTCCCGGCAAAAGCATGAAAGGTGTTTTGGTCGAATATGGTCCGGGCGGCTTCTCCGAGGGCCACACACACCCATCGTCCGCCTTCATCTACGCGACAGTCCTCGAAGGAGCGATACGCAGTCAGGTCAACGATGGCCCTGTGAAGGTCTACAAGGCCGGCGAGAGCTTTTCGGAACTGCCGGGCGATCGCCACGGCGTCAGTGAGAATGCAAGTAAGACCGAGCCCGCGAAGCTGCTCGCGGTCTTCGTGGTCGATACTGCCCAGCAGGAACTGACGTTTCCGATCAAAAAATAGATGAACAGGCCGGGCGCCCGATCCGGTGCACGGCCGTTCTTCGATGCGATCAACCGTTATCGGTGATTCCTAACCATGTTTGGCGATGACCACTTCTTGCCGTTCCTTCTGATCAACATCCTGGGGATTGCCGGTATCGTCGTATGGCACTCACAGGGCAGGAACCGTCCGACAGGACGCCTGATCGCCCAGATCCTGTTCTTCACCGGCATGAGCCTCGTGCTCTACATGGGGGGCATCGCTCCGCATCAGCCCGACGACGTCTACACGGAGGGTTTTGTCGCGCTGCTCTCCAAATCGGCCAGAATTCTCTGGTGGACCCATCTCGCTTGGACGATCATCGGCTTCCTCCATCTCTATGTCCGACTCAATCGTAAGCCGCGGGAAGCCCACCTCATCATGGATATGGCTGTAGCCGTCGTCTATGTCGGCATGGCGCTGTCGGTCACGGGCTTCGTTTTCGGTATGCCGATCGCTACATTGGTGACGACCTCCGGCATCGTTGCCGTCATCCTGGGTCTGGCTTTACAGAACACGCTCGGCGACGTCTTTTCCGGCATCGCACTGACGCTCGGCAAGGCCTATGCCATTGGCGATTGGGTCCAATTGAACGACGGCACCGCGGGTCGTGTCACCGAGACTAACTGGCGCTCCACCAACCTGCTGACCGGCGCCAACAACATTGTCGTGCTGCCAAACAGTATGCTGGCGAGGCAAGGCCTGACCAGCCTCAGCCGCCCCGACGAGACGCATCAGATCGTGTTAACCGTGCGCTTTGCCGCTGGGCAAAGGCCAAGCTTTGTCGAGGAAGCCATGCGGTCCGTGCTTCAGGCTAGTAGCCGTATTGTCAAGGATCCGCCACCGGCCGTCGCCCTGAAGACCATCGACGCGATTGCGATCGAACTGGAGTTGCAGTTCCGCGTCCCCAGTCTCGCCATAGGAATGTCAGCCAGGAACGAGATCATCGATCTCATCCATGATCAATGCGGGGCAAGCGGTCTTTCGCTGGCTGTGCCTGCCGAAAGCCTCGTGCATGTGCCGGCAACAACCCGCGGCGGGTCTTTCGCTCCGAGTACTGGAGCGCGCTCATCCAGCGCGCTTTAGAACCCACTCGAAGGTATCCTTCCAGATGGCTGGAGGCGTTTCTTGCGACAGTATTTCTCCAAGATCCGCCAGCGTGACGCCGCGCAGTTTCTGGCGCCAGGCTTCGTCGGCTTCCCACATGATGCGAGCCACGGCGCAGGGGCTGCTGTCGCAATAGCCCTTCGGGCGGCAGGGGTTGTTGGCGCGGATGTTGGCGCAGACAAAGGTCCGCGCTTTGCCTTCCACCGCCTCCGCGATATCGAGAAAGGTCAATTCCGCCGGCGGTCTTGCGAGGCGATAGCCACCGGATGGGCCGAGGGTCGAATGAACGAGCCCTGCCTGAGACAGGCTCTGCAGTGCCTTGGATAGGTATTCCTTCGGAAGCCCGTGCAATTCTGCCAGCGCCTTGGTCGACAGATAGCGCCCATCGGGCAGGCCAGCGAGAATGGCGCAGCAATGAAGCACCCACTCGACTTGGCTCTTTAAAATCATTGATGCGTTCCGGCGTGGATAAAATCAGCAGATATTATGGATATAAAATATCCCTAAATTTGTCGCATGTAAACATGGGAGGTGGAGCCCTCCGGCTCAGGACATCTCAGCGACCAAGGCCCTATTGGATCCGCAGACCGCCGATCGTTGCGGTGTTACGCAGTCCGCTCACTGCCGCTTGCGCAAGGAGTTCGGCGGTCCGGAGAGCGATCGAGCGAGGCGTCTGCAGGGTTCGATGAGGCAAAATGAGCGCGACGCAACCCGATGTACCGCTGGATGGCAAAGCCGAATTCGCAATCAGGGCAGCATGGTACGATTCAAAGCGTGGTGGCAGGCAGCCTGCACACTCACGCGGCAATCTCGGCGTCAACAAGCTGGGCACTGACAGTGACGGACCCGGCGCAAAGGTGTTACCTATGTCTCAGGAAACCGTAACCTATGTGTCCGGGTCGGACATCTAAAAATGGCGCACCCGACAGGATTCGAACCTGTGACCTTTGGAATCGGAATCCAACACTCTATCCAGCTGAGCTACGGGTGCATGCCTGACGATGTGACTCGTCGTCCGATGTCGTGGTTCTTAGCCTAGCTTTGGCTCTGCTTCAATCGCGAAGTTTACGGAATTTCTGTGGCTTGGCTTTTAAGGTGAGATTGGCCGGGCGCTGTTGCCGAAATGAAAACTCCGCCGGCCCCTTCGGGCGGCGGAGTTTGTTTGTCGAGCTATCGATCGATCACATCTGCATGGCGCCGGGGCCGGGGATGGCCTTGGGCGGCACCTTGCCGAGGATGATCATGCCGAGGACTTCGTCCTTGGTGACATCCTCGGTGCGGGCGTGGCCGACGACCTGGCCGTTTTTCATGACCGAGACGCGGTCCGCGAGGTCGAAGACGTCGTGGATGTCGTGGCTGATCAAGAAGATGCCGATGCCTTCCTTTTTCAGCTGCTTGATGAGTTCTCCGACCTGCGCCGTTTCCTGGGGACCAAGGGCTGCCGTCGGCTCGTCCATGATGAGGATGCGGGCGTTGAACAGGATGGCACGGGCGATCGCCACGGACTGGCGCTGGCCGCCGGATAGCGCCTTGACCGGCTCCTTGAAGCGCTTGAAGTTGGGGTTGAGGCGGCCCATCACCTCGCGGGCGGAATGTTCCATCGCGACGTCGTCGAGCGTGCCCCAGCGGGTCTTCAGCTCGCGGCCGAGATAGAGGTTGGCGGCGGCGTCGACATTGTCGGCGACGGCGAGCGTCTGGTAGATCGTCTCGATGCCGAACTTCTTGGCATCGCGCGGATTGCGGATATCGGCCGGTTCGCCATTGATCAGGATCTCGCCCGAATCACGCTTGTAGGCGCCGGAGAGGATCTTGATCAGCGTCGACTTGCCGGCGCCGTTATGGCCGAGAAGGGCCACGACCTCGCCGGGATAGAGATCGACCGAGGCATTGTCGACCGCGTGAATGCCGCCGAAGGAGATCGAGATATTCTTCAGCTCGACGAGGGGAGTGCGTTGTTCAGCCATGGTTCGTACTCCTCTTACTTCGCACGGGAGCGATAGACAGTGTCGAGCCAGACGGCAATGACGAGCACCGCGCCGACGACGACGTTCTGGATGGGTGTGTCGACATTGGCGAGACCCATGCCCGACTGCAGCGACTGCATGACGAGCGCGCCGAGCATGGCGCCGGCAATCGTGCCGGTGCCGCCTGCCAGAGACGTGCCGCCGATGACGGCTGCTGCGATCGTGTAGAGCTCGTAGGTCGTGCCCTGCGAGTTGGCGGCGGCGTTGAGGCGCGCCGTAGAGATCGCGGCGGCGACGGCTGCGAGGAAGCCCATCAGCGCGAAGATGCGCACCGTGACCCAGCGGGTCTTGATGCCGGCGAGTTCGGCCGCTTCCGGGTTGCCGCCGATCGCGAAGACATAGCGGCCGAAGCGCAGGCGGGTGGCGATGAAGGTCATGACGATGCCGACGAGGACGGCGATCAGCACGGGTACGGCGATGCCGTAGGGGATCATCAGGCCGGTTTCCGGCACGGTGATGTTGTTGGCTTCGGCATAGCGCTTGGCGATTGCCGGCGGCCAGTAATAGATCGTCGACACCCAGATGGCGCCGAGCACCAGGGCACAGCCGAGAACGCCGAGGACATATTCGGCCCAGAGCGGACGGCGCGGGAAGTTGAAGCGCCGGCGCTGATGGCGCGAGCCGATGATCGAGACGACGATCAGCACGCAGGCGACCGCGCCGATGATCCAGCTCCAGGTGGCACCGATTGCGCCTTCGGCGCCGCCGCCCATGATGCGGAAGGTGGTGTCCAGCGGCGCGACGGTCTGGCCGCTCGTGACATACCAGGCAAGGCCGCGCCAGGCGAGGAAGCCGCCCAGCGTGACGATGAAGGAGGGCACACCCATGAAGGCGATGATGACACCCTGGAGCAGGCCGATGGCCGAGCCGACGAGGAGGCCTGATATCAGCGTGATCACCCAGGTGAAGGAATTGTCGAAGCCCAGATATTGCGGCAGGAACTTCGCTTGGACCACGCCCATGATCATGGCGACGAAGCCAAGGATCGAGCCGATCGACAGGTCGATGTTGCGGGTGACGATGACCAGCACCATGCCGGTCGCCAGCACCGCGATTTCCGTCGTCTGGACCGAGAGGTTCCAGAGGTTTCGGGGCGTGAGGAACAGGCCGCCGGTATAGAAGTGGAAGCCGATCCAGATGACCAGCAGCGCGGCGATCATGCCGAGAAGCCGGGTATCTATTTCCGTCGCCCTGAGGAAGCGCGTGAAGGGGCCTTCAACTGCCGTGCGCGGGCCTGAGGATGTCGATTGGGTGATGTCTGCCATGGGTTTGCCGTTTCCCCCATTTGTTTGGGCGCGGGCCGCTTCCGGATGGAATGCCGGCCGACGATCGCCCTGTTCTTGATGTGACCACCGGGACGCTTCCGAAAATAGCCGATCACAACGGCACCATTCTGGCAGGGAATCAAAGCATCCGCGATGCGCGCGAGAACGGAGAAGCGCCACTGAGCGGGCTTCATCCGCATCCGGCGCCGCAGCGGAGGGCCGCTGCGGCGCCGGTATTTTCAAATCAGCCGGCGAGGGTTAGTTGCAAGCCTTGACGGTGCCTGCCTTGACGCCCTGGCAGGCTTCGGCCTTGGAGATCCAGCCAGCGTCGATGACGACGTTCAGGTTGTCCTTGGTGATGGCGAGCGGGGTCAGGAAGATGGACTGCATCTTCACCTTCTTCGGGCCGCCTTCGAAGGTCTGAACGCCTGCGACCTTGTCCATGGTCGTGCCGCCGGCGAGATCGAGAGCGATTTCAGCGGCGCGCTTGCCGAGTTCACGGCTGTCCTTCCAGACGGAAACCGTCTGCGTGCCCAAAGCGATGCGGTTGAGAGCAGCCTTGTCGGCGTCCTGACCGGAAACCGGAACGGAACCGGCCATGCCCTGCGCATCGAGAGCGGCGACGGCGCCACCGGCGGTGCCGTCGTTCGAAGCAACGACAGCGTCAACCTTGTTGTTGTTGGCGGTCAGGAACTGCTCCATGTTGCGCTGGGCGTTCTGCGGCAGCCAGCCATCGGTATAGGCTTCGCCGACATTCTTGATCTTGCCGGCGTCGATGGCAGGCTTGAGGACTTCCATCTGGCCTGCGAACAGGAAGTCGGCGTTCGGGTCGGAAGACGAGCCCTTGATGAAGACGTAGTTGCCTTCCGGCTTTGCCTTGAAGACTTCCTGCGCCTGCAGGCGACCGACTTCCTTGTTGTCGAAGGTGATGTAGAAGGCAGCCGGGTTTTCGATCAGGCGGTCGTAACCAACGACCGGGATGCCTTCGCTGGCGGCCTTTTCGACGGCCGGGCCGATGGCGTCGGAGTCCTGGGCGAGAATGATGAGAGCGTTTGCGCCCTGCGAGATCAGCGACTCGACGTCGGTGAGCTGCTTTGCAGCCGAAGACTGGGCATCAGCGGAAATGTACTTTGCGCCCTTGGCTTCCAGTGCCTTCTTGATGGCGGCTTCGTCGGTCTTCCAACGCTCTTCCTGGAAGTTCGACCAGGAAACGCCAACGACGAGGTCGGCAGCCATGGCCGCCGTATGCATGGAAACGAGGATGGCCGCCCCGGCCATCAGCTTGTAAATAGACTTCATATTCGTCCTCCCGAGTGAATTGCAGCCGGCCCGGCCTCAGCCTCCTCCGGCCACCGCGAAAGCCTGCCCAGAAAGGTTTGGATTATTTTCTCGACAGTCGAGAAATTTAGTGTCAGAGATTTTTTCAACTGTCAACACCGCACTACCGGCTTAATTTCCTTTGACGAAAGCGGCCGGAGATGCTGTGGCAATGAGGGGCGGAACGAACGGGGAAGAGGCGGCGATAGATGCTGACCAAGTCGAGCACGGAGCTCGTACGGCAGAGAAACAGCGTGCTCGTGCTCGCCACTCTTCGCCGCCACGGGCCGCTTGCTCACACTGAAATATCCGATTTCACGCGGCTGTCCTCCGCGACCGTTTCTGCGATCACCGCCGATCTGGAAAGAGCGCAGATCATCGAGAAATCCGAGCAGCAGGCGGCCAGCGGACGCGGGCGTCCGCGCGTGCTTCTGCGCCAGCGGCGCGACTGCGGCTATCTCATCGTCGTCATCATCTCCTCGGATGCCGTGCAATATTCCCTCGTCGATTATTCGGGCAAGCTGATCGATCGCTTCAGCGAGGAGAGGTCGCATGATCCTGATGGGGCCGCCCGCTTCGTAACCGGCGTGCGGGAAGGGCTCGAGCGCGTCCTGTCGCGCTCGCGCATCGAGCGGGAGAAAGTGCTGCTCATCTCGATCAGCAGCAAGGGGCTCGTCAATTCCTCCGATCCGGTCCTCGTCTGGTCGCCGATCTTCGGCAGCGAGCAGATCGATTTCGAATCGGCCCTCAGGTCGGACTGGCCGGCAAAAATCATCCTCGACAACGAGACGCTGCTGGTGGCTGCCGCCCTCGGTGCCCGCGAGGAGAATGTCAAAGGCGCGGATTTTCGCTCGCTCGCTGCCCTTTCGCTCGGGCACAGCATCGGGCTCGGAATCGTCAGGCGGACGAGCCATGGCGGGCGTGACGTCTCTGCGCCCAATTTCGGGCATATGCTGCATCTGGCCAATGGCGGGCTTTGCCGCTGCGGCACGCGCGGCTGCATCGAGGCCTATGCCGGCTTCTACGCCATCCTGCGCACCGCCTTCGAAGTGCCGCTCGATACGATCCCGGCAAAGTTCGTGCCGCTGGCCGAGCTCGACAAGATCGCTGCACGCGCCCGCCAGGGCCACCGTATCGCCGGCTTCGCCTTCCGGCAGGCGGGGTTGGCACTCGGCAACGGATTGTCACGCATGCTGAGCCTGACGGAGCGCATGCCGATTGCCATTACCGGGGTCGGCACGCGCTATTACGATCTGCTGCGGCAGGGGATCGAGGAGGGGCTCGGCCAGTCCCATGTGGTGCGCATGGAGGGCATGCCGGAGCTCCGGGTCGTCGCAGACGAACAGATTCTCGTCTTTGAAGGACACCTGAACCGGGCTCTGGCCGTCATCGATGAGGATATCGTCGTGGCCGGTGTCCAGGGAATCAATTGAAGCGGGAAGGCTGATGCAACCTCACTCCGCAGAAACGAGAAATGGCCGGGTTCCTCACCCGGCCATCTCATTGTGGCGACCGTCGGGAGAGGGCGGTCAGCCGATCTTGACGAGCTTGCCTTCCTTGACGGACTGGACGGCGGCATCGGCGAGTGCCAGCGCTGCCAGGCCATCGGCACCGGACGGAGAGATTTTCGAGCCCTTTTCTATCGCGGCGATGAAGCTGGCGATCTCGTTGGCATAGGCCTCGGTGTAGCGGGTCATGAAGAAATCGTGCAGCGGCGGGCGGGTGTAACCGTCGGCGTTTGCGACTTCGATCGAGACCGGGCGCTGGTTTTCGGCCGAGACGACGCCCTTGGAGCCATGCGCCTCGATGCGCTGGTCGTAGCCATAGGTGGCGCGGCGCGAGTTGGAGATGATGGCCTGCTTGCCCGACGCGGTCTGCAGGATCACCGAGACGCTGTCATAATCGCCGGCTTCACCGATCGCCTTGTCGACGAGCACGGCGGCGGTCGCGACGACCGAGACCGGCTCTTCGCCGAGCAGGAAGCGGGCCATGTCGAAATCGTGGATCGTCATGTCGCGGAAGATGCCGCCCGAGCGCTTGATGTAATCGACCGGCGGGGCGCCGGGGTCGCGCGAGGTGATCGTCACCATCTCGACATCGCCGATCTTGCCGTCGTCGATGACCTTGCGCACAGCCATGAAATGCGGGTCGAAGCGGCGGTTGAAGCCGACCATCAGCTTGGCGCCGGTTTCTTCCACGACCTTGATGCAGGCTTTTACGCGCGCAACGTCGAGATCGATGGGCTTTTCGCAGAAGATCGCCTTGCCGGCGCGGGCAAAGCGCTCGATCAGGTCGGCATGCGTATCGGTCGGTGTGCAGATGACGACGGCGTCAATATCCTTGGCGGCTTCGATGGCTTCGATGCTACGCACGTCGCAGCCATAGGCGGAGGCGATCGCTTCGGCAGCCTGCGGGAAGGCGTCGGCGACGGCCACGAGCTTTGCATTGGCATCGCCGCTGACGGCTTTCGCATGGACCTTGCCGATGCGGCCGGCGCCGAGAAGACCAAATCTTACTGTCATTACTGCCTCCCTATAGTCGGAACAAATAAACCGAATTGATATAAGTTTGGAATTTTCATTCCATTTTCCGCTTGCCGCGTCAAGCCCGCGGGCCTTTCACATTTGTGAAATCCATCCTAAAGACAAGTGACGTCATCACCAGGGTGAGACGGCGCTATGACAACAATGAGACAAAGATGCAGCTGATCGACCCCAACCACCCGACCTATCGACACCTTTGGGTTCGTGTCCTCATCGTGGTGGTCTGTTTCGGATGGGCGATCTTCGAATTCATCGGCGGCGACCCCTTCTGGGGCATGCTTGCCGGCGGTGCCGGCGCCTATTCCTTCTATATGCTGATCTGGGCCTTTGATCCCAAGCCGCCGGAACCTGCCGCAGCCGTCACGCCCGATGACGATGACGGGGACGGGGACAAGCCGGCGATAGAAGACGAGAAGAAGGGCGAATCATAAAAGCGTGTCGCGATCCTTTGGATGCGCGCCACGCTTCAGATTGTTGTTCACATTATCTATCTCAAAACCGATGCACGCTTTGGCGTGCCGTAAGCCGATCTTCGGCGCATGTCCGTCCTGTCAGAGCGACAGTTCCTTGGCTTGCGCGTCGATTTTTTCGCAGGCATCCCCGAACGGATCGCGCATCGGCACCAGCGGCGAAACGCCGAGCAGGAGAAGCGCTTTCAGATGCTGCCAGCCGCCGCTCAACATCGGCGCACAGGATGTCATGTCGGCGGGGTCCTCGTCATGGAGGCGCCTGTATTCCGCAAAATTGGGGAAGTCTTCATGGTTGTTCTTCACGACGCGGAAGCTCTCGGCCGCTGCCCCTTCGGCAAGGATGACTTCATGCGTATCGAGCAGCACGGCATAGTATTCGACCGAGGCGTCGTCGGCCGGAACGACCGGTGCAATGGTCGTGCCGTTCACGAGGTCCTTCACGCGGATCAGAGCACCGTTCAGAAACAGCGCATGCCCTGGCGACAGGTAGAGATCGGAATGCGGCGTGCGGCTGCCCAATGCATGGCGGGATACACGGATCGGCACGACGCTTTCAGGCCAGCGCGCGCCGCTCTTCCTGAAGGCCTGGCGGCCGACCCATTTGATCGCACGGGCATTGCCATCAAGAAGGGCAACGCGGTCGCCGACGCGCAGATCCTCGACAGGCTTTTCACCGCAATCCGTGAGGATTGCCGTTCCGCGCAGGAAACAATTTGCGCCGACGCCGGAACCACCGCCCCCACCGGAGCTGCCGCCCCCACCGGAGCCCCCGTGACCACCGGAACCGCCATGCCCGCCGGAGCCGCCCCGGCCCCAAAGCCGCCCCAACGCATTCGCCGGGGATGCGGAAATCGTGGTGGCCACGGCAGCCGCGCCGGCAAGCCTGGCACCGACGGCATAGGCAACACCTAGAAAATGTCTGCGCGCAGTACTGCGGGGCAGCTTCGGGTCTTCTGTGGATGACATTGGTGGGTGTCCTCTGAAAACATTTGCACCGGCCTATGTTACAAGAGGTTGTATTTCATTCAATTTCGCTAAATAGCGTTGAGGCCTACTAAAAAGTGAGTAGGCACTGTATCCTGGCATGCCGAAATATGCTGTTGCCGGCACCAAAAAGCTGGAGATTTATCTGCTACTCAAGCGCGAAATATTCAATCGCGATACGATCAGCGCCGGTTGATTCGTCAGAGGAAAGCGCGTAAACAGCCTGCAAACTAGGCGGAAAAGCTTCAGGCGCGCGACAGTCGGCGCATCGCCTCGTCGATCAGCAGGTTGGCGATTGTCATGCGTCTGTTGGCATTGTTGCGGAAAGGTTGCGCCACGCCGTCGGGATGATTGACCTTGGCGAAGGCGCGCCGCTTCTCGTTCAGTGTCTGCTGCGTATCGGCAGACGAGATCGCAAGTTCAGCGGCAATCTCTTCCGGTGCAATGCGGGCCAGATGCGCAGGCATGACGGGTTCGGGCGGAGGAGGCGCCTTGATCGCGGGCTCCGGACCGAGATTGTCGAAATAGGCTTCGCCGACACGCTGGGAGGCCGCCGACACACCTTCCATCACATCGAAAGCGAGGCCGGTGGTGAAGCCGGAAACACGACGGGCGGCCGGCTCTTCCGCTTCGCCGCCGTCTTCCTTTTTCAACCGTTCGAGAACGGATTGGAATATCGATTGTCCGAACAGCATGCGCCTTCCCTTTAAAGCGGCGCATTAGACGGGGCCAACTTGGCGCCGGGCTGGATTTGCGCGTGGGACTTTATCCGAGGCCGCCCTCGGCCTGCCGGATGCTTTCTTCCAGAATGAGATCGTAGAGCAGACGGGCGCTCGGCGGCAGCGCGCGCTCACGTACGGTGATCATGCTGTAGGGCTTGACGTTGATCTCGAAATCGATCGGCAGGATGCGGACGTCAGATGCGTTCGAGCTCTGCGAGGCGAGAAACTGGGCAACGTCGATGGCAACGGGCGCGATCGCATCCGTCGCGCAGATCATTGCGCAGGTCAAAAGCAGCGAGGACGTGTTGACGACGTTTTCCGGAAGTTGAACGGCGCGCGACAGGAAGATGTCCTCGATCGTGCGGCGCAGCAGCGTGCCGGGCGGCTGGAACACCCAGTCGTAATCCCTGATCTCCGTGAGGCTGCTCGGTTTACTCTTCTTCAGTAGGGGATGGTCGCTGCGCACGATCAGGCAGGCCCTCTCGATGCCGATCTCGCGCACTTCGAAGAGACGTGGGTTGAGGTCATCGGGGATGCGGCTGATGATGAAGTCGTGACGGGCGGCAAGAAGCTCGCGCGCCAGCACGTTGCTGGTCTCGACCTGGATGTTGACCTCGATGCCCGGAAAGGTCTTGCGTACCGTGTTGATGGCGGGGACGACGAGGCTCATGGCGGGTGCGGTGACGGCGCCGATGAAGACCGAGCCGCCCTTGCCGCTCTTCAACTCGCCGATCTCGCGGCTCGCCTCCCGAAGCTCCAGGAGGATCTTGCGCGCACGTCTGGCGAGGGCCTGTCCGAAGGTGGTGAGCACCACGCCGCGGGCTACCCGCTCATAGAGCGGGGCCTTCACGATCGATTCCAGATCGGACAGCATTCGCGATGCTGCGGGCTGGGAGATGTTCAGCACCTCGGCGGCGGCCGAAATCTGCCCGCTATCTTCGATTGCGACAATCATACGCAGGTGATTCAGCTTAAGTCCCGCCCGCAAATGGCCATCATCGCCAAAATTGTCGCTGTTGATATCGACATGTTCCAACGAAAACGGCTCAGAGATAATCGTCATGGTTGCGGCCTCCCCACGGCATTCCATCAAAAGTAATACTTTTTAACGATATACCAAAATTGTTATGCATATTACCAGTTATTCTATTTGACAGTTATAGGAATCCATACCAGTTTGCCGCCGTGTGCTGGTTGGCACTCAACACGTGTGAGATCGTGGAGGAGACCTACTTCGTTTCTCACCATCTGAAGTAACTATCCAATACGGAACCTGCCACAGTTTCGGGGCGGGCGATTTTTCGTCCGCTAATCTTTAACAAGGGAGAGAGAAATGAAATCCATTATCTCATTGATGGCTGCGGCTGCCTTCGGCGTCGCATCGTTCGTTATGCCGGCATTGGCGCAGGACAAGGGTCTGGTTGGCATCGCAATGCCGACGAAGTCCTCGGCTCGCTGGATCGACGACGGCAACAACATCGTCAAGCAGCTCCAGGCCGCCGGTTACCAGACCGACCTGCAGTATGCAGACGACGACATTCCGAACCAGCTTTCGCAGATCGAAAACATGGTCACGAAGGGCGCCAAGGTTCTCGTCATCGCTTCGATCGACGGCACGACCCTTTCGGACGTTCTCCAGAAGGCTCATGACGCTGGCATCAAGGTCATCGCCTATGACCGCCTGATCCGCGACTCTGCCAATGTCGACTACTACGCCACCTTCGACAACTTCCAGGTTGGCGTTCTCCAGGCTGGCACGATCGTCGACAAGCTCGGCCTCAAGGACGGCAAGGGTCCGTTCAACATCGAACTCTTCGGCGGCTCGCCGGATGATAACAACGCCTTCTTCTTCTACGACGGCGCAATGTCTGTCCTGCAGCCCTACATCGACAGCGGCAAGCTCGTCGTGAAGTCCGGCCAGACCGGCATGGACAAGGTCGGCACGCTGCGTTGGGACGCGGCAACGGCCCAGGCCCGCATGGACAACCTGCTCTCGGCCAACTACACCGACGCCAAGGTTGACGCTGTCCTGTCTCCGTATGACGGTCTGTCGATCGGCATTATCTCGTCGCTGAAGGGCGTCGGCTACGGTACGGCTGACCAGCCGTTGCCGGTCGTCTCCGGCCAGGACGCCGAAGTTCCGTCTGTCAAGTCGATCATCGCCGGCGAACAGTACTCGACGATCTTCAAGGACACGCGCGACCTCGCAAAGGTCACCGTTCAGATGGTTGACGCCGTCATGTCCGGCAAGGAGCCTGAAGTCAACGACACGAAGACCTACGACAACGGCGTCAAGGTCGTTCCGTCCTACCTGCTGAAGCCTGTTGCCGTCGACAAGACCAACTACAAGCAGATCCTCGTCGACGGCGGTTACTACACCGAAGACCAGCTGAAGTAATTATGAATGGCCGGGACCCGCGTGATTGCGGGTTCCGGTCTTCGATTCTATGATCGCCGGGCCAGTTTCGGTCGCGGCGTTGGGTTTTTAGTCATGGAAAATACAATCCTCGAAATGCGGAACATCACCAAGACGTTCCCGGGCGTGAAGGCGCTCGAGAATGTGAACCTCAGGGTTCGCCAGGGTGAGATCCACGCATTGGTGGGCGAAAACGGGGCCGGCAAGTCGACCCTGATGAAAGTGCTCTCCGGCGTCTATCCGGCAGGAAGTTATGAAGGCGACATCGTCTATGAAGGCGATGTGCGCAATTTCAAGGTCCTGAAGGATTCGGAAGAAATCGGCATCGTCATCATCCATCAGGAACTGGCGCTCGTACCGCTCCTGTCGATCGGCGAAAACATTTTCCTCGGCAATGAAAACGCCAAGAACGGCGTCATCAGCTGGGAAGAGACATACAATCGCACCAAGCAGCTTCTGGCCAAGGTGGGCCTGCGCGAATCTCCGAACACGCTCGTGACCGACATCGGCGTCGGCAAGCAGCAGCTCGTCGAGATCGCCAAGGCTCTGTCGAAGAGCGTCAAGCTGCTCATCCTCGACGAGCCGACGGCATCGCTGAACGAAAGCGATTCAGACGCGCTCCTCAACCTGCTGATGGAATTCCGCAGACAGGGCATCACCTCGATCATCATTTCCCACAAGCTGAACGAGATCCGCAAGGTCGCCGACCAGATCACCGTCCTGCGCGACGGCATGACCGTCAAGACGCTCGACTGTCATAAGGACGAGATCAGCGAAGACATCATCATCAAGAACATGGTGGGCCGCGACCTCGCCGACCGTTACCCGCCGCGCTCCGTGCCGGTCGGCGAGACGATCTTCGAAGTCAGGAACTGGAACGCCTTCCATCAGCAGCACCGCGACCGCCAGGTCCTGCACGACATCAACGTGAATGTCCGCAAGGGCGAGGTCGTAGGCATTGCCGGACTGATGGGTGCCGGTCGTACCGAGTTCGCGATGAGCGTTTTCGGCAAGTCTTACGGCCATAAGGTCAGCGGCGAGGTTTTCGTCGACGGCAAGAAGGTCGATACGTCGACGGTCCGCAAGGCGATCGACGCCGGTCTCGCCTATGTGACGGAAGACCGCAAACATCTCGGCCTCGTGCTGAACGACAACATCCTGCACAACACCACGCTCGCCAATCTGCTCGGCATTTCGAAGAACACCGTCATCGACGACATCAAGGAGATGAAAGTCGCGACGGATTACCGCTCGAAGCTGCGCATCCGGTCATCGGGCATCTTCCAGGAAACGGTCAATCTTTCGGGCGGCAACCAGCAAAAGGTCGTGCTGTCGAAGTGGCTGTTCTCCGATCCCGATGTTTTGATCCTGGACGAGCCCACACGTGGTATCGACGTTGGCGCAAAATACGAAATCTACACTATCATCAACCAGCTTGCCGCCGATGGAAAGGGCGTTCTGATGATCTCGTCAGAAATGCCGGAACTGCTTGGCACATGCGACCGCATCTACGTGATGAACGAAGGACGCATCGTCGCCGAACTGCCGAAAGGAGAAGCAAGCCAGGAAACCATCATGCGCGCTATCATGCGCTCAGGGGAGAAGAAACAATGACTCCTGTCAACCCGACAACATCAGAGGAAAGCAACGTCGTTTCGATTGCCGACTATATCCGCGGCAACATCCGCGAATATGGCATGCTGATCGCGCTCGTCGCAATCATGGCATTCTTCCAGTTCTATACTGGCGGCATCCTGTTCAAGCCGGTCAATCTGACGAACCTCGTGCTGCAGAACTCCTTCATCATCATCATGGCGCTCGGCATGCTGCTGGTGATCGTTGCTGGGCATATCGACCTGTCGGTCGGCTCCATCGTTGCCTTCGTCGGCGCGCTGGCGGCCATCTTCACCGTTTCCTGGGGCATGAATTTCTGGCTGGCGGGTCTGCTCTGCCTGATCATCGGCGGTTTCATCGGCGCGGCACAGGGCTATTTCATCGCCTATCACCGCATTCCCTCCTTCATCGTGACGCTTGCCGGCATGCTGGTTTTCCGCGGCCTGACGCTCACCGTTCTCGGCGGCAAGAATATCGGCCCGTTCCCGAAGGAATTCCAGGTCATCAGCACCGGCTTCCTGCCGGGCGACATGGTCGACATCTTCGGCGTTCCGACCCAGCTCACCTCGCTGGTCCTGACGGTCATCCTGCCGGTCATCCTCTTCTACCTTGCCTGGCGCCGCCGCAAGGTGAACGAAAGCCACGGCATCGATGTCGAGCCGATGGGCTTCTTCATCGGCCAGAACCTCCTCATCTCGTTCGCCATCCTCTGGCTCGGCTGGTTGCTGTCGACCTACAAGGGCCTGCCGAACGTTCTCATCGTCATGCTGGTGCTGATCGCTGCCTACAGCTTCGTCACCCGCCGCACGACGATCGGCCGCCGCATCTACGCCATGGGTGGCAACGAAAAGGCGACCAAGCTTTCCGGTATCAACACCGAACGCCTGAGCTTCTTCACCTTTGTCAACATGGGTGTGCTTGCGGGTCTCGCCGGCATGATCGTTGCGCTGCGCCTGAACTCGGCAACGCCGAAGGCGGGTGTCGGTTTCGAGCTTGACGTCATTGCGGCCTGCTTCATTGGCGGCGCGTCGGCTTCGGGCGGCGTCGGCAAGATCACCGGTGCAGTTATCGGCGCATTCATCATGGGCGTCATGAACAACGGCATGTCGATCGTCGGCCTCGGCATCGACTTCCAGCAGATGGTCAAGGGTGCGGTGCTTCTCGCTGCCGTGTTCTTCGACGTCTATAACAAGAACAAGGGCTGAGCTCAGGCTCAGCCCCCGCATCGCAGTCATATGAAAACTGAATTCCGGCTCCGGATGGAGCCGGAGCGGCGGAGCTTTGCCATCGCCAAACGAAAGGATTAGGACCGTGCTTATTTCGCAGATCAAGGGCGCAAACGGAGAGATCATCGTCGCCGTGCGCGAACCGGGTGCCGCCGCCAAGGCCGTCAAGGACGCTGAGAGCGTCTATGCTCTGGCGCTGGAAGCCGCAGACAGCGGCAAGTCCCTCGTTTCCGTTATCGAGGCTCACGGATTAGGCGATGCCGTCGATCTTGAAAGGGCTTACGCCGAAGGCCGCTTTCTGCCGCCGATCACGCATCCGGATGCGGCACACCTGCATCTGACCGGCACGGGCCTCACGCATCTGGGATCGGCTGCGACACGCGATTCAATGCACAAGAAGACATCAGAGGCGGCCGAGGAAACGCTGACCGACTCGATGAAGATGTTCAGGATGGGCCTCGAAGGCGGCAAGCCGGCCGCCGGCCAGAAGGGCGTTCAGCCCGAGTGGTTTTACAAGGGCAACGGCTATGGTGCTGCTGCTCCGGGCGCTCCGCTCGTTTCGCCTTCTTTTGCGCTTGATGGCGGCGAAGAGCCTGAAATGGCCGGCATCTACGTCATCGCCAAGGACGGCACGCCGTTCCGTATCGGCTTTGCGCTGTCGAACGAGTTTTCAGACCACGTCACCGAGCGGATCAACTATCTCTTCCTCGCCCATTCCAAGCTGCGCCCGGCAAGCTTTGGTCCGGAGATCCGGATTGGTGTGGCGCCCGAGGATATCCGCGGCACCTCGCGCATCAAGCGCGGCAACCAGGTGATCTTCGAGAAGCCGTTCCTGTCGGGCGAAGCGAACATGTCGCACACTTTCGCCAATCTGGAATATCACCATTTCAAATATGGCCTCTTCCGCGTGCCGGGTGATGTGCACGTCCATATGTTCGGCACGGCGACGCTTTCTTTTGCCGATGGCATAAAGGCGGAAGAGGGCGATGTCTTTGAAATCGAGGTGGCCGAATTCGGCCTGCCGCTGCGCAATCCGCTGAAGGTTGCGGCCGAAGAAGAGATCGTCGTCAAGCAGCTCTGATTTCAACTGTCATCTCAAGGGGCCGGCCGCCACGAAAGCCGTCGGTCATTTGTCATAGAGGAGGCTCCAAGGCCATGACCGTCCATCAGAATCTCATTGCCGGCGAATGGACCGGCACAAATGCCGCCGAGAACATCAATCCGTCCGACACGAACGAAGTGGTCGGCCTCTACGCTCAGGCGAGCGCCGAGGATGCCAAGGCGGCGATATCGGCTGCCAAGGCGGCTTTCCCGGCCTGGTCGCGCTCCGGCATCTGGGAACGCCACGTCATCCTGAAAAAGGCCGGCGACGAGATCATGGCCCGCAAGGATGAGCTTGGTGCGCTGCTCGCCCGCGAAGAGGGAAAGACACTGCCCGAAGCGATCGGCGAAACGATCCGCGCATCGCAGATCTTCGAATTCTTCGCTGGCGAAGCGCTGCGCCTTGCCGGCGAAGTCGTTCCCTCGGTGCGCCCGAATATCGGCGTCGAGATCACCCGCGAACCGCTTGGCGTCATCGGCATCATCACGCCCTGGAACTTCCCGATCGCCATTCCCGCCTGGAAGATCGCCCCGGCGCTCTGCTACGGCAACACCGTCGTCTTCAAGCCGGCCGATCTGGTGCCTGGCTGTTCCTGGGCGATCGCCGACATCCTGCACCGTGCCGGCCTGCCGAAGGGCGTTTTGAACCTCGTCATGGGCAAGGGCTCGGTCGTCGGCCAGGCGATGCTCGACAGCCCCGAAATTGCCGGCATCACGTTTACCGGTTCGACCGGTACCGGCAGGCGCGTCGCCACCTCTTCCATCGAGCATAACCGCAAGTTCCAGCTGGAAATGGGCGGCAAGAACCCGATGGTTGTACTCGATGACGCTGATCTCACCGTCGCTGTCGAGGCGGCCGCCAATTCCGGCTTCTTCTCCACCGGCCAGCGCTGCACGGCCTCGTCGCGCCTGATCGTCACCGAAGGCATTCACGACAAGTTCGTTGCCGCGTTGACCGAGAAGCTGAAGACCATCGTCGTCGACCATGCCATGAAACCCGGCACCCATATCGGCCCGGTCGTCGATGCCCGCCAGCTGCAGACCGATACCGACTATATCAAGATCGGCAAGGAAGAGGGCGCCAAGCTTGCCTTTGGCGGCGAACTCATTTCGCGCGACACGCCCGGCTTCTACCTGCAGCCGACACTCTTTACCGAAGCCACGAACCAGATGCGCATTTCCCGCGAAGAGATCTTCGGACCTGTCGTTTCCGTCATCCGTGTCAAGGATTACGACGAGGCGCTGGCGACTGCCAACGACACGCCATTCGGCCTGTCTGCGGGCATCGCCACGACCAGCCTCAAGCATGCGACGCATTTCAAGCGCAACTCCGAGGCCGGCATGGTGATGGTGAACCTGCCGACCGCCGGCGTCGATTTCCACGTTCCCTTCGGCGGCCGCAAGGGCTCGTCCTACGGCCCGCGCGAGCAGGGCAAGTACGCCGCCGAATTCTATACAACCGTCAAGACCGCCTATACGCTGGCTTGAGACCAAGCGCGATAACCTTGATCGTACGAGGCGGTCAGGGGATATCCTGAAGGACAGAGACTATGAAGAAGAAAGCAGAATGGCCGCGTAAGCTGAGGTCGCAGGAATGGTATGGCGGCACGAGCCGCGACGTGATCTACCATCGCGGCTGGCTCAAGAACCAGGGATATCCGCACGACCTGTTCGACGGCCGCCCTGTCATCGGTATCCTCAACACCTGGTCGGACATGACGCCGTGCAACGGTCATCTGCGCGAGCTCGCCGAAAAGGTGAAGGCGGGTGTCTGGGAAGCCGGTGGTTTCCCGCTCGAAGTGCCGGTCTTCTCGGCCTCCGAAAACACCTTCCGTCCGACCGCGATGATGTACCGCAACCTGGCGGCGCTCGCGGTGGAAGAAGCGATCCGCGGCCAGCCGATGGATGGCTGCGTGCTGCTCGTCGGCTGCGACAAGACCACGCCGTCGCTGCTGATGGGTGCCGCCTCCACCGACCTGCCGTCGATCGTCGTCACCGGCGGCCCGATGCTGAATGGTTATTTCCGTGGTGAGCGCGTCGGTTCCGGCACGCATCTGTGGAAGTTCTCGGAAATGGTGAAGGCCGGCGAGATGACGCAGGCCGAATTCCTCGAGGCCGAGGCGTCGATGAGCCGTTCGTCCGGCACCTGCAACACGATGGGCACGGCCTCCACCATGGCGTCCATGGCCGAAGCACTCGGAATGGCGCTATCAGGCAATGCCGCGATCCCGGGCGTCGATTCCCGCCGCAAGGTCATGGCGCAGCTCACCGGCCGTCGCATCGTGCAGATGGTCAAGGACGACCTGAAGCCCTCCGAGATCCTGACGAAGCAGGCCTTCGAAAACGCCATCCGCACCAATGCGGCGATCGGCGGATCGACCAATGCCGTCATCCACCTGCTGGCGATTGCCGGCCGCGTCGGCGTCGACCTGACGCTTGACGACTGGGACCGTTGCGGCCGCGATGTTCCGACGATCGTCAACCTGATGCCGTCGGGCAAGTACCTGATGGAAGAGTTCTTCTATGCCGGTGGCCTGCCGGTCGTGCTGAAGCGCCTCGGCGAAGCCGGCCTGCTGCACAAGGATGCGCTGACCGTATCCGGGGAAACCGTCTGGGACGAAGTCAAGGACGTTGTCAACTGGAACGAGGACGTCATCCTGCCGGCTGAAAAGGCGCTGACGTCCTCGGGCGGCATCGTCGTGGTGCGCGGCAATCTTGCGCCGAAGGGCGCAGTGTTGAAGCCTTCTGCCGCTTCGCCGCATCTGATGGTCCATAAGGGCCGTGCGGTCGTGTTCGAGGACATCGACGACTACAAGGCGAAGATCAACGACGACAGCCTCGACATCGACGAGAACTGCGTCATGGTCATGAAGAACTGCGGCCCGAAGGGCTATCCGGGCATGGCCGAGGTCGGCAACATGGGTCTGCCGCCGAAAGTGCTCAAGAAGGGCATTACCGACATGGTGCGCATCTCCGATGCCCGCATGTCCGGTACGGCCTATGGCACCGTCGTGCTGCACACCTCGCCGGAAGCGGCTGTCGGCGGCCCGCTCGCGGTCGTCAGGAACGGTGACATGATCGAGCTCGATGTGCCGAACCGCCGCCTGCATCTCGACATTTCCGAAGAGGAACTGGCAAAGCGCTTGGCCGAATGGCAGCCGAACCATGACCTGCCGACATCGGGCTATGCCTTCCTGCATCAGCAGCATGTCGAAGGGGCCGATACCGGCGCCGACCTCGACTTCCTCAAGGGATGTCGCGGAAGTGCTGTCGGCAAGGACAGCCACTAGTTTAAGGCTCTAGGAATACGGATATGGGAGAGGCGGGCTTGGCCCGCCTTTTCTTTTTCTTACGCAATTTTGGACGCAAAACCGCGGTACAGTTTTGCGCGACATGCTTTTAGTGGCTCATGCCCTTCGGCAGCAGGAATTCGACGCCATTGCGCCGGCCGGCATCGATCACGCGCTGGATGTCGGGCGGCTCATTGCTCGGCGGCGGCAGTTCACGCGTGCCAGGCGGCATCGGCTCGCCGGCCTGAGAGAAGAATGCATCATGCACGAAGCCGGGTGTGTTGATGATCAGCATGCGCGACGGCTTGTCATCGATATTCGTGAAGGCGTGAACGGTACCCCTGGGCACCTTGACGAAGGTACCTGGCGTCGCGACACGTTTTTCGCCCTGGATCAGAAACTCGTATTTCCCTTCGAGCACATAGAAGGATTCATCGTCTGCGGGATGTTTGTTGGGGGGAGCGCCGGCGCCCGGCGCAGTGGTTGCCTCGATGAGGCTGAAGGTGCCGCCGGTGTCGTGATTGCGGGCGATGAAGCGCAAGAGAACGCCAAACAAATAATAGGTATCGGTCTGGATTGATGACATAGCACGTCCCCCCACAAAAGCGTCGATCCAAAGTGCCAGACCGTCCTTTGTGCGTCCGAATGAACACAGAGCGCTCCAGAGTTGTCAGGCCTGCAGCGCAATTCTAGTACTACAGTTGCGTTTGATGCCTTGCTTTGTAGTGAGAAAGCATTGCGGATGCTTGATGCCTGCGTCGCCAGAGTGACCATGCCAAGATGAGGCGAACTCTAATCGGGGGCTGTAGCAGGAGGCGTTTGATCAGATAGCGGATCTCTGCGACGCTGGGCACGAAGGCCATGGTGTTGGTCAGGCGGCGATTGGCGGGTTTGGACTCGTTTCGTTCGGTTTGCCAGCAGCGGTGCGGCGTAGATCGGCGCCGAGTTTGGCGAGGAATGCAGCGGCTGCCATGACGAGCGTCATGTGCCGCTTCCAAGCATGCCAGGATCGCGCTTCGCAATGATCCAGGCCGAGATCGTCCTTCGCACGCTGGAAGCATTCTTCCACGGTCCAACGCAGCCCGGCAGCGCCCGCCAATTCGCTCAATTCGGTACCGGCGGGCGCAAAGACAAAGTAATAGGCGCGCGCATCGGGTTCGCGTCGGCTGCGCCGGATCAGAAGCCAGCGCTCCCATTGTGGATCCGGGCGAGAGCTGAGAGGAATACGGGCCCAATCATAAAGCCGAAGACCCTTGGCACCTTCGCCTGCTGCATGGCTCTGCCAAACCTCCGGTTTCAACTCATCAGCCATCGTTTCGGGATCGGTCTGCTCGATCCCTTGCTCACGCACAAAGCGCAGGCATTGATTGGAGCGCACTGCCAGAACATAAGGCTGGCCACGGCTTTCCAGCATCCGGCGCAGCTTGGAATCCGAACCATAAAGCGCATCCGCCAATACCCAGGCACAAGGCACGCCGGCATCCAGCGCATCGGCAATGAGCTTGGCTGCAATGGCCGGTTTGGTCGCGAAGGCTTGGGACTGGGGGACGTGAGCCGAAGCACGGCGGGCTTCATCCTCGGCCCACTCCTTCGGTAGATAAAGTTGCCGATCGATCAGGGTCTGACCGTAGCGGCTTGCATAGGCAAGGAAAACACCGATCTGACAGTTCTCGATCCGGCCGGCCGTGCCGGAATATTGTCGTGCGACACCGACTGAATGGGCGCCTTTCTTCAGGAAGCCGGTCTCATCGACCACAAGAACGCCGTCCGCGTCACCGAGAGACTCTATTGCATAAGCGCGAACCGTATCGCGCAATGCGTCAGCATCCCAATGGCTGCGCCCCAGCAGCGATTGCATCCGATAAGGGCGCTCCAGTCCTGCCTGTTCCGCCATCAGCCAGCCAGTCTTGCGCTCTACTCCCGACAACAACCCATCCAGAAAGGCACCGCACGATGCGCGCAATTCTCGGCGACCAAAGACCGAGCCCAACCGCACCTTCAAGGCATCGAGCTCACGATGCCACGCCAGAACCGACCCGGACCAACCCGCAACCGACATTGAACTTCCCTCCCGCCAAATGCGGGAAGTGAATCATGACTTCCGGTAAACCGCAACTGTAGTACTAGCACAATACGGCAGTCAGATGATGATGCTAAGTTGTATTATGGGAGAAAAATACTAACCCAACCGGGTATCAACCCCTGGAGCGAAGCCGAACGTCTTCCGCCCCGGTCTGATCGAAGAGCATGCGGATTGCCGGCCAATTGCGACGGAAGGCCGCCACGCAGGCCGGGTCGAAATGCGTGCCGCTGCAGGCGATGATTTCGCGGTAAGCCTTTTCCATCGGCCAAGCCTGCTTGTAGGGGCGCTCGGAGCACAGCGCGTCGAAGACGTCGGCGACGGCGACGATACGTGCCTCGATCGGGATCTCATCGCCGGCAAGGCCCTGCGGATAGCCGGTGCCATCCCATTTTTCGTGATGGCCGCCAATGATGGCGGTGGCGACACGTGAAAGCTCAGCTGAGCTGTTGCGCAGGATTGCGACGCCGATCGGCACATGCTCGCGCATCTTCTCGATCTCATCGGGCTCCAGCTTGCCGGGCTTCTGCAGGATGGCGTCGGGAATGCCGATCTTGCCGATATCGTGCAGCGGTGCGGCGAGATAGATGTTGCGGCGCTGGATGCGGTCCATGCCGAGGCCTTCGGCGATCAGCTCGGCGATATTCGCAACGCGCTCGATGTGATCACCGGTATTGCCGTCGCGCGAGGCCATCGCCTGCGCCAGGCACCAGATGATCTCCTGTTCGCGGATATCGGCCTCTTCGCTGGCGCGACGAAAAGCCTTATCCAGCGAGCGGGCGCGGTCGGCGAGCGCAAGCTGGGCGTTGCGCAATGTCAGGAGATTGAGAATTCGAGCCTCGAGCTCCAGCGGGTCGAAGGGCTTCGCCAAGAAGTCGGTAGCGCCTGCCTCCAGGGCGTCCAGGCGCACGGAGCGCTCCGTCTGGGAGGTGACCATCACGACAGGGACCGTCTCGTAGCCGCGCTGGCCGCGCAGGCAGCGGACAACGTCGATGCCGTTGATCTCGGGCATCATGTAGTCGACCAGTACGACGTCGAATTCAACTGACTTCGTCCGCTCCAGGGCCTCCAGCGGATTGGTGAAGCTCTCGATATGGCAGCTGGCGAAGCGACGGACGGCGGTTTCGAGAGCAAGCAGGCTGGATTTGCTGTCGTCGATAATAAGAAGAGACATAAACGACCTACTGAAAACGCTGAATTAAACAGGCCGGCGCGCACTGTGCCGGTGCCCACGAAATTGCGAGCCACGAGCACACAGCTTCCGCCAGCCGGTTTAACATCGGGTTAGTTCAAAGTAGCGAATTGGTTGCAACGGCAATTTTTGCGTGTTTCAACAGGCGGGACGGTCAAAGCAAATCAGTCTGTTTTGTCAGCTCTGGCTTTGGCTCTGCATCTGGCTGCCGTCCTCGACCTTCACCGTGACCGACAGCTTCTCACCAGGTGTGCCGATGCGCATGCCCGATACCGGAGCTGCATCCTTATAACAAAGACCGGAGGCTGTGCGGACATAGCGGTCATCCGGGCAGATCTTATTGGCGGGATCGAAGCCGACCCAGCCGAGACCTGGAATATGCGTCTCTGCCCAGGCATGGGTGGCGGCCTGCTCGACCTTTTCTTCCATCATCAGATAGCCGGAGACGTAGCGCGCCGGCATATCCAGTGCGCGAGCGGCGGTAACGAAGATATGGGCGTGGTCCTGGCAGACGCCGGTCTTCTTCTCCAGCGCCTGTTCGGCAGTGGTTTCGGTGCCGCTGGTGCCGGGCCGGTATTCCACCGCCTCGTGGATCGCCGCCATCAGTGCATGCATGCGGGCAAGCTCGGTTTCACCGGTCACGCCTTTGATCAGTTCCTTCACCAGCTTGCCGCTTTTGGTCAGCGGCGTCTCGCGCAGGAAGAGCCAGAGCGGGCAGAAGCCGGTATGGGGACCGATCACGCCGCTGCGATCCTCGGTTTCGATCTCGCCTTCGGCAACGATGCGGGTCACCTGCTGTTCGCCTTCCAGCGAGACGAGGTTCACATGATTGCCGAACTGGTCGTCATATTCGACCTCGGGCTTGGCGCCTTCGACATGCAGCGACCAGTTGATCACGGTCTGGCCGACCATGGTCGGCGGCGTCAAGCGCAGGCGCTGCAGGGAAAACTGCGCCGGCTCGTCGTAGCGGTATTCGGTGAGGTGGCTGATTTTCAGTCTCATGATCTGACCCGCTTAAGCATAGAACCGGTAGCCATCAGAGATCTCGTTGCCGAGCTTGTTGTTGCGCGCGACGAAATCCTCGAGGAATTCATGCAGGCCCTGATCCATGACATCCTTGATCTTCAGGGTCTGCAGCGTGGCACGGATAGCATCCGCCGTTTCGTGCGCGGCGAGCCGCTCGCCATAGTCCTTGGCGATGTAGCCGAGGTTGCTGACGATCTTCTCGTAGCAATAGGCGAGCGAACGCGGCATCTGGCCGTTCAGGATGAGGAAGTCGGCGATGTTCATGGCGCGGTATTCGCCGTCATAGGCCCAGCTATAGGAACGATGGGCGGAGACCGAGCGCAGGATCGACTCCCACTGAACGTTGTCGACCGAAGAGCCGACCTGCGAGATCGACGGCAGCAGCACGTAATATTTCACGTCGAGGATACGGCTGGTATTATCGGCACGCTCGATGAAGGTGCCGATGCGGGCGAAATTATAGAGTTCGTTGCGCAGCATCGAACCATGAAACGCGCCGCGGATCAGGCCCGCCCGATGCTTGATGACGTCGATGACTTCAGGAAGCTCCGCCGCCTTCAGTTTTTTCGACAGCAGTTCCTTGAGATCGATCCAGCATTCGTTGGTCGCTTCCCAGGTCTCGCGTGTCAGTGCCGTGCGCACCATGCGGGCATTGTTGCGGCCGAAATCGATGCAGGACATGACGCTCGACGCGTTCTGGCGGTCGCGCAGCATGTAGTCGATCACGTCGGGTCCGGTCAGCTTCGAATGGCTCTCATCATAGAGTTCGCGCACGCCGGCGCTCTGCAGAACGCCGTCCCAATTGTCATCACCGGCATCACTGCGTGTCAGCGACATGCGCAGGCCGGCATCCACGAGGCGTGCGATATTCTCAGCGCGCTCGATGTACCGGAACATCCAGTAGAGCCCGTTTGCAGTTCTTCCGAGCATCAGTCCTCCAATACCCAGGTGTCTTTGGTGCCGCCGCCCTGGCTGGAATTGACGACCAGCGAGCCCTGCTTCAGCGCCACGCGGGTAAGCCCGCCCGGAATGATCTGCACCTTGTCGGAAACCAGCACATAGGGGCGCAGGTCGACATGGCGGGGTGCGATACCCTTGTTCACGAGGATCGGCACGGTGGAGAGCGACAGCGTTGGCTGGGCAATGTAGTTGCTGGGCTTTGCCTTCAGCTTCTCGGCGAAATCGGCGCGTTCCTTCTTGGAAGCGGTCGGGCCGACAAGCATGCCGTAACCGCCCGAGCCGTGCACTTCCTTGACGACGAGTTCTTCCAGGTGCTCCAGCACATATTTCAGGCTGCCGGCTTCCGAACAGCGCCAGGTCGGCACGTTTTCTAGGATCGGCTTGCGGCCGGTATAGAATTCGACGATTTCGGGCATGTAGGAATAGATCGCCTTGTCGTCGGAAATGCCGGTACCGGGTGCATTGGCGATGGTGATGTTGCCGGAGCGGTAGACATCCATGATGCCGGGAATGCCGAGGGCGGATTCCGGACGGAAGGTGAGGGGGTCGAGGAAATCGTCGTCGACGCGGCGGTAGAGTACGTCGATCGCCTCGTAGCCGCGCGTCGTGCGCATCTTCACCTTGCCGTCGATGACGCGCAGATCCGAGCCTTCGACCAGTTCGACACCCATCATGTCGGCGAGGAAGGAATGTTCGTAATAGGCGGAATTATAGATACCGGGCGTCAGGACCGCGACACGCGGCTTGCCCTTGCAGCCGGGAGGAGCGAGCGATGCCAGGCTCTGGCGCAGGAGATAGGGATAGTCCTCGACGCGCTGCACCTTGTTCTCGTGGAAGAGCTCCGGGAACATCTGCATCATGGTTTCCCGGTTTTCCAGCATGTAGCTGACGCCCGAGGGCGTGCGGGCATTATCCTCCAGCACGTAGAACTGGTCCTCGCCGGTGCGCACGATATCCGTGCCGACGATATGAGTGTAGACACCGCCCGGCGGACGGAAGCCGATCATCTCGGGCAGGAATGCAACGTTCTTCTCGATCAGCTCGCGCGGGATGCGGCCGGCGCGGATGATTTCCTGCTTGTGATAGATGTCGTCGAGGAAGGCGTTGAGCGCGATCACCCGCTGCTCGATGCCCTGAGCGAGCTTGCGCCATTCGCGGGCGGAGATGATGCGCGGGATGATGTCGAAGGGGATGAGCTTTTCGGAACTGTCGGCGTGGCCGTAAACCGCAAAAGTGATGCCGGTTTTCCGGAAGATGTTTTCGGCATCGCGGGACTTTGAAATCAGGTGCGCCCGGTCTTGGCTGTTGTACCACTCAAAGTATTTTTCATATGGCGCTCGGGGACTTTCGTCTCCGGTGATCATTTCATCAAATGCCAAAGGTGTGGCTCCCCTTTTTTGTTCATTTGAATACAACACAAAAGGCAATGCAAGAACCATGCACAGTTCGCATGGAAGATTCATAAAATCTTCTGCAATGCAAAAACAGGTGAAAAACTGGGCATTTATCAGGAGTTGGCGCGACGCGGATTCATGTCGATCCTGGCATGGCGCACAAAAGATGAGCAGGTGATTATTTCCTGCCCGGCTGACGGATCAAGCTCTGTCCGTGCCGATCAGAGAGAGTGGTCAAAAAGAAAGGGCCGGATCGCTCCAGCCCCTCGTGATACCTCAAGCTCAAGCGCGTTCGCTGCGTTGGCCGCCGCCATTGCGGCCGCCCTTGCGGCGCATGCCGCCATTGCCGTCACGGCGCTGTTCGCCATTCGGCTGGTGGTCGCCGTGGTTGCGTGCCGGGCGGCCATGGGCATGTGGCTTGTTGCCGCGATGATGGCCGGCAGCCTCACCCGGCTGAGCCGAACGCTGCTGCTGCGGCTTGCGTGCGGGGCGGAAATCCGAGGTCGAAACCAGATCATTGTCCGGGCCGACAGCAGGTGCCTGCTCGTTGCGACGCTGTCCGCGGAAATCCTGATTGCGGTTGTTCTTGTGCTGAGGGCGGGCGCGGCGCTCTTCGCCGGCGCGCACTTCAGTAACGTCGCCATCGTTACGCGGACGGCGGTCACCATGGCCGGTGGGACGGCCGCCGTTATTGCGGGTTTCGCTGCGTCCGCCTTCACGACGGCCACCTTCGCGACGCTCGCCACCTTCACCACGGCCACCCTGGCCGCGCTGCTGGTTCTGGCCGCGGCCGCGATTGTTGGCACGGGGAGCGGCACGCATGTCAGCCGGCGGTTCGCCGCTGGCAACGGCAATGTCGATGCCCATCAGCTTTTCGATGTCGCGCAGCAGGCGAGCTTCGTCGGGTGCGCAGAAGGCAATTGCGATCCCATCGCGGCCAGCACGGGCCGTGCGGCCGATGCGGTGGACGTAGGCCTCAGCCACTTCCGGCAGGTCGTAGTTGAAGACGTGGCTGACGGCAGGGATATCGATGCCGCGGGCGGCGACGTCGGTTGCGATCAGCGTCTTGATGGCGCCGTCGCGGAAGCCCTTTAGCGCGCGTTCGCGCTGGCCCTGGCTCTTGTTGCCATGGATGGAGGCGACCGAATAGCCGACCTGCTCCAGATGCTTGGCGAGCTTTTCAGCGCCGTGCTTGGTGCGCAGGAAGACGATGGCGCGGCCATCAGGGTTTTCGGTCAGCGACTTCTTCAAGAGAACCGTCTTGTCGTTCTTGCCGGGAACGAAGTGCACATATTGCTCGACCTTGTCGGCAGCCTTGCCCGGAGGCGTCACTTGGACCGTAACCGGATCGGTGAGATAATCGCCGGCGAGATCGGCAATCGCCTTCGGCATGGTGGCCGAGAAAAGCATGGTCTGGCGGCGCTTCGGCACCATCTTGGCGATCTTGCGCAGGTCATGCACGAAGCCGAGGTCGAGCATCTGGTCGGCTTCGTCGAGCACGAGGTAGCGCACGGCCGTCAGCGTAATGGCGTTGCGGCTGCAGAGATCGAGCAGGCGGCCGGGGGTGGCGACGAGGATGTCGGAGCCGCGCTCGAGCTGAAGCTGCTGCTTGTTGATGGAGACGCCGCCGACGACGACGTTGATGCGCAGCGGCGATTTGCGGATGAACTTCCTGAGACTGTCGGCGATCTGGTTCACCAGTTCGCGGGTCGGCGCTAGGATCAGCGTGCGGACCGAGCGGTTGTCGGGACGCTTCTCTTCCTTGAGCAGGCGCTCGATGAGCGGAAGGCCGAAGGCGGCCGTCTTGCCGGTGCCGGTCTGGGCAAGGCCGATCAAGTCACGGCCCTGGATGAGAAGCGGGATGGCCTGTTCCTGGATAGGGGTCGGCGTTTCGATGCCGAGCTGGAACAGGGTGGCGACGACCGGCTTGGAGACACCGAGCGATTCAAAATTGGTCAAGTCATAACCTTTTAGGGCGCGCCAAACGAAAACGCCGGATCGCCGAATGCGGTCCGGTGTCAATCTGGCGTCAAGAACCCCGCGTGAAATGGGAACTTGTAAGTTGGAAAAAGCTTTCCAGCGCGTCTTGCCGCACTTGGGTCGCGGCATCATCGGAATGCGCTCTATCCTTCTTCAGCATCTGTTGCAGTGGCACGCTCACGCGGCGGCCGGAAGGTGAAAGCTGAGTGCCATGTGGTCTATTTCCCACTGAAAGTCAAGGGGATCAGCCGACAATGACCTCTGAGGGCATGGAAAGGAGGAAATTTCCCGAGGCCGCCTCGGTACCGTTGATGAGAATGACGATGCGATGTTCGCCGGGATAGTAGCGCCGTGTCGTGATCGGCCGCATTGCGTGGCGACGCTGGACGACATGTTCTTCACCGGCTGCAAGCGTCACGGTTTTCCATTTGAAGACCTTTGGGGAGAGGGAGCCGTCAGCCTTCACGTGATGGATGGCATAGTCAATCATCAGGGATTGAGAGGCCTTGCCGGCATTGCGCAGGCGGATTTCGAAATCCAGACCTTCGCCGAAAAGCACTGATGGCTTGGGCAATCGCAGTTCGCATTCCAGAGCCGATGCTGCGCCGAAGCCGAAATTGGCGAGCGCCTGGGCGTGGCCCTTCTTCAGCAGCGTCCGGGAGGCGTGTTTGAGAAGCCAACGGCGTTCGGCGGAAGCCTCTTCGATATGTTTGGCAATGAAGGTTGCGACGAGATCGGGATGATCCTTGGCGATGTCGTTCAGGCTGTTTGCGACGGAGCGGCGGACATAGTCTTCGGGATCGTCCATCAGGGCCGTGAGGATCGGCAGGATGGGAGATGGATCCCTGACGAGCTGCGGCAGGCGCATCGCCCAAGGCAGGCGGGGGCGGGTGCCTTCGCTCGCCAGCCGCCGCACATGATGGTTGGGATCGTCGACCCAGCGGGTGATCGTTGCCAGCGCGCGCTGTTGATCCTGATGGATGAACTGGCGGATACCGAACTCTGCGGTGAAATGCGGCGTCAGCGCTTTCAGAAGATTGAGTGCGATATCGAAATCGCCGACGCCACGTGAGGCGACGAACTGGTTGACGGGCAGCAGCATCCAGCCGGTCAGCCCAACCTTGCCGGCGGCCGGCAGGCTCGCGTGAAGGATTGTCGCGGCCTGCGGGAAATCCTCGGGCAGGGTCGCAAGAAGCGCGTCGCGGATCAGTGCTGCGCGCTCCATGAGCTCCAGCGATTCTATGCCGCCGGTTGCGAGTGCCGTGAACCGGTCGCTGTCGAAGGAAGGGGCGCCGGCGGCGATGATCTCCGCCATGGCGTGCACGAGCGCCGGATGCAGAAGGTTCTTGAGTGGTTCGGGCATCGCATATCCTCCCTCGGGTCACGCGATGCATGGCCCGGCGCCGGCGGGAGGTCAAGCGGCGCCGGTAAGACCTTCAGCGCCTGCAGACCTCGATGCGATAGGGCTCGCCCCAACGGTCATAGCGCCATTCGGGATGGCAGAAGCGCGGACCGTAATAGGCAGGGTATGCGGGATAGGCCGGATAATAGGCATAAGGCCGTGGATAATAGGCGTAGGGTCCAGGGTAAGCGGGACGCGAGGCAATCGCTCCACCTACAACGCCGCCGATGACGCCGCCGGCAACACCGCCCCAGAAGGCATCGTGCGGCCGGGCGTTTGCGGTATCGGCCGTTGCCAGTGAGGCACCGGCGAATGTCAGTGCAATCAGGCCCGCCGCCACTGTCTTATGAAGAACGGACATGTCGAATTCCTTTCGTGGTAGGCTTGTCATTGAAGCCATTGCCAGAATCCGCTCCGATCGCGGCGCGTTCATGGTCGCGCAAGCCGTGCCGGGATTAAATTTTCTCCATACTTGCCGCTCCTGAATTGGGCTGGCGGCATTTTCCCCATGACCTTCTGACTATGTCAGCCCCGTGCAAGCCTTTGTTGTCACCGTCATCCACCAACTTCATGAGCCGGCTTGGAATTTTTGCCTGCGGAATTTTATGGTTAACAGCTTGTTAAAGGCCTTGGTGTTAGAGTTGTTCTAAGAGATATTTCATTCATTGCGGGAGTGAAGATTTTTTGATTTCTACCGGGGAACTCTTGGAGCTGGCCTGCCGCCGGATCGCTGATCTGGATACCCCGGCCTATGTCAAAAACAGCGAACTCCGCTATGTTGCCGTCAACGAGGCCTATGCCCGCTTCTTCGGCCGCGAGATCTCCGATTTCATCGGCCGGCGCAGCCGTGAACTCTTCGACCGGCCGGAAGAAGAAGAACGTGAGGACCGCGAACGCCGTGCGCTGGTTTTTGGCACGGAAGAGAGCGCCATCGCCTTCGATGCCGCGGGACTCAGCCATGAACGGGTGCTGATCGAGAGCTTTTCGCCCTCGCAGGACCGAGCCTATGTGCTTGGCATCTTCGATGCGCGCGAAACGCGCCGTGCGATTCCCGACGTTGCGGATACGATCGCCGCCGACCTCGGCCGTATCCGCAAGGCGCTGGAAAATCTCGATCATCCGATCGGCATCTTCGCCGAAGACGGCCGCCCGCTGATCGTCAACGCCGCCTATCGCGGGGGCAGCAGGTATGCGCCAGATGGCAGCAGGTCTGCGCCAGACGGCAGCAAGTCTGCGCCGGCCGGCGAGACGGCATGGCATGAAAGCGTGCGCGAGCGCGACCTACTGCGCACCATCATGGAGGATCTTCCGGTTGCTGCCTTCGTGCGCGACGAAGATCACCGGCTGGTCTATGCCAACCAGTATTACGAGACCTTCACCGGCTATGCCCGTTCCAAGGCGCTTGGTCTGACTGAGCACGATATCTTCGGGCAGGAGGCAGGCGAGGCGATCTACCAGGAAAACCTGCAGGCGCTGGAAAACGGCGTGCTGACCGAGATCGAGAGCACCCTGCCGAATACCGACGGGGAAATCTTCCAGGTGATCTCCCGTGTCAACCGGGTCGTGACGCCTGACGGCAAGCGTTATGTCGTCGGTTCCTTCTCCGACATCACGCCGCTGAAAGCGCGCGAAAAGGAATTGATCGAGGCGCGTGAGCAGGAAGAACTGCTGCATCAGGAAATCGAGAGCATTCTGCGTTCGCTGCCGGTCGGCGTGCTGATCCTCGATAATGATCACACCATTCTCTACGTTAACGACGAGTTCTACAGCATCTGGGAACTGCCGCTCGACGATCGCTTCGATGGGCGGCCGTTCATCGATGTCATCAAGCGCAATTACGAGCTCGGCCGCTACGGTGAGACGCAAACGCCGGAAGAGATCTACGCATTTCGCAAGGGGCTTTTCGAGGCAATCAATCCGGAGCCGATCGAGCTCGACTGGGCTGCCGGAAAATCGGTCATCTTCGATTCCAGGCGCATTTCCAGCAACCGTATCCTGCTGACCTATTCCGATATTTCCGCCGTACGTGCGCGCGAGCAGGAAATCCATGAGGCGCGCGCAGCGCTTGAAAGTCTCGGCGAGATGATGCGCGATGCGACACATGCCATGTCGCAGGGACTTGCGATCGTCCAGGACGGCGTGATCAAGCTTTCCAATGACGGGCTTGCCGACGTGCTGCGCATTCCGGCCGAGCTGACGGACGTTGGCCGGGGCTGGATCGATCTCTTCCAGTTCTGCGCCAATCGCGGCGATTTCCACGACAAGGCGGTCGAAACGCTGGAGGAGTGGCGTGCCAATATCGCTGCGCGCCAGCCGATCTCCACCGTTTTCCACGTCGGCGGCGAGCGCTGGGTGAACATGGAAGCCACTATCAGCGAGCGGCAGCACTGGGTGGCGCTGTTTACCGACGTGACCGAACTCAAGCAGCGTGAGGAGGAGCTGACGCAGCTTCTGTCGCGTGCCGAGGCCGCCGACCGCGCCAAGTCCGAATTCCTCGCCAATATGAGCCATGAGATCCGCACGCCGATGAACGGGGTGCTCGGCATGGCGGAACTGCTCGCCAAGACCAATCTCGATACCCGCCAGAAGACCTTCGTCGACATCATCGTCAAGTCGGGCAATGCGCTCTTGACGATCATCAACGACATCCTCGATTTCTCGAAGATCGATGCCGGCCAGATGAAACTGCGCAAATCTGCTTTTGATCTGGTGGAGGCTGTCGAGGATGTCGCGACGCTGCTGTCTTCGCCTGCGGCGGAGAAAAATATCGAACTGTTGGTTCGAGCCGCCCCTGATCTGCCAGCGGCTGTCATCGGCGATGCGGGGCGCTTCCGCCAGATCGTGACCAATCTCGTCGGCAACGCGGTGAAATTCACCGAGCGCGGGCACGTCTTCGTGGATATCAGTTTCGAGCCGTCTGCAGGCGGCGAGGTCATGATCAACCTGCGCATCGAGGACACCGGCATCGGCATTCCGACCGAGAGGGTGGAAACGGTCTTCGACAAGTTCTCACAGGTCGATTCGTCATCGACCCGGCGGCATGAAGGCACGGGCCTGGGCCTCGCAATCACGGCCGGCCTCGTCGATCTTTTCGGCGGCTATATCAATGTCGAAAGCGAATGGGGCAAGGGCTCGGTCTTCACCGTCAAACTGCCTTTCGCGGTTGCCGCCGCCCGCATCGAGCAGAAACCGCTGCCGATCAATGTGCAGGGTGCGCGTATCCTCGTCATCGACGACAACGAGGTCAATCGCCGTATCCTGACCGAACAGCTGAGCCTCTGGGGCTTCGATGGCGTTGCCGCGGAAGGTGGCGCCACCGGCTTTGCCATTCTGGAGGCTGCTGCCGATCTCGGCATCAAGGTCGATGCCGTCGTGCTCGATTATCATATGCCTGACATGAACGGCGCCGAGGTCGCGCGCCGTCTGCGCGCCGACAGCCGCTTCGTAGACCTGCCGATCATCTTCCTGACCTCGATGGATATTTCCGGCACGGAGAAGGAGTTCGCGGCGCTGAACGGCCATGCGCATCTGATGAAGCCGGCCCGCGCCAATGTGATGCGCAATACGGTCGTCGAGGTGGTGCGGGCAAGCCGCGTCAAACAGGCTTCCGAGACCGAGATCATGCGGCTGCAGAAGGAAGCGGAGGCGGTACCACTGCTGGCGCCGACACCTGCTCCGAAGAAGCGGGCGGCCGAATTCGTCGATGTCCTCGTGGCCGAAGACAACGAAGTCAACCAGATCGTCTTCACGCAGATCCTGCAGGGAACCGGGCTTTCCTTCCTCGTCGTCAACAACGGGGAGGAGGCTGTGGAAGCCTGGGAACGGCATACGCCGCGCCTCATCATGATGGACGTTTCCATGCCCGTCATGAACGGCCATCAGGCGACGAAACTGATCCGCCAGAAGGAACAGGGCCAGGGGTATCGCGTGCCTGTTATCGGCGTGACGGCGCACGCGCTGGAAAGCGACCGGGAACTCTGCCTCGATGCGGGCATGGACGACTACATGTCCAAGCCGATCAGCCCGGAACTTCTGGAGGACAAGATCCGTCAGTGGCTTGGCCGCGGTGAATTGCAGCCGGGCCGCTCCGGATACTAAAGCATTTCCGTTCTTCTTCGAATCACGGGAAATGCTCTATCTCTTTGTTTTTACGCAATTCCGGACGCAAAATCGCTATGCACTTTTGCTGGGATTGCTCTAAGGCTTGACGCCGCAGAGCATTTCCCGCTTGCCGGCAAAGCCTTTGCGCCGCTCGACAACGAAGCCGGCGCCCGCGAGATTGCGGCGCACGAAGCCCGCTGCGGCATAGGTCGCGAAGCTTCCGCGTGATGCAGTCTTTTCGCAGACGAGGCGCATCAGTTCTTCCGACCACATATCGCTGTTGCGCGATGGCGCGAAGCCGTCGAGATACCAGGCATCGAATCCGTGAGCCGCTGCAGCGACGCCATCGACTGCGCGGCCGCAGACAACACTGAGCCTGGTCTGACTGCCCAAATCGAGAGAGACGATACCCTCGGGCGTGTCCGGCCACGCGGCGGCCAGAGCCTGTCGTTCGGCATCGATTTCAGGCCAGTGAGCCAGCGCACGGTCGATTTCCTCCCGGCGCATCGGATAGAGCTCGAACGACATGAAATGCAGATGCTGGCCCGGCTGGCGGTAGAGCTTCCATTGTCGCCAGGTCTCTGAAAAATTCAGCCCGGTGCCGAAGCCGAGTTCGCCGATGAGGAAGGTCGAGCGGCCATTCCATCGTTCGGGCAGGCCGTTTCCGGCGAGGAAGACGTGGCCGCATTCCAGCCGCCCGTCGGTCTGGCAATAAAAATGGTCGCCAAAGGCGGTCGAATAGGGCATATCGCCGTCGCGCCATTCGAGGGGCTGCGGCTTGCCCGCGCCGATCTGATCGGGATTGATGTCTGTCATGGAAAAAGCCGATAGTCCCGTCCCGGCCTCGGGTCAATCATCGATCGACCTCCTCATTGTCGGTGGCGGCATTATGGGACTGTGGGCGGCCGTTCATGCCGAGCGTCGCGGCATAGAAACGCTGCTTGTCGATGCCGGCTATCTCGGCAGCGGGGCAAGCGGTGGACTGCTCGGCGCTTTGATGCCGCATATGCCGGACCGCTGGTCTGCAAAGAAGCAGTTTCAGTTCGATGCGCTTATCTCCCTGGAAGCGGAGATTGCGGCCATCGAGGCGGCGACGGGGCTTTCGGCCGGCTACGGGCGTTCCGGCCGGCTCATTCCCCTGACGAAACCGCATCTGCGCAAGATCGCACTTGGCCATTCCGCGGATGCGGAGATCCATTGGAAGGCGGGGGAACGGCGTTTCCACTGGCATGTGCTGGACCGGCCGCCGGGTAACGGCTGGATCGATCCGGCGGCCGGCGAAAGTGGTTTCGTGCATGACACGCTTGCCGCTCGCGTTGCTCCTCGTTTGCTCACCGCCGCCTTGGCGGCCTTTCTGCGCAAGGCACGCCATGTGAGGGTGCTGGAGAATACGGAAATTACAGGGGTCGATCCGGCACGCGGAATGGCCTCGATCGAGGGCGGAGCCGTCGCCTTCGGGCGCTGCATCCTTGCTGCGGGCTATCGCTCCTTTCCCCTCCTGGAGAACCTGACGCCGGGGCTGAAGAAACCACTCGGGCAAGCTGTGAAAGGGCAGGCGGCGCTGCTTGCTGCCGATATCGATCCTGCTTTGCCGACCATCTTTCGGGACGGGCTTTATGTCGTCGCGCATGAGGGTGGGCATGTGGCAGTCGGCAGCACCAGCGAAAACAGCTTCGCCGATCCCTTTTCCACGGACGAGCAGCTTGACGCGCTGATCGAAGCCGCCCGCGACATGGTTCCCGCGCTGCGCGCTGCGCCTGTCATCGAGCGCTGGGCCGGCTTGCGCCCAAAGGCGATCGACCGCGATCCGATGGTCGGCGCGCATCCTGCGAATCGCAACCTCATTGCCCTGACCGGTGGTTTCAAGGTCAGCTTCGGACTGGCGCACCGGTTGGCGGAGGCGGCAATATGCATTGCAAGCGATACACCCGCGGATTTTTTATTGCCGGAAAGCTTTGCAATTTCAAACCACATCGCAGTCTCTTCACGTTAAACGTGAATTAGAAGCCGCTCCGCTTCGTTATTCTGTCATGTAAATCACCTATCTGCTTGCGCATCGCGAGCGCTGGGAGTGATCCGCGCTCATTTCATCCGATGGAGGAAATCGCATGCGCTATGCCATTTGCTTCACGCCATCAGCGAGCGATCCGCTCTCGCATGTGGCGGCCAATTGGCTTGGCCGCAACGTATTTTCAGGCGATATGGTCGAGCCGCCGGCAATCCGCGGCCTCGGTATCCATGAGATCGCCTTTCATACGGCGGTGCCGCGGCGCTACGGGTTCCATGGCGTGTTGAAGGCCCCTTTCCACCTCTCATCCGAGGTTTCCGAATCGCAACTCTTGCGCGACCTCATGCGATTCTGTGGGACGCTTTCGCCCTTCCAGATTCCGCGTCTGGAAGTTGCGCGCCTCGGGACCTTCTACAGCCTGTCACCGATCCGGCCCTGCGACCAGGTTCACTACTTGGCTTCGGCGATCGTTCAGGAGTTCGACCGTTTCCGTGCGCCGCTCTCCGAGGCGGATATCGAGCGCAGCGATCCGGACGGACTTTCGGCTGCACAATTCGCGAACCTGCATCGCTGGGGCAACCCTTATGTGATGGACGAATTCCGCTTCCATATGCCGGTCACGGGTCCAGTCAACGCCGTCGACATGCCGCGCATCGAGCAGGCGTTGCGATCGATCTTCGATCCGGTGCTTGTCGATCCGGTGACGGTCTCGAATGTCGCGTTGATGATCGAGGAAGGTGCCGGCGGTCCGTTCCGGGTGCACTCGCTGCATCCGATGGGCAAGGTGAGCGCCCGCAAGATCGCCTGAGGCGCCGCCTCGGGCAAAAGGCCAGTTAAGCACTTTTACGCCTCGACATTCCGCTCACGGATGCTACCGTTTCACCCGACTTTTCAAAAGGTGATTTGATGGTATCCGAGACCTATGCGCGCAATCTCATCGGTTACGGGCGCAAGACGCCCGATCCGAAGTGGCCCGGCGAGGCGCGCGTCGCCGTGCAGTTCGTCATCAATTACGAAGAGGGTGGCGAGAGCTCCATCCTCGACGGCGATCCGGCTTCGGAAAACCTGTTGTCGGAAATCGTCGGCGCGCAGCCCTGGCCGAACCAGCGCAATCTCAACATGGAGTCGATCTATGAATACGGCTCCCGTGCCGGCTTCTGGCGGCTCTGGCGTCTTTTCACCGACCTCAAGGTGCAGGCGACCGTCTACGGCGTGACGCTTGCCATGGCCCGCAACCCGGAAGCCGTCGCCGCCATGAAGGAAGCCGGCTGGGAGATTGCCAGCCACGGCTATCGCTGGCTGGAATACAAGGATTTTCCGGAAGATTTGGAGCGCAAGCACATTATGGAAGCGGTGCGGCTGCACACCGAACTGACGGGCGAGCGGCCTTACGGGATGTATCAGGGCAAGCCGTCGGACAATACGCTGCGGCTGGTTCAGGAGGAGGGCGGTTTCCTTTATTCCTCCGATTCTTATGCCGACGATCTTCCCTATTGGGTGAAGGGCATCGACGAAAATCCCTTCCTCATCATTCCCTATACGCTCGAAACCAACGACATGCGCTTTGCGACACCGCAGGGCTTCAATTCCGGCGACCAGTTCTTCACCTACCTCAAGGATGCGTTCGACACGCTTTATGAAGAGGGCAAGGAAGGCAGCCCGAAGATGATGTCCGTCGGCCTGCATTGCCGGCTCGTCGGCCGGCCTGGACGTGCGGCGGCGCTCAAGCGCTTCATGGAATATGTGCTGAAGCACGACAAGGTCTGGATCCCGCGCCGGATCGAGATTGCGAAGCACTGGCATGCGAACCATAAGCCGGAAACGATCTGATGATTTCGCGCAGTGAGTTTGTGTCCCGCTTCGGCGGTGTCTTCGAGCATTCGCCCTTCATTGCAGAACGGGCCTATGACGACGGCTTGGTCGGCGACAAGCTGACCGTGGATCGTGTGCACACGGAACTCGTCGCTATTTTTCGCGCGGCGAGCAAGGAGGAGCGCCTTGGCGTCCTGCGCGCTCATCCCGATCTTGCCGGGCGGCTGGCGATATCGGGTGAGCTGACTGAAGACAGCAAAAAGGAGCAGGCAGGTGCCGGACTCGATCGGTTGAGCCCTGAGGAGCACGCGCGTTTCACCGAACTCAACTTCGCCTATACGCAGAAATTCGGCTTTCCCTTCATCATCGCCGTGAAGGGGCTGAACAAGGACGATATCCTTGCCGCTTTCGAAAAGCGGATCGACAATACCAGCGACGAGGAATTCGTGACTGCTGCAGCTGAGGTCGAAAAGATTGCGCTGCTGCGCCTGACATCCATGCTTCCGGGGACCTGATGACCGATACGGCTGATGCCAGTCTGCCAGCCTTTGCCACTGGTGCCAGGTGAAGGCGTGAGTTCTTTCCTCTTTCAAGCGCGTCACTTATATTTGCGGCATCAGGAGTGATACGACGATGAGACCGTCGGAAGTGTTGGAAAAGAACAGGCAGGCGATCCGGGAAGCGACCAAACGCTTCAATGCAGCAAACCCGCGTGTCTTCGGCTCCGTCGCCCGTGGCGAGGATCGGCCGGATAGCGATCTGGATATTCTGGTGGACGCGCTGCCCGGCAGCACATTGCTGACGCTTGGCGGTTTGCAGGATGCTTTGGAGCAGATGATGCTTGGCACGTCGATCCACCTTCTGACCCCCGGCGATTTTCCCGAATCGATTCGCACCCGGGTTCTTTCCGAGGCCAAGCCCATATGAGCGAGAGTCGTATCCCGTATCTTCTCGAGCGGATGCGATCAGCCGCGGCCGAGGCCCACGCAATGATCGCTGATGTCAGCAAGCAGCGGTTTCTCGAGGATATCGTCTTGCAGCGCGCTGTCGGGATGAGTCTCTTGATGGCGTCGGAGACGGCTGCTCAATTGATGAAGATCCATCCCGAATTCGCCGTCGAATACCCCGAATTTCCTTGGGGCGCGATGCGCGGCATGCGCAACCGCATCGCGCATGGCTATTTCGACATTGATTTGGAGAAGGTCTGGGCCACAGCCAAAGACGATGTGCCTGATCTGCTTGACCGGCTTGATCTTGTCCGCAACTGGCGTGCCCAAGGCGAATAGGTCCAATGTCCCAATATCTGGAAATCCACCCCCTTACCAAATCCGCCTTTGTACCTTTCGGTGAGGTCATCGAAGCCGATCCCGCAACCATGCGTTATATCAACGGCGGCAATACCGAGCGCTTCCACGCGCTTGCTGCACCCGAAGCCGTGGGCGAGGGCGCTCGCGTCATCATCAATCTCTTTCGCGGCCAGCCACGCGGTTTTCCCTATGAGCTCGGCATGATGGAGCGGCATCCTTTCGGCAGTCAGAGCTTCTCGCCGATCTCGGGCCGCCCTTTCCTCGTCGTCGTTTCGGAAGATGAAGATGGCCGTCCCGGCCGTCCGCGGGTCTTCCTCGCCCGCGGCGACCAGGGCGTGAATTACCGGCGCAATGTCTGGCATCATCCGCTGATGGCGCTTGGAGAGCCGAGCGATTTTCTCGTTGTCGACCGTGACGGTCCAGGCAACAATCTGGAAGAATTCTTCTTCGACGAGCCCTTCATCATCAAAGAGCTAGGCCTATGACCGGACTGACCACCCATGTTCTCGATACTGCACTCGGCAAGCCGGCACAGGGGTTGCGGATCGATCTCTTTCACATCGAGGGTGAGCTTCGCCACCATATCAAGACCGTAGAGACCAATGCCGATGGCCGTGTCGATGGCGGGCCGATCCTGATCGGCGAGAGCTTTCGCGCCGGTACCTACGAACTGCTTTTTCACGCCGGAGATTACCTCAGGGCAAACGGGACGCCTCTGCCGCATCCGGCTTTCCTCGACCTCGTGCCGATCCGCTTCGGCATTGCCGATGTCTCGGCGCATTATCATGTGCCGCTGCTGATCTCGCCCTATGGCTATTCCACCTATCGCGGGAGCTGACATGCGTTTTGCCGCTATTGCCGATATCCATGGCAACTATCCGGCACTGGACGCCGTGTTGGCTGACATCGCTGCCCAAGGGATTACAGATATCGTCAATCTCGGCGATTGTTTCAGCGGTCCGCTGGAGGCGGGCAAGGTGGCGGATCGTCTGCTATCGCTCTCCATTCCGACCGTGCGCGGCAATCACGACCGCTATCTGATCGAAGGACCGCCGGAGGAGATGCATATCTCGGATGCCGCCGCCTATGCGCAGCTTGGTGCAGCTCATTTCGATTGGCTGCGGTCGCTACCGGTCGACCTGGTCTACCGGGATGAGATCTATCTCTGCCATGCAACGCCTCATGACGATAACCTCTACTGGCTGGATATGGCCGTTGCCGACGGCAGCGTGGTGCTCAGGCCGCAGGCGGAGATCGAAGCGCTGGCGGAAGGTATCGAAAGCCCGTTGATCCTGTGTGGCCACACGCATATTCCCCGTATGGCAGCACTTTCCGGCGGCCGTCTTATCGTCAATCCCGGCAGTGTCGGCGGTCCCGCCTATGACGATGACAAACCCTATCCGCACAAGGTCGAAACCGGCCACGCAATGGCGAGTTATGCGGTGTTGGAAAAATCGGCCAGCGGATGGACGGCGCAATTCCGCAATCTCCGATACGACAACATGGCCATGTCGGTCTTGGCAGAAGCCAATGGCCGCCCGGAATGGGCATCCGCGCTCGCGACTGGCCGGATGCCGCAATCTTACTGACATCAGGCAATAATCGAGGAGTCCACATCCTTGATATCGCGTTTGCCGCAGAGCGCCATAGTGACGTCCATCTCCTTGCGGATGATTTCGAGCGCCAGCGTGACGCCCTCCTTGCCCATGGCGCCGAGGCCGTAGAGGAAGGGGCGGCCGATATAGGTGCCGCGGGCGCCGAGTGCCACGGCTTTCAGCACATCCTGGCCGGAGCGGATACCGCCATCCAGATGCACCTCGATGCGGTCGGCGACGGCGTCGACGATATCAGGCAGCATGCGGATCGAGGAGGGGGCGCCGTCGAGCTGACGGCCACCGTGGTTGGAGACGATAATTGCGTCGGCCCCGGTATCGATGGCCTGCTTTGCATCCTCGACGTCAAGGATACCTTTGATGATCAACGGGCCTCCCCACTGTTCCTTGACCCAGGCCACGTCCTTCCAGGAAAGCTGCGGGTCGAACTGCTCGTGCGTGAATGTCGAGATCGACGAGAGGTCGGTAACGCCCTTGGCGTGGCCCAGAATATTGCCGAAGCTGCGACGCTTCGTCTTCATCATGTCCATGCACCAGAAGGGGCGCCTCGCCATCTGCCAGATATGTTTCGGCGTGAATTTCGGCGGAGCGGACAGGCCGTTGCGCAAATCCTTATGGCGTTGGCCGAGAATCTGCAGATCGGCAGTCAGCACCAGAGCGGAGCATCCAGCTGCTTTGGCGCGGTTTATGAGATTGAGAACGAAATCCCGGTCCCGCATGACGTAGAGCTGGAACCAGAAGGGTTTGGTCGTGACCGAAGCGACATCCTCGATCGAGCAGATGCTCATGGTCGAGAGCGTGAAGGGCACGCCGAATTCTTCCGCCGCGCGGGCTGCGAGCATTTCTCCATCGGCGTGCTGCATGCCGGTCATACCGGTGGGGGCAAGCGCCACCGGCATCGACACCGTCTGGCCAATCATCGTCGTCTCGAGCGTGCGGTCGGTCATGTCGACCAGCACGCGCTGGCGCAGCTTGATGTCGCGAAAATCGGCTTCGTTCGCGGCATAGGTCGATTCCGTCCAGGCACCGGAATCCGCATAATCGAAGAACATCTTCGGCACACGACGCTGAGCCATTTTCTTGAGATCGACAATGGTAAGCGGTCTGGCCATGAAGCGAACCTTCAGATCTGAACAGTTCGCTCATGTACCACGCTTTTTCGGCGCTTTGCTATTTGATTCCAGGGCAGTTTTTGCCTTAGCCGGCAGTTTTGGAAAGCTGGCCCTTCACCGCCACGCCGGCCACGTAGGTCTCGGTCACCGAGCGGTCGTCGCCCATGGTCTGCAGCAGGAAAAGCTCCTCCGGCAATGTCTTTACCACTTCCATTTTCAAGGCCATGGCTGGCGTTGCGGCGGCGTTGAGAACGACGATATCGGCGTCCGTACCCGGTTCCAGCGTGCCGATCCTGTCGGCCAGCGACAGCGCCTCGGCATTGCCGAGCGTCATGTAATAATAGCTGTCGAGCGGATTGAGGCGTTCGCCCAGGAGCTGCTGGATCTTGTAGGCCTCGTCCATGGTCTTCAGCATGGAATAGCTCGAACCGCCGCCGATATCGGTGGCAACGCCGATACGGACCGGCTTGTGCCGGCGGGCAAGCTCCTTCAGAGGGAAGAGGCCGGAGCCGAGGAAGAGGTTCGAGGTCGGGCAATGGACGGCGACTGCACTGCTTTCGCTCATGGCATCTGCTTCACGATCCGAAAGATGGATGGCGTGGCCGAAGAGGCTCTTCGGTCCAAGCAGGCCATAGCGGGCGTAGATATCGGTGTAGTCGGTCGCATCAGGATAGAGCGCGCAGGTGAATTTGATTTCGTCGTGGTTTTCCGAGAGGTGCGTCTGGATGTGAAGATCGGGAAATTCACGGGCGAGCGCTGCCGTCGCCTCCATCTGCGCCGGTGTCGAGGTAATGGCAAAGCGTGGCGTGATGGCGACGTGGTTGCGGCCCTTGCCGTGCCAGTCGGCAATCACCTGCCGGGTTTCGTCGTAGCCCATCTCAGGTGTATCGAGCAGGCCCTGCGGCGCGTTGCGGTCCATCATCACCTTGCCGCCGACCATGCGCATGTTGCGGCGCATGGCTTCCGCGAAATAGGCGTCGGCCGAAGTCTTGTGAACAGAGCAATAGGCGACGGCCGTCGTGGTGCCGTGGCGGATCAACTCGTCGTAGAAATGCGTGGCGATCCTCTCGGCATGGGCGCTTTCGACGAAGCGGCATTCCTCCGGGAATGTGTAGGTGTTCAGCCATTCCAGCAGATTTGCGGCATAGGAGGCGATCACCTGCATCTGCGGGAAATGCAGGTGCATGTCGATGAGACCAGGCATGATCAGATGCGGACGGTGATCGATTTCGACGACCTCAACAGGCGCCTTGGCCTTGACGTCAGCATAGGCGCCGATTGCGGCGATGATGCCATTTTCGATCAGCAGACCACCATCTGTCTCGTAAAAATAGCTCTCACCATCGGCGAGGCTGAGCGGAGCGCGGCGGAAGGAGAGCAGGCGCCCGCGCAGAAGTGTTGTGGTCATTCTTGTTTGCCTTCGACTGCGCTTTCGAACCAGGCGACGAGCAGCCTGCGCTCGTCGGGCGTGATATCGGTCACGTTGCCCGGCGGCATTGCATGGCTTCGGCCGGCCTGTATATAGATTTCGCGCGCATGGGCGGCGATTTCTGCGTCATTTTCCAAAACTACGCCCTTCGGCGGCCGGGCGATACCTTCATAGACCGGTTCTGCCGCATGACACATGGAACAGCGCGTGCCGATCAACTGCTTTACCGCAGGAAAATGCGGATCGCCGGCAAATTGCTGGAAGGCTGGAGCGACGGATACGGTCTGATCCTCGCCGGTCAGCAGCTTGGGCACGGTCGACAGCCACATGATGAGGATGAAGAGCACGACTGTGACGATCCAGGTCCAGGTGGGCCGGCCCTTGCGGGCGTGCGTGGTGTTGAACCAGTGGCGAATCGTGACACCCATTAGAAAGACGAGGGCTGCGATCACCCAGTTGAAGGCGGTGCCGAAGGCCAGGGGATAGTGGTTCGACAGCATGAAGAAGATGACGGGCAGCGTCAGGTAGTTGTTATGCAGCGAACGCTGCTTGGCCATGTAGCCGTATTTGGCATCCGGCGTGCGGCCGGCGATCAGGTCGGCGACGACGATCTTCTGGTTGGGAATGATGATCATGAAGACGTTGGCCGACATGATCGTGGCGGTGAAGGCGCCGAGATGCAGGAAGGCTGCGCGGCCGGTGAAGACCTGCGTATAGCCCCAGGCCATGAAGACCAGCACGACATAGAGCACCGCCATCAGACCCCAGGTGTTCTTGCCGAGCGGCGACTTGCAGAGCAGGTCGTATACGATCCAGCCGAAGCCGAGCGACGCGAGTGAGATCAGGATCGCGACGGGCTTGGAAATATCGAGCACATGGCGGTCGATGAGGAAGAGATCGGCCCCACCATAATAGACGATGCAGAGCATCAGGAAGCCGGAGAGCCAGGTGAAATAGCTCTCATATTTGAACCAGGTCAGGTGTTCCGGCATCTCGGCCGGAGCCACCAGGTATTTCTGTATGTGGTAGAAGCCGCCACCATGCACCTGCCATTCCTCGCCATGGACGCCGGCGGGCAGATGCGGGCGCTTCACCAGACCAAGGTCGAGCGCAATGAAATAGAAGGACGATCCAATCCAGGCAATCGCCGTGACGACATGGAACCAGCGCGCCGCAAAGGCCAGCCATTCCCAAGCTATGGCATATTCATACATTCAGTTCCCCTGTTCTTCCTCCGACTCGTGAGATTGCGAGAAATTCTGACGAGAAGAAAGGGGGATCGTGGGGTTTCTTCCCGCAGTGGACATTGCAGGAAGAGCTTGCTGGGTTTGGCATATATGCTAAGGCATCGCCAGAGACGCTATTAGGAGCCGCTGAAACATGCAGATCGAAGTCCCTTGCCCGAAGTGCCGCAACACGCGCATGAAGTTTCCGCGCCCGCAGCCGATCGACAGCGACATCATCACCTGCTTCAGCTGCGATTTCGAACTCGGCACCTACGGCTCGATCAAGAAAAAGATGGTGGCGATGCTGAACCGCGTTGCGGCTGCCGAACAGCAGCAGAAGAAGCACTAGTTTACGGCTTCAGCCGGTTCAGCTGTGCTGAGCGGGAAGGGTCCGCGGCCAGAACCGCAAGCTTTTGCGGATGAAGGCCATTAGTCCGGCGGTCTGCGGACCGGCTGAGCTTGGCACTTCTGGCTCAACGATACAGTCGGCAATGTCCTCCAGCAGGCGGGTATCGAATAGACCGACAGACCGTGGGGCAGGGGTGAGCTTGCCTTGGTCGAGCGACAGGATCATCAAGGGCGATAACATCGGGGACCTCCCACACTGCGCGCTGTTTGCGCGCGATGGAAGGAGATTGGCCCGCTTGCTTGCGTCGGGTCCTTTAGCAGCAGCCTAAAAGATCCAAAGAATGCCGAAACATTCCTAAGCTTCCGGCAGGCCTGCCTCGCGCAGGCCGTTGATGACAAGGGCCAGGCGCTCGGGAACTTTGGTTGCCTGTCCGCTCGCGATGCTTGCCAGCGTGCTGTCGGGCGCGATGCGCAGGAGATGCTGCAGGAAGCGTTTTGCCTCTTCTTTCCGTCCGAGAAGCATGTTGTCGGTGATCAGAATCCAGACCGTCGGATCGAAATTCGGGTTCAGCGCCAAAGAGCGTGACGCCCAGAGAAGCGATTGCTCGTAATTGCCGCGGATCATCTCGATGTCGGCGAGGCCACTGAAGGTGATGTGGGCGTAGGGATCAAGCGGGCTCAGGCGGTGGGCGCGCATGAGATATTCCTGCGCCTGATCTAGATTGCCGCAATGAAGGTGAGCAATTCCGGCCCTCAAGACCACGTTAAGGCTGTTCGGATTGAGGTCGACTGCGGCCTGCATGATCGCCAGGCCCCAATCATATTCACGCCCGACCTGAATGAGCGACATGCCGCAGGTGGCCATGATCGTGGCGTCGCCTCTCGCCAGTTCGATGCCCCGGCGCGCGAGCGCGACACATTTTTCTGCGTCATCCGGGCCAAAGGGCGGCCAACCCCTCGTCCTGCGGTGTTCGAGCGTATAAGAGGCTAGCCCCAGGATGCGGGCGTTGTCCGGCTCGCGCTCAAGTGCTTCGGTTAGCAGCGCATGGGCTTCCGCGTTCTGAGCGGAGGTTTCGGCCAAGATCTTCGGCAGGACCTGCAGACAGATGTCGTAGACGGAGATGCTGCCGGGCCGTTCCCGGCGCGCACGTTCCAACTCGGCTCGCTGGACATGCGGCTCGATCCCGACGGCGACGGATTCGGTAATGCGGTCCTGGAACTCGAAGACGTCTTCGAGGTCGCCGTCGAAGCTTTGCGCCCAAAGCTGGACATTGGCTGCGGCATCCACCAACCGGGCATAGATGCGCAGCTTGTTGCCGGATTTGCGCAGGCTGCCTTCGAGCACATATTTGACGCCGAGTTCGCCGGCGATCTTTCGGATGTCGCCGGCGCCGCGGTAGACGAAGCTGGTATTGCGGGCAATGACGGCAAAGGATTTGAAGCGGCTGAGCGCCGTTATGATGTCATCGACAATGCCATCGGCAAAATATTGTTGTTCAGGATCACCACTGAGATTTTCGAAGGGCAGCACCGCGAGCGAAGGGAACACGTCGTCCCCGATATCGGCGAGCGGCGCCTGGCTCTTGAAAAGGCGATAGCCGAGGCGCGGCAGCGTGACGATCCATTCCTGCCCGTCCGGCCGCTGTCCGAGCGCCTTGCGCAGATGCGCGATCTGTACCGAAAGATTGCCTTCCTCGACCATCAGTCCCGGCCAGCCCGCTTCGATCAACGCGTCCTTTCCGACCGGGCGTCCGTCGCCGTCGAGCAGTGCCTTGAGCAGTGAAATCGCACGCTGGCCGAGCGCAACTGGCTGGCCGTCCCGTCGCAGCATGCCGCTGCCGGGGTCGAGCGTGAAACGGCCGAAAGCATATCGCTGCTCTTCCATCAGATTATTTATATCCGCGCAATTTGAGGTGGCAATCTGGTTGTGCGCTGCGCTGTGGAGCGGGCGTGTCATTCGTATGCCTTAAAAAATCGCCGATTTCTGCGGCATTTTATCCACTGCTGATGCTCCAATGTGGAACAGCCGATTCCTTGAAATGTGAAATTTGGGTTACAGTTTTTAAACGCAGCCGCCGGGATGAGGTGGAAAACCGCTAAAGACCGGCGGCGCATTCATCGACGGAGAAGATGCCCATGCGCAGCATTCTGACATGCGTGATGATTGCATATGCGTCGTTCGCGACAGCCCACGACGCCGGTACTGGGTGGAGTTACGACCCCTATTGTTGCAATGGAAATGCCGAAACCGGCGATTGCCAGATGATCCCGTCCAAGGCCGTTGCCATCACGCCGGATGGTTATCGTTTGACGCTGAAGCCTGGCGATCACCGACTTGTGACGCGCTACCATGTCTTTCTGCTGCCGATGACCAAGGCGATGCATTCGGGCGACAGCGATTACCATCTCTGCCTGTTCCCGAACGAGGATACGCCGCGATGTTTCTATGCGCCCGAGATGGGCTATTGAGCGAGATTTAAGATCTGTCGCGTTCGCGCGACGAGTTCAATCCTGCTCGACATTGAATTTTTCCAGCAGCCATTTCCGGAAGTTTCTGATTTTCGGAACGTTGCGCCTATTTTCGGGATAGGCCAGCCAATAGTCGCGCCCGTCGTTGCCGGTCAGTTCGAAGGGCTGATAGAGCCTTCCGGTGGCAACGTCTTCCTGGAAATGACCTGGGTTGAGCATGGCAACACCGCCTCCAGCCATGGCGATGCTGGCATCGAGGATCTGCGTGCCGAATTCGCTTTTCGGATAGCGCGAGAGATCGGCATCCTTGACGCCGGCGGCAGCAAACCATTGCGCCCACCACGGATCGCCGGCGCTGATCAGGGGCAGTTTCAGAAGATCTGTGGGCTCGTGAACGCCACCGATTTCGGCCGCGAGCTTCGGGCTCAGCATGGGGGCGAAATCAAGCTTCATGATGCAATGGCTGATGAGGCCCGGCCAATCGCCGCGACCCCAGCGGATCGCGACATCGGCCGCCTCTTTCTGAAAGTCGACGATGTTGCCCGAGGTGACGAGCCTGACGGCGATATCGGGAAACTGCAGCTGGAACGCGCCGATGTAGCGCGAAAGCCATTGCTGGGCGAAGGTCGCAGTCGAATGAATCGTCAGCGTTTCCTCGGTTGCCTTGCGCATCGAAGCCATGGCTTCGATCAGGATGTTGAATGCTTCGGAGACCTTGGGTGCCAGATGTTCGCCCGCTTCCGTCAGCTCGATCTGACGCGGACGGCGCAGGAAGAGCGGCTCGCCGATATTCTCCTCCAGGAGCTTGATCTGATAGCTGACGGCGGTTTGCGTCATGCCGAGTTCGTCGCCTGCCTTGGTGAAACTACCGAGCCGGGCCACGGCTTCGAAGACGCGCAGCGCGTTCAGCGGGAACTGCTTCGACAGTTTCATGGATAAATTCTCTTTATGGATGCAGACGGTTGTTCGATTGGAATTGCAGCATTTTTCCCGGCAAACTGCAATCATCTCATCAAACCATCAAGGTGATGTCATGGATTGCCAAGCTATCGAAGAACGCCGTTCCCTCGCAAAAGAGGCATTGATCACTGTCCTCATCCGCCGGCTGGCCCGGGGGATCGGCAGCCGGATGCCGCAGCTGGACATGGACGTCACACCCGATCGCATCAAGCGCGATCTCGGTTTCCTGGATGGACGCGATCCGCGTTACGAGGACGATCGGTTGCGATAGGCGGAAAGTGCGGTCAGGATTTCGGCTGCTGTCACGGCGGCGATCACTTCGGGGCGTTTGTCCTTCACCGCCGATCCGCCGATCGGCAAAGTGAGGCGATCGAGCCAGGAGCGCTCGCCGCCTGCCTCGTGGGAAAGCCAGCTTGCAAAGGTGGCGCGCTTGGTCGCAGAACCGATCATGCCGACATAGGCAAAATCGGTGCGGGCAAGCGCCTCGCGAGCAATCAGGAAATCCAGTGCATGATCGTGGGTGAGGATGACGAGCGCCGCGCCAGCGGGCATGTCTTTCACCAAGGCTTCGGGCATCGGCACCAACCGGCTTTTCGTCGAAGCGGGAAGATTGGCAAGCTCATCCCGACGGGTTTCGATGACGGTGACCGAGAGCGGCAGTGGAGCAAGGGATGCGGCTAAGGCACGGCCGACATGGCCGGCACCGAAGACATAGACCTCGGGCAGACGTTCTGTTTCTTCTTCCTGTTTCTTCTCCAGTTCATCCCTGACCGTATCCGTCACAGGCCGGAAGCGCAGTTGCGTGCGGCCGCCGCAGCACTGGCCGATTTCCGGTCCGAGCGGAATATCCATCATCTCCGTGCCGCCGGTGCCGGCAAGCATCTCGCGGGCATTGCCGATGGCGATGAATTCGAACTGGCCGCCGCCGATCGTGCCCCAGACGCTCCTTGCCGAGACCAGCATGAAGGTGCCGGCCTCGCGCGGCGTCGAACCTTGCGTGCCGGATACTTCGACGAGGATCGTTTCAGGCTGGAGGGCCAGGAAGGCGCGGAAGTCGCTGCCGGGCAGAAAACCGGAAAGGATTTCGCGCCGCGTCATCGTTACACCCTCTTCATCCTCTCGACCGCCATCAGCACGCGTTCAGGCGTTGCGGGCGCATCGAGACGCGGGCAGACGCGATAATTCGCGACGCTCGCGACAGCCATGGAAAGAGCCTCCAGCACTGAGATCGCCAGCATGAAGGGTGGCTCGCCGACGGCTTTCGAGCGGCCGATCGTCGCTTCGGTATTTTCGGACCATTCTGCCAGGCGCACGTTGAAGATCTTCGGCCGGTCGGAGGCGAGCGGGATCTTGTAGGTGGAAGGCGCATGCGTGCGCAGGCGGCCCTTGTCATCCCACCAGAGTTCTTCCGTCGTCAGCCAGCCCATGCCCTGAACGAAGGCGCCTTCGACCTGGCCGATATCGATCGCCGGGTTCAACGAGCGGCCGACATCATGCAGGATATCGGTGCGGTCGATGAGATATTCGCCGGTCAGCGTGTCGATCGACACTTCGGTGCAGGCGGCGCCATAGGCGAAATAGTAGAAAGGCGTGCCGCGGCCGGCCTTGCGGTCCCAATGGATTTTCGGCGTCTTGTAGAAGCCGGCGGCTGAGAGCTGCACCCGGGCGAAATAGGCCTGCTTGATGAAATCGGGGAAGGGGACTTCGATGTCTCCGACCCGCACACGGTTAGGCAGGAAGATCACTTCCGAGGCCGGAACGCCCCATTTCTCCGCGGCAAAGGCGACAAGTCGTTCCTTGAGCTGACGGGCTGCATCGAAGGCGGCCATGCCGTTCAGGTCCGAACCGGAAGAAGCGGCGGTGGCCGAGGTATTCGGCACCTTGCCAGTCGTCGTCGCCGTGATCTTCACCCTGTCGATATCGACCTGGAAACTGTCGGCAAGAACCTGCGCCACCTTGGTGTAGAGGCCCTGGCCCATTTCGGTGCCGCCATGGTTCAGGTGGATCGAGCCGTCCTGATAGATATGGACGAGCGCGCCGGCCTGGTTGAAGGCGGTCATGGTGAAGGAGATGCCGAATTTGACCGGCGTCAGGGCGATGCCCTTGCGGATATAGCGGCTGTCGCGGTTGAAGGCGACGATGGCGTTGCGGCGGGCGCGGTAATCGGCGCTGTCCTCCAACTCCTCGACCACGCGGGCGATGATATTGTCCTCGACCTCCTGATGATAGGGCGTGGTCGTGCGCCCCGAACCCGTCTGGCCGTAGAAATTCAGCTTGCGGATATCGAGCGGATCCTTGCCGACGACATAGGCGATCTCCTCGATGAAGCGCTCGGCACCGAGCATGCCCTGCGGCCCGCCGAAACCGCGAAAGGCGGTGTTGGAGACGGTATGCGTCTTCAGCGGCTGCGAGGTCAGATGCACATGCGGGTAGAAATAGCTGGAATCGGCGTGGAAGAGGGCGCGGTCGGTGACCGGGCCTGACAGGTCGGAGGAGAAGCCGCAGCGGGCCGAATAGGTGGCGTCGACGGCGTGGATGCGGCCTTCCTCATCGAAGCCGAGTTCGTAATCGACACGGAAGTCGTGGCGCTTGCCGGTGGCGCTCATATCCTCGTCGCGATCCGGACGGAACTTGATGGCGCGCTTCAGTTTCTTGGCGGCGATTGCCGCAAGGGCCGCGAACTGGTTGCCTTGCGTTTCCTTGCCGCCGAAGCCGCCGCCCATGCGGCGCACGTTCACGGTCACGGCGTTCGAGGGGATGTGCAGCACTTGTCCGACGATATGCTGGATTTCGCTCGGGTGCTGTGTGGACGACCAGACAGCAACCTCATCATCCTCGCCTGGGATCGCCATGGCGATATGGCTTTCGAGATAGAAATGCTCCTGGCCGCCGATGCGCATGCGGCCCGTCAGCCGGCGCGGGGCGTTGGCCATTTCCGTTTCCGGCTCGCCGCGCTTCAGCGTCATCGGCGTGATGACGAGCGGGCTGCCATTTTCAATAGCCCCATCGATATCGCTCCAGTGCGGCAGGTCGCGATATTCGATCTTTGCCTTGCGGGCGGCGCGCCGCGCAATCTCGCGGGTTTGCGCGATCACTGCGAAGATCGGCTGGCCGTGGAATTGAACCAGAGTTTCGGCGAGCAGCGGTTCGTCATGACTGCCGTTGGAGCTGACGTCGTTGATGCCGGGAATGTCCTTGCCGGTGAAGACCCAGACGACGCCGGGATAGGTCTGGACCTCGGATAGATCCATCGAGACAATCTCGGCATGGGCGCGGTCGGACAGGCCAAGCGCGCCGTGCAGCAGATCGGACGGTTCAGGAATATCGTCGATATAATCGGCACTTCCGGTGACATGCTTATGCGCTGAATCATGGCGCAGCGAGACATGCATCTGGCCGTTGATGAGCTTGCGTTCCTCGAAGGCGGACTTGTCCATCAGATGGCTCCTTCGCGAGGAGATATGGTGCCGCCGCTTGTGCCGACATATATCATCTTCATCATGCCACCTCCTCGAACCGCTTCAGTTCGGCGGGCGCACCGACCGTTTCGAGGTAAAACCGCGTCAGCAGGTTCTTGGCCGTCAACTTGCGGTATTCAGCAGTTGCGCGCCAGTCCGTCAGCGGCTGGAAATCGGCATCGAAGGCGGGGCGGGCGGCCTCGACGGTCGCTTCATTCCAGATCTTGCCGATCAGTTCTGCCTCGACGCTGCGGGCGCGCTTCGGCGTTGCGGCCATGCCGCCGAAAGCGATACGGATGTCGGTAACGTGTTCTGTCTCATCCAGCACCAGATGGAAAGCACCGAGGACGGCGGTGATATCCTCGTCGCGGCGTTTGCTGATCTTGTAGACGGCAAATTTCGCGTCGGCGGTCGGATAAGGCACGAACAGGCTTTCGACGAATTCGTCGCGCCTGCGGTCCTGCCTTCCATAGGCGATGAAGTAATCTTCGAGCGGAAGCGTGCGCGTGCCCGCGGTCGAGCGCAACGTCAGTTGTGCGCCGAGTGCGATCAGCGGCGGCGGGCTGTCGCCGATCGGCGAACCGTTGGCGATATTGCCGCCGATTGTGCCCATATTGCGGACCTGTTCGCCGCCGATGCGGGTGATGAGGCGGGCAACGGTCGGAATTTTCCGGGCAATGGTCTCCAAGGCGCGGGTATAGGTGACGCCGGCGCCGATGGTGATGCCGGTCTCGCCTGCGGTGATCGACTGAAGCTCCGTCAGGTGATTGATGAAGACAACGGGGTTCAGTTGCTGCATCTGCTTTGTGACCCAGAGGCCGACATCGGTCGAGCCGGCAACGATCGTTGCTGCGGGTTCTGCGGCCAGGATCTTCGCCAGTGCCTCCAGGGAGCGCGGCACGATCAGCCGGCCTTCTTCCGACGTGACCGTCAGCGTTTCCGATGCCTGCATGGCCCAGAGGCGGGCGATGATTTCGGCGCGGGTCTTTTCCAAGGGATCGAAGAGCGTGCTCGGGCGCTGCAGGCTCACCTGTTCGGCTGCCTTGACGATGGGCTCGTAGCCGGTGCAGCGACAGAGATTGCCCTGGAGCGCCTGTTCGATCTCGGCACGGTCGGGCTTCTCGTTGGAGAGCCAGAGGCCGTAGAGGGACATGACGAAACCGGGTGTGCAGAAGCCGCATTGCGAACCGTGGCAATCGACCATGGCCTGCTGCACCGGATGCAGCGTGCCGTCTCTAGCCGCCAGGTGCTCGATCGTCACGACATGGGTGCCCTGAAGGGAGCCGATGAAGCGGATGCAGGCATTGACGGATTCATAGAAAAGCTTGCCGTCGATCAACCGGCCGACCAGCACGGTACAGGCGCCGCAATCACCCTCGGCGCAGCCTTCCTTCGTGCCCGTCAGTCGCCGCCTCAGCCGGAGAAAATCAAGAAGAGTCTCGGTCGGCCGGACGTTCTCCAAGGAAACGTCCTCGCCATTGAGGATGAAGCGGATGCTGTCGTTCATGATGTTCCCGGTTGTTTTTCCAAAATGGTTATGCCGCCGTCCAGCCCCCGTCAATCGAGATATGCGTACCGGTTACCTGTCGGGCTTCCTCGCTTGCGAGGTAGATGGCGAGCGCGCTGATCTCCTCGGCCTTGACGAATTCATGCGTCGGCTGCGCCTTGAGGATGACTTCGGTCTTGACCTGTTCCTCGGTCATGCCGCGCGCCTTGGCGGTATCCGGGATCTGCTTTTCGACCAGCGGGGTCAGCACGTAGCCGGGGCAAATGGCGTTTACCGTCACGCCGAATTCGGCAAGCTCGAGCGCTGCCGTCTTCGTTAAGCCTAACATACCATGTTTTGCCGCTACATAGGCAGATTTGAAGGGCGACGCGACCAAGGCATGTGCCGAAGCGATGTTGATGATGCGGCCATGTTTTTTCGCTTTCATCAGCGGGATCGCAGCACGCATCGTATGGAAAGAGCTGGACAGATTGATGGCGATGATCTGGTCCCACTTCTCGATCGGGAAATCTTCGATCTTTTCGACATGCTGGATGCCGGCATTGTTGACGAGGACATCGACCGTCCCGAAGGTCTTAGCCGCAGTTTCGATCAGATCGGCAATCTCTGATGGCTTCGTCATGTCAGCCGGGTGATAGAGTGCCTTCGCTTTCGACGATGATTCAAGGCGCCCGACTATATCATTGATTTCATCTTCTTTTCCGAAGCCGTTGATGACGACGTTGTCGCCCCTGGCGGCAAAGGCAGTGGCAATCGCAAGCCCGATGCCGCTGGTGGACCCGGTGACGACGACTGATCTGCTCATGCTTCTTCCTTCCTGACTATGAGATGCTGCATTGCAACGTTGAAGCGAGGTTATGCCCAAAGGCGGCGGGCTGGCAATCGGGAAGTGGCTGAGGGGCGCCGCCACTTACGCCCTTCCAAGCCAGGCGGACCTGCCCTATTGATTTGCCACGACAACAGCATGCAGCGGGAGGAATCGCATGGGTGGATATGTTCTGGCGGTCGATCAGGGAACGACTTCGACGCGGGCGATCGTCTTCGACGGCGACATGAAGATCGCCGGCATGGGCCAGAAGGAATTCACGCAGATCTATCCGCGATCCGGCTGGGTGGAGCACGATCCCGAGGAAATCTGGGATTCGGTCGTTTCCACCATCCATATGGCACTACGCGAAGCCAAGGTGACGGCCAAGGATATTGCCGCACTCGGCATCACCAACCAGCGCGAGACCGTCGTCGTCTGGGAGCGCGAAAGCGGCAAGCCGATTCAGAACGCCATCGTCTGGCAGGACCGGCGCACGGCAAGCTATTGCGACAATCTCAAGCGGCAGGATCTGGAGCGCACCTTCACGAAAAAGACGGGTCTCATTCTCGATCCCTATTTCTCGGGAACGAAGCTCTCCTGGATGCTCGCCAATGTGAAGGGCGCGCGCGCAAGGGCGGCGCGTGGCGATCTCTGCTTCGGCACGATCGATACCTTCCTCATCTGGCGGCTGACGGGCGGCAAGAGTTTTGTCACAGACGCGACCAATGCCTCGCGGACGCTGATGTTCAATATCGCCACCAATGAATGGGATGCGGATCTGCTCGACATCCTGCGCGTACCGGCCGCCATGCTGCCTGAAGTGAAGGATTGCGCCGATGATTTCGGCACCGTCGATCCGGAGCTTTTCGGCGCAGCGATCCCGATCCTCGGTGTTGCCGGCGACCAGCAGGCGGCGACGATCGGCCAGGCCTGCTTCGAGCCGGGCATGCTGAAATCGACCTATGGGACAGGCTGCTTCGCGCTGCTGAATACCGGCAGCGACATGGTGCGTTCGAAAAACCGGCTGCTGACGACGATTGCCTATCGCCTTAACGGTGAAACGACCTATGCACTGGAGGGCTCGATCTTCATTGCCGGGGCGGCTGTTCAGTGGTTGCGCGATGGCCTTGGCATCATCGACAGGGCATCCGATACGAGTGATCTGGCGGAAAAATCCGATCCGACGCAGGAAGTCTATCTCGTGCCGGCCTTTACCGGCCTTGGCGCGCCGCATTGGGATGCCAAGGCGCGCGGTGCGATCTACGGCCTGACGCGCAACAGCGGACCGGCAGAGCTTTCCCGCGCGGCGCTGGAAGCTGTCTGCTACCAGACGCGCGACCTGCTGGAGGCCATGCAGAAGGACTGGAAGCACGGCACCGACAATACGGTGCTGCGCGTCGACGGTGGCATGGTTGCCTCCGACTGGACGATGCAGCGGCTCGCCGACCTGCTGGAAGCACCGGTCGATCGGCCCGTCATTCTGGAGACGACGGCGCTCGGAGCGGCATGGCTTGCCGGTAGCAGGGCCGGCGTCTGGCCGGATCGGCAGACGTTCTCGGCCACCTGGAAGCGGGACCGGCGCTTCGAACCCGCCATGGACGACAAGACGCGCGCCGCGAAGCTCAAGGGATGGAAGAACGCGGTAAAGCGGACGCTGAGCGAACTCTGATCGCTCAGCTCACCAGGCTCATGTGCGCGTATTGCTTGCGGTATTCCGCAGGTGTCACGCCGAGATGGCGAGTGAAGGCGCGGCGCAAGGTGTCGTCATCGGCAAAGCCGCATTCGCTGGCCACCTGTTTCGGCGCATGGCCGCTTTCGAGCAGCCGGCGGGCGGCGGCAATGCGGGTAGATTCGACCCAGGCTGCCGGCGTCATGCCGACTTCATCGCGAAATAGACGGGCGAAATGCCGGGGGCTGAGTTCCATCCGGCGGGCGAGTTCGGCGACGCTATGGTCGGCAGCGGGATTGGCTGCTATCCAGCGCTGCACTTCCTGTAGCGCCGAGCGTCCGGCGGGGACGGCTTCGCCCTTGCGGCTGAACTGCATCTGGCCACCAGGGCGCTTGAAGAACATGACGAGCTGGGCTGCGACACGCATCGCCACGTCACGGCCGAGATCCTCTTCGACAAGGGAGAGGGCAAGATCCAGTCCCGCTGTAACGCCGGCAGCGGTTCTCAACTCCCCGTCGGCCACATGGATCGCGTTCTCCTCGACCGTCACGGTGGGATAGGCCTGTCTCAACCTCTCTGCGACGGCCCAGTGCGTGGTTACCCGGCGGCCGTCTAGCAGGCCGGCGGACGCGAGCAGGAATGCGCCGCTGCAGACCGAGCCGTAACGGCGGGCGCCGGGTGCAGCCTTGCCGAGCCATGCCAACAGCTTTGCATCATGCTCGATCTCAGCCGAATTGGGACAGCCGGCGACAAGCAGCGTATCGAGCGGACCGGTCTCGTCCTCGATCGTATAATCGGCGACCAGGCGGATGCCGGAAGAACTGCGGATATGGCCGTGCGTGGTGGCGATGACGACGGGGCGATAAACTTGCCTGTCGCTCTGCAGGTTAGCTTCGGCAAAAACATCGAGGGGGCCGGAAACATCCAGAAGCTGGACGCCGGGAACGGCAAGGATGGCGATGGTCCGGGGCTTCATCTGACGGCCTCATGTCCGCAGCGGAATGTTTTTGGCAGAAAATGCCGGATAGCGTCGATTGCTGACATTCTCGTCCGCTTTTACGCTCCTTGACATCCACCATCAAGGAGAAAGACGATGACATTGACGATCGGCGGCATCAGCATTCCCGACAGCAAGCTGGCACGCGACATTACCGAACTTGTCAGGGACACGGAATCGCCGCTGCTCTTTCATCATTCCAGCCGGGTCTATTATTTCGGTGCGCTCTTGGGCAAACGCCGCGGGCTGAATTTTGACCCGGAACTGCTTTATGCAGGCGCCATGTTCCATGACATGGGGCTGACGCACCAGCATAGTTCGGAGCACGAGCGTTTCGAGGTCGACGGCGCCAATGCTGCTCGTGATTTCTTGAAAAGTTACGGTATCTCGCAGGTCGATATCGACACCGTCTGGAGGGCTATCGCGCTGCATACGACGCCCGGCATTCCGCAGCATATGCACCCGGTCGTGGCCTTGGTGACGGCAGGCGTGGAAATGGATGTTCTCGGCATCGACTATCACGGCTTCGGCGATGTCGACCGTGAGGCGGTGGTGCACGCGCATCCGCGCACGCCGAATTTCAAGGAGGATATCATCCAGACCTTCTATGACGGCATCAAGCACAAGCCGCAAACGACCTTCGGCAATGTGAAGGCGGATGTGATCGCCGACAAGGAGCCACATTTCCACAGAGGTAATTTCTGCAGCGTGATCCGCAATTCGGCCTGGGGCGGCTAAGTCAGGGGGAGCTGTGGCAGGCGGCTTGGCGGCCGCCTGACTGTTCTTGTCATTTCTTCAGCCAAGGCGTTGCCATGCTCCAGAAGATCACGTCGGCGCCGAGATAGTCCTTTGCGAAGGCGGTGAACTCTTCCTTGGTGAAGGGCTTCTTGGTCGCGGGGTTCCTGTAGGTCAGCGTCGGCTCCTGCACTGCGAGGCCGACATAGCTGAGCTTGCCCTTGTACTTGTTGAAGAAGGGATAAGAGTTCTTCATCTGCGCCTTGCGGTTCGGCACGATATCGGGGCCGCCGAGGCCGACATTGTTCTTTTCGGCGAAATCGAAGAGGCGGCCCATATAGTTGTGGTCGTTCTCCCATTCGCAGGGCCAGAAGTTCACATATTGCACGACCAGCGACTTTTCGAAGGCCTTGCGGGCGAAGGCAAGGTTTTCCATCTCGGCGGAGAAATAGGCGTCGCAGGAGAAACCGTTTGGTTCATGCTTGGGATCGAGGTCGATGGAGGTTTCCGGCAAGTTGATGCCGTAGACCTGGCCGTCGAACTTTTCGGCGAGCGCCTTTAACAGCGCCTGGTAGCGGGTGCGAACCGCCGGGTTCCATTGCTGAGCGACCCAGCCGGAACCGACTGGCTTGTTTTCTCCGGGATTATCGAATTGCGGGGTCAGGCCGCCATCATATTCCGGTTCGGTCAGCATATAGTCGGGGATGTTGCGCGCCTTCGGATTGAAGAAGCGGTCCTGCACCTGGATGAACATCTTCTTGTTCAGACTTCTGGCGATGGCCAGGTCCTGCTCGATCGCCGAAAAATCATACTGGCCCTTCGCCGTTTCCAGGCTCTTCCAGTTATAGACAACCTGCACGCCGCCGATATCCGGCCGGGCGAGTTTCGCCTTTGCGGCTGCGAGGTCGCCGGAACCCATATAGAGAAAGTTTTCCGGGTTGGAAGCGGCATGGACAGCCTGTGTCGACAATACAAGGGTGGTAAGCGCCGCGAGAAGTTTCTGAGATTTGTTCACGGGGGTCTCGAATGGAAAAGTGATGGAAAGCGCCGACAGCTCTCAGGGCCAAATTAGGCAACTCGATGGCGTGGATTTCGGAGCCCCGTCATAGGCTAACCGCAGCGCTTCGATCAGATTCACTGATTTTCCCAATCGTAATTTTTTGATGCGGCCTGTCGGCCAAACGGTTACTCCTTCGTCATTCGGAAAGAGGAGTTACCGATGCTCTACGCAATCCTTTGCTACGCCAATGAGGAAACCGTTTTTGCCTGGACCGAGGAGGAAGAGGCTGCCGTCATGGGAAATCTCCATGCCGTGATCGAGCCGCTTGCCGCTGCCGGCAAGCTCGGCCCGACCGGCCGGCTGATGCCGACGACGACCGCAGCGACCGTGCGCAAGGGCAGGGACGAGGCCTTCGTTGTCGATGGTCCGTTTGCGGAAACGAAAGAGGCGCTTCTCGGCTTCTATACGGTTGATTTCGAAACGCTGGATGAGGCGATCGCCTTCTCGAAACAGCTTTCGGCGGTCAATCCGGGTTCCACCTCTTACGAAATACGGCCGTTCTACACGTTCAGGCCGGGAGAGATCGCATCATGACAGACATTGCCTGGATCGACCTCGCGCTTGCCTCGGCCCGGCCGAAGGCGCTCGGCGCGCTTCTGCGCTATTTCCGCAATCTCGATACTGCGGAAGAGGCGTTTCAGGAGGCGTGCCTGCGGGCTATCCGGACATGGCCGGAAAAGGGGCCGCCACGCGATCCGACGGCCTGGCTGATCTTCGTCGGCCGCAACAGCGGCATCGATGCGGTGCGCAAGCGCGTGAAGATCCAGGCGCTGCCGGACGAGGATCAGATTTCGGATAGGGAGGATGCCGAAAGCGATATTGCCGATCGGCTGGACGATTCCCACTATCGCGACGACATCCTGCGGCTGCTCTTCATCTGCTGCCATCCGGACCTGCCTGCCACGCAGCAGATCGCGCTGGCTCTGCGCATCGTCTCCGGCCTGTCGGTCTCGCAGATCGCCCGTGCCTTCCTCGTATCCGAAACCGCCATGGAACAACGCATCACGCGCGCCAAGGCGCGGGTGGCGAAGGCCGGCGTGCCCTTTGAAACGCCGAGCCCACAGGAGAGGGCCGAGCGTCTGACGATCGTCAGCACGATGATCTATCTGATCTTCAACGAGGGCTACAGCCAGGCCGATCCGGAGCAGGAGGCGGCAGCCTTCAGCGACGAGGCGATCCGGCTGGCGCGGCTGATGCTGCATATCTTCCCCGCCGAGCCGGAGCTGATGGGGCTGCTGTCCCTGATGCTCCTACAGATTTCCCGCCGTCAGGCGCGCTTCAGCCCCGAAGGGGAGATCGTGCTGCTCGAGGATCAGGACCGCTCGCTCTGGAACCAGCCCTTCATCAACGAGGCGCTGGCGCTGCTCGACAAGGCGCTGCGTCACCGCAGGCCCGGTCCCTACCAGCTGCAGGCGGCAATTGCTGCCGTCCATTCGCGTGCCAAGCGGGCTGAGGATACCGACTGGGTGGAAATCGATCTCCTCTACCGCGCGCTGGAACGTGTCCAGCCCTCGCCCGTGGTGACGCTCAACCGAGCCGTCGTGGTCTCAAAGCTGAATGGCCCGCAGGAGGCGCTCAATCTTATCGAGCAGCTCGATGAGAAGCTCGACGGCTATTTCTACTACCATGGTCTGCGCGGCAATCTGCTGAAGCAGCTCGGGCGCATCGCGCCGGCGCGCCTCGCCTTCGACCGCGCCATTGCGCTTGCCCATTCGGCGGCGGAAGCTGCCCATATCCGCCGGCAGATCGACAAGATGCAGGAAGATGCGGCGCAACCAGCCGCAAAACCGTAGGGTATATTGCGCAATGCAATTGAGCGCGCGATGGACGACTATCAGCCTATGCCGATCATGGGCATTCTTGTCGAAGCGCGGCACTGCCGGGGGTGCTCAGACTATCGATTTTCTCGAAGATATCGTTCCAGAATTTCTGTTTGCTCTTCACTCGCCGCATCCTTATCTCCGGGCTTAAGTTTAACAGGGTGCCGATCATGGAACTGGGCCTTTATACATTTGCAGACGTGAATCCGAACGCTTCCCGCAGCAAGGGAGTGGAAGCGGCCGAGCGGATCAAGCATCTGATCGAGGAGATCGAGCTTGCCGATCAGGTCGGGCTCGATGTCTTTGGGCTCGGCGAACATCATCGACCCGATTATGTGGCCTCCGCGCCGGTGGTCGCACTTGCTGCCGCCGCGACGAAGACCAAGACTATTCGTCTCACCAGCGCCGTCACGGTTCTCTCTTCGGACGATCCGGTGCGGGTGTTCCAGCAGTTTGCGACGCTCGACCTGATTTCCAACGGCCGTGCCGAGATCATGGCGGGGCGCGGCTCCTTCATCGAATCCTTCCCGCTCTTTGGCTACAATCTCGAAGATTACGACCAGCTGTTCGAGGAAAAACTCGATCTTCTTCTGGCTCTGCGCGACAACGAAGTGGTCGACTGGAAGGGCGCGCTGCGCGCGCCGATCCACGGCCGCGGCGTTTATCCGCGGCCGCTGCAGGATCAGCTGCCGCTGTGGATTGCGGTGGGCGGTACGCCGCAGTCGGCGGCGCGCGCCGGTGCTCTTGGCTTGCCAGTGGCGCTTGCGATCATCGGTGGGGAATATCCGCGCTTTGCGCCGCTGTTCGATCTCTATCGGGAAGCGGCCCGCCGGGCGGGGCAGGATGCGACGAAGCTGAAGACCAGCATCAACGTTCACGGTTTCATTGCCGATACGACGGAGGCCGCGGCCGACCAGTTCTACGGTCCGCAGGCCGAAGTAATGAACCGCATCGGCCGCGAGCGCGGCTGGGGACCGACGAGCCGGGCACATTTCGACATGTCGCGCGGCCCGACCGGAAATCTCTTCCTCGGCGATCCGGAACTGGTTGCCGAGAAGATCATTGCCGCCCACAAGGTTTTCCGCAACGACCGCTTCCTGCTGCAGATGGCGATCGGCCAGATGCCGCACGACCAGATCATGCGCGGAATCGAACTTTACGGTACAAAAGTGGCGCCGATCGTCAGAAAGGCATTGACTGGGACTTCCGAAGACGCGAAATCCACCGCTTGACGAAGAGCCTGTCGCTCTCGGGTGAAACCGGAACGGGTCTATGGTTATCGAGAACGACGAGGAACTTACCAAGCTCAAGGATATCGGCCGCATCTGTGCCAACGCCATACAGGTAATGGCGGCGGCGATGGAGCCGGGCATGACGACGCTCGAACTCGACCAGATCGGCCGCAAGGTTCTGGAAGATGCCGGCGCGCGCTCGGCACCTGAATTCTGCTACCAGTTTCCAGGCGCGACCTGCATCAGCGTCAACGAGGAAATTGCCCACGGCATTCCCGGTCCGCGTGTCATCCGGCCGGGAGACCTTGTCAATATCGACGTTTCGGCCGAAAAGGACGGTTTCTTTGCCGATACCGGCGCCTCTTTCGCCGTGCCGCCGGTGAAGTCGAAGATCGAGAAGCTGTGCCGGGACGGCCGGCGGGCGCTGTGGGTCGGCCTCAACCAGATCAAGGCCGGCGAGCCGCTGGCGAAGATCGGCAATGCCGTCGGCGCCTTTGCCCAGAAGAACCGCTATACGCTCGTTGCCAATCTCGCCAGCCACGGCGTCGGCCGCTCGCTGCATGAGGAGCCGGCCGAGCTTTCCACCTGGCCCGATCCGTCCGAGCGGCGCATGATGACGGAAGGCCTCGTTTTTACCGTCGAGCCGTTCCTGTCGCTCGGGGCAACATGGGCAGAAGGCGGCGATGACGCCTGGACGCTCTATGCCGATCCCCAAGCCCCGACGGTGCAGTACGAGCACACAGTCGTTGCAACCCGCAACGGGCCGATTATTCTGACGTTGGCGGCTTGAGGGGTATTTCCCCTCGCTGTTGGAGGTCGAGATGGCTGTTGCCTTTACCAAGGAAGAGAGTGCCGAAACCGCAGCGGAAACGCTGCTGCCCGACCGGCCGATTTCGCCGCATCCCAACCTCGTGACGGAGGCCGGGCTGAAGGCACTTGAACTGCAGGCGCAGGACGCGCGCCAGGCCTATGAGGCTGCGAGCAGGATCGAAGACGTCAACGAACGGCGGCGGCAGCAGGCCAATCCTCTGCGCGACTTGCGTTATATCGTCGAACGCGTCCGCACGGCGCAACTGGTTGCCGACCCGAGAACGACCGACGTGGTGGCCTTCGGAAGCACGGTCACCTTCAGCCGTGATGACGGGCGGGTACAGACCTATCGCATCGTCGGAGAGGACGAGGCCGATCCGAAAGCCGGGTCGATTTCCTATGTTGCGCCGGTCGCTCGGCTCCTCGTGGGCAAGGCCGTTGGAGATGTCGTCACTGTCGGCGACCAGGAACTTGAGGTGATCAGAATTTCATAGAGCGCCGCATGCGCCTTGCGCGCGGCGCTCGTGTTTTGCTTCAGGCCGCCTGCGGCAGGCGGGCGATGACCTTGATCTCGAAATCGAAGCCGGCTAGCCAGTTTACACCGATAGCCGTCCAGTTCGGATAGGGCGCCTCGCCGATTTCCTTCATTCTGATATCCGAGATGATCTGCCACTGTGCTTCGGGATCGGTATGGAAGCTCGTGACATCGACGACGTCGTCGAATGTGGCGCCGGCAGCCGCCAGCACGGCTTTCAGATTGTCGAAGGCAAGCTGCACCTGCCTTGCGAAATCGGGCTCGGGCGAGCCGTCCTCACGGCTGCCGACCTGGCCGGAGACGAAGAGCAGGTCTCCGGAGCGGATTGCCGCGGAATAGCGGTTGATTTCATAGAGCGCCTGCCGGCCGGCTGGGAAGATCGCGTCACGCTTGGTCATTGTTTTCTCCTGTAGACAAAAGGGACCCATCGCCGAACACGCGTTCGTCGCGAGAGGGAAAGCATTCGTGGATACGGGGCTTGCCCGTCATGCGGAGCTGCAATTGATATACGCTCCGTATGTGAATATATCAGGAGATACGCCGTGTATGTCAATACGCATACGGCGCGTATGTGAATTTTGGAGATCGTGATGACCGCAAGAACCCGGACACAGATGATGGAGCAGACGCGGGCAAAGCTCATTCAGGCCGCCCGGAAAGCCTTCGCAGTCAGGGGCTATGCGGCGGCCTCCATGGATGATCTGACCGCCGATGTCGGTCTGACGCGTGGCGCGCTCTATCATAATTTTGGCGACAAGAAGGGCCTGCTACAGGCCGTGATCGACCAGATCGACGCGGAGATGGGCGAGCGGTTACGCATCGAGCGGGACCGGGCCGAGACGACCTGGCTCGGCCTTCTGGCGGAATATACCGCCTATATCGAAATGGCTCTGGAGCCGGAAATCCAGCGTATCATGTTGCTTGACGGACCGGCCGTGCTGGGTGATCCCTCGCAATGGCCGAGCCAGAATGCCTGCCTTCGCACGACGACCCAGACCATGCAGGCGCTGATCGACGAAGGGACTGTCAGATCCGTCGATGCGGAGGCTGCGGCCCGCCTGCTCAACGGAGCGTCGCTCAGCGCGGCACTCTGGATCGCCGCAGCGGCTGATCCTCATGCCGTTTTGGCGAATGTCGTCGAAGCATTCCGATCCCTGGCAAGCGGTCTCCTGAAGGTCGAGGACTGACTGGGGCGGCGACTTCGGTCGCCATTCGCTTAAGCGACGTTAGTCCTGATGCGGGTCGGTCTTGCCGCCCTGCAGGATCTCCATGGCTGCACGCTCCAGAATCCCGGAAATCCTGGCAGCCTCGCTTGTTGACCAGGGATGGCGCATGCGCAGGGCGGAGCGCAGCAGCTGGCGTGCGGCATGGACGTTGCTGTGGTCGCGGCCGAATTCATCGTCCTCGTGGTCACGACGCCGATGGCCGTGGCCACCGCGGCCCCCGCCGCCCTGGGGTTGGTCGGGATCGAACATGCGGTTAACGAAGGCCATGCCTTCGGCAATGCGTTCCAGCTTGGCAAGCGTCTGGTCGATCATGTCGCGGTTTTCTTCCACCTTCCGGCGGCCGGCCTCCGTGATTTTGTAGAGCTTCTTCGTCCCTTCGTTTTCCACTTCCGCCAGTCCGGTCTCTTCCAGATAGGTGAGGGCCGGATAGATGACGCCCGGGCTCGGCACATAGAAGCCGCCGGAGCGCTCCTCCAGCGTCTTGATCAGTTCATAACCGTGGCTTGGACGCTCTTCCAGAAGCGCCAGCAGGATCGTCTGCAACTCGCCGGCAGAAAACCTGCGGCCCATTCCCATGCGCATCGCCTCACCGACGAATCCACCGCGAAAACCTCTCATGATTTGCTCCTTCGGTTCCGATGTATCGCTCACTATGTCGTAAATGTATATCTTAAGATATATCATTCAAGAGGCAATGCCAAAAATCTGTTCGTGAAATTGAAGAACTCATCAGAATTAGTCACTTGTGACGGCCATGCTGCAGCGCGATAAACGGGGCCATGTTGGCTCCCAATGACGACCGCCCGGTCAATCTCCCCACCACAGCGCTTGCAGGCGCCCTCGCCATGGCGGCGGCGATGGGCTTCGGGCGTTTTTCCTTCACCCCGATCCTGCCGGGAATGATGGTCGGCGTGCCGCTATCGGCTGCCGACGCGGGTTTCATCGCTTCCGCCAATTTTGTCGGCTACCTCGTCGGTGCGGTCCTTGCTGCCTATGGCTGGGCGGCGGGGCGCGAGCGGCTGGTGGCGCTTCTTTCGCTGCTGGCGACCGCAATCCTGCTTGCCGCCATGGCGGCGACGGACTCGGTGATGCTCTTTGCGGTCATCCGCTTCCTCGCTGGCGTTGCAAGCGCCTTCACGCTGGTCTTCAGTTCGGCAATCGTGCTGAGCCACGGGGCCGCTGCAGACAATGATCACGTTCAGGCGACGCATTTCGGCGGGCCGGGGGCGGGGATCGCGATTTCCTCCGTCATGGTGCTTGCGCTGGGTTATGTCTTTGACGATGCGGCCGGCGGCTGGCGCGCGGACTGGATCGGCGGCTCACTCTTCTGCCTGGTCAGCCTCGTCATCGTCTGGGCATTGCTGCCGAAGGCGCCGGTACATACGGGCAAGGCGAAGGAGCCTGATCTCATCTGGAGCCGGCCGATGGTCCTGCTGACGCTGTCCTACGGGCTTTTCGGTTTCGGCTACGTCATCACCGCAACCTTTCTCGTCGCCATCGCCCGAATGAGCGCCTCGGGGCCGATCGTTGAATTCCTCTGCTGGTTCATTGCGGGACTGACGGCGACGGTAGCGCTGTTCATCTGGAAGCCCTTCGTGCGCGTCCTCGGGATCGGCGGCGTCTATGTGGCGGCGCTTATCATCGAGGCTGTTGGCGTGCTCGCAACCGTGGCACTGCCGCATTCGGTGGCACCGTTGATCGGCGGTGCGCTGTTCGGCGCAACGTTCCTTGCCATCACCGCCTATGGATTGCAGATCGGTCGCCGGCTGTCACCCGAGAGCCCGCGCCGCATCCTGGCGCTGATGACGGCCGCCTTCGGTATCGGTCAGATCATTGGTCCTGTCGTTGCCGGCTGGATCGCAGAGGGAACCGGGAATTTCGTGCTGCCGACCGTCATCGCCGCAATCGTGCTGGTTTTCTGCGCAGCTCTGGTCATGCCGGTGATGAAGAAAATCCCTTAAGTGATTACAAGTGCGTAACAATGGGCTGGACCCATTGCCGCTTTCTTCGAACTGCCTTAATTTCCGGGCAATCAGTGGTTCGCCACTCTTCCGTGACTCCAGTTCAGGAAAGCAAAACCCCCCGTGTTTCATTCCTTCTTCCCCCAGCCAAAGGCGTTCTTTACTTCGCTCGCAGTCTGGACGCTGGCTGCAATTTTTGGCTGGTATTTCTTCGCTGCCGGTCTCGGTGCTTCGCTTGGTTTTACGCCGGTTCCCGAAGAGCAGCAGCCGATTGATCTCTCGTTCTTTCTGCTGCCGGAAAATCTCTGGTTTTACGGCTACTTCCTTTTAGCCGCACTCATCTTTTGCGGCTTCTGGCATCTAAAGGCGCTGCATCATCCGTGGAAGCTGTGGTCCGTCTGGGGATCGGCGCTGATCATCTTCGTTACCTATTTTGGCGTGCAGATCACGGTCGTCATCAACAACTGGCGCCGGCCTTTTGGTGATCTGCTGCAGAATGCGCTGGCGAAGAAGCCGGGTATTACCGTCGAGAACTTTTACGATCTATTTCTGATTTTTGCGCAGATCGCTTTCCTCGCGATGTTCGTATCGATCCTGACCGATTTCTTCACCAGGCACTACATCTTCCGCTGGCGAACTGCGATGAACAATTTCTACATGGCCAATTGGGAAAAGCTCCGCCATATCGAAGGCGCATCGCAGCGTGTGCAGGAGGATACGATGCGCTTTTCCAGCACCCTGGAAGGCCTCGGCATCAACCTGATCAATTCAGTAATGACGCTGGTCGTCTTCCTGCCGATCATGCTGGAGCTATCGCATTACGTCACGGCGCTGCCGGTGCTCGGTGAAGTGCCGAACTCTCTTTTCTGGCTGGCTATCTTCTGGTCGGCCTTCGGCACCGTCCTGCTTGCTGTCGCGGGTATCAAATTGCCTGGGCTAAATTTTAAGAACCAACGCGTGGAGGCTGCCTACCGCAAGGAACTGGTCTATGGTGAGGATCATGCCGACCGAGCGCAACCGCCGACCGTCCGAGAACTGTTCTCAAGGGTAAGAGCGAATTATTTCACGCTTTACTTTCACTATATGTATTTCGATATTGCCCGCTCGTTTTATCTGCAGGCCGACAATCTTTTCGTCTATTTTTTTATGACGCCGACTCTCGTCGCCGGTGCCATCACCTTCGGCATCTTCCAACAGATCTCGACCGCCTTCGGCCAGGTGAGCAATTCCTTCCAATTTCTCGTCAACTCCTGGTCGACGATCATCGAACTGCTGTCCATTCACAAGCGTCTCAAGGCCTTCGAAGCGGCAATTGACGATGAGCCGCTGCCGGATATCGATCAGCGTTATCTAGAGCGTGAGGCTGGCGTCGTTCACGTCGACGGCTGACAAAAACAGAAAGGGCTACCGAAACGGTGGCCCTTTCGGTTTGAGAGTCCGGCAGATCGTCAATTCGGGCGGTTGCACCCCGTATTTTTCCAATCCAAATCCATCAATGCCTCCAGAATATGATCCGCAACAGCCACGTTGCCCTCCCTGAGGGCGATGTCATAGGCGGCGAGGCAATGGTCGAGCAGCGGCGTGGCCGCCGGTGCTTCCTCCGGAAGGGGAAAGATGATGCCGCCATAAAGGGACGGAATGCCGTTCTTGTCGCGGAAGCAGCGTCCGAAGACCATGACCTGATGGAAGGCGCCGTTGGCGCAGCGGGTGCGGTAGCTTTGGTGTTCCGGCTCCTGTGTCAGGATCGTGTCATGGATGATCCTGGCGGCGGCCGGCTGATCCTCCGGATGGATGCGGGAGATATAGGCTTCGAGCGGCAGGCCGTTTGCCGTTTCCGAGGGATCAAGTTCGAACATCTCGGCGACCGCTCCGTCGCCGTAAAGAAGGTTGGTGACGATGTCCCAGATGAAAAAGCCGGTTTCACAAGTGGGAAACTCGTCTTTGTCGGTCAGACACTCGAAGTACACAATAGCCGTCATGACACCACCACCTGTGCTTGTGCGCATTCATGATGTAATGCTTATCAAAGCGCAGGTCGGATGCAATCAATTGGTGCAGGTGGTTTTTGATATCCAACATTTTAAGTAGGTAAGGGTGCCTTACAACCCGGATGTCTGCTGCAACTGGCCACGTGCCTCGATCATGGGGATCGCTTCGGAATAGCTGACGCAGGCGACATCGGCCCTGTGGCAGACGTCGCCGACCAGCCTGTCGAGCGCACGCCAATAGGCGCCGCCGTTCATCTCCACGAAGTGGAAGCCGAGCTGCAGGGGAATGCGGCTGCCGGCATATTGCCTGTCGAAGGCCTCCTTGAAGGCGGCATAGGCGCGCTCCTCGAAAGCAGCGCTGTCGGCGGAATCCTCTTCGCCCTTGGAGTGCCGGACGAAGAGATTGTAATCCATACCGATAACAGGCTTTTCGGCCGGGCCTTCCGGAATGAGCGGGAGACCGAAGCGGATGACCCCGTGTTCCTCGACCGGCATGGCCGGCCCCTTGGTGACGAGGCTTGCGTCATAGGTGAAGCCTGCTTTCTTCTCGGCTGCGATCATGTCCGCACCGCCGCCGGTCGACAGGTAGGGTGCGCGAAAACCCTTGATGCCGTGGTCGACCAGATCCTGCCAGCCGGCCGGTTCGTCCAAGCCGACGCCCTTCCAGGCGTTCTTCAGCGTCGTCTTGAACGTCGCGTATTCGGCCGACCAGTCCGCCTCGCTCCATTGCCTTCCGTCGAAATGGCCGCAGGCATGGCTGGAAATGTCGTGCCCCTCTAGGTGGGCGTGCCAGATATTGCCGAGGCGCTCGCGGATCTCATCGTCGCTCTGCGCAAAACCGACATTGGATTTTCCGCGTTTCTGATGAGGGGCTTGGTAGGCCTTCTTCGCTGCCTCATTCATCAGGAAGGTACAGGAGAGGAAGTAGGTGAAGTGCGCGCCGTTCTTTGCCGCCATTTCGCGGCTCTTCTGCCAGAGTGCGTTGTCGTGAGCGCCGTCGAAGGAGATGATAACCAGCTGCTTCGGCTTGTCGGCGGCCTCCGCAACGGCAGGAAAAATCAGAGACAGGGCGAGGGAAGCAGAAAAAATAGAACGAAACATGGGCACCGCGACAATTTGCATTGCGGTTTTCCTGTTACAGAAATGCGGCGAAGCTGCGGTCTCGCTGGCATTTTTCACCGTCTGCCGGTAATTCATGGCTGACCATTAAACAGGAAAACCAGATCATCATGGCTCTGCTCGTCCTCAGCCTCATTCTCTTCCTCGGCGTTCATCTGATCCGCGTCGCCGTGCCGGGCTTCCGGCAGGCGATGATCGATGGGATCGGCAAGCCTGCCTGGATGGCTATCCATTCGGTTGCGAGCATCCTGACGCTGATCTTCGTGATCTACGCCTTCGGCGTGGCGCGCAGCGAGCCGATCGGCCTCCTTTATAATCCGCCTGTTGGTATGGCCCACCTTACCGTCACGCTGATGCTGATCGCGGTGATCTGTCTGGTCGCCGGTTTCCTGCCAGGCGGCTATATCAAGACGAAGACGAAACATCCGATCGTGCTGTCGGTGAAGATCTGGGCGCTCGCCCATCTATTGTCGAACGGCGAAGCCTATTCGGTGCTGCTTTTTACAGCCTTCCTGATCTGGGGCGTGGTGCTTCGCATCTCGCTGAAGCGGCGCCAGCAGCGCGGAGAGATCACGTTGCCCACCTTCGTGTCGGCCAAGTATGACCTCTACGCCGTCATCATCGGCGCGATCGTCTGGGCGCTGATGATCGGGCGTGTTCACGAATGGCTGATCGGTGTTGCCCCGCTACCGATGCTTGCTTCGTGACGATTCTGCGATATCCCCCTTACAACGGCCGCAAAATGGAGTAGAAGGCCCGACAATGTGCGTTTTGCACTGTGTATGGGTATCCGCGGCCGGAGACAAGAATGGCATTCAACGACGACAGCTTCATTCGTGAAGTCAACGAGGAACTGCGTTCCGACCAGATGAAGGGCGCAGTGCGCCGGTTTGGCCGCTATGTCATTGCCATTGCCGTTCTCATCGTGCTCGGAACCATCGGCAAGGTCGCCTACGAATATTGGGACAATACCCGTTCCTCCGGCGCCGGCGACCAATTCCTGGCGGCGATGAAGCTTGCCGACGAGAACAAGACGGACGAGGCGCTCGCCGCACTCGACAAGCTGGAAAAGGAAGGCCACGGCGCCTATCCGGTTCTGGCGCGCATGCGTGCAGCGACCGTCCAGTCGCAGAAGGGCGACAATGCCGGAGCGATCGCGTCCTTCGAGGCCATCGCCAAGGACAAATCCGTCCCGGCCGCCGTGCAGGATGCTGCCAAGATGCGCGCCGGCTGGCTGCTGATCGAGAACGGCACCTATGAACAGGTTTCTGCCGCCGTCGAAGAAATGGCCGTACCGGGGAATGCCTTCCGCCATTCGGCGCGCGAGGCGCTTGGTCTTGCCGCCTACAAGGCCGGCAACATGGCCCAGGCGCGCCAGTGGTTCCAGTCAATCGTCGACGATGTCGACAGCCCACGCAATGTTGCCAATCGCGCTCATATGATGCTTGATCTCATCACCGCATCCGGCAAGGCGCCCGCCGCGCAGGGTTAAGGCTTAAGGGAAAAGAATGAGTTTTACGGTCGCCATCGTCGGTCGCCCGAATGTCGGCAAGTCGACGCTTTTCAACCGGCTGGTTGGGAAGAAGCTTGCGCTTGTCGATGACACGCCCGGCGTGACCCGCGACCGCCGCCCGGGCGAAGCGCGGCTTATTGACCTGCGTTTTACAATTGTCGATACGGCAGGCCTCGAAGAGATGACGGATGAGAGCCTGCAGGGCCGTATGCGGCAGCAGACGGAAACGGCAATCGACGAGGCCGATCTATCGCTCTTCGTCGTCGATGCTAAAACCGGGCTGACGCCGGTCGATACGGCGCTCGGCGAGATGCTGCGCCGTCGCGGAAAGCCGGTCGTGCTCGTTGCCAACAAGTCCGAGGCGCGCGGTTCCGACAGCGGTTTCTACGATGCCTACTCGCTGGGGCTTGGCGAACCCGTGCCGATTTCGGCCGAACATGGGCAGGGCATGCTCGATCTGCGCGACGCCATCGTTGCTGCGCTCGGCGAGGATGTCGCTTATCCGTCGAAAGAAGACGTTGCCGTCACCGATGTCGACCTGCCGCAACCATCAGGCGACGAGGGTGAAGACGACGAAGAGCCCGCCTATGACGACACCAAGCCGCTGCGTGTTGCGATCGTCGGTCGTCCGAACGCCGGCAAGTCGACGCTCATCAATCGGTTCCTCGGCGAGGACCGGCTGCTGACGGGGCCGGAAGCCGGCATAACGCGCGATTCCATCTCCGTGGAATGGGACTGGCGGGGCCGCACGATCAAGATGTTCGATACGGCCGGCATGCGCCGCAAGGCCAAGGTGATCGAGAAGCTGGAAAAGCTTTCCGTCGCCGATGCGCTGCGCGCCATCCGCTTTGCCGAAACCGTCGTTATCGTCTTCGATGCGACGATCCCCTTCGAGAAGCAGGATCTCCATATCGTCGACCTCGTGTTGCGCGAAGGCCGCGCGGCGGTTCTCGCATTCAACAAGTGGGACATGATCGAGGATCGCCAGGCCGTGCTCGCTGACCTGCGCGAGAAGACCGACCGGTTACTGCCGCAGGCGCGCGGCATTCGTGCCGTGCCGATCTCCGGCCAGACCGGCTGGGGGCTCGACAAGCTGATGCAGTCGATCATCGATACCGATCGCGTCTGGAACAAGCGCATCTCGACCGCCAAGCTCAATCGCTGGCTGGAGCAGCAGCAGGTGCAGCACCCGCCACCGGCCGTTTCCGGGCGTCGCATCAAGCTCAAGTACATGACGCAGGTAAAGGCTCGCCCGCCGGCCTTCATGGTGTCCTGCACCCGCTCGGACGCCCTGCCGGAATCCTATACGCGCTACCTGATCAACGGGCTGCGCGCTGATTTCGACATGCCGAGCGTACCGATCCGGATCCACTACCGGTCGCCGGACAATCCCTATGAGGGGAAGAAGAAGCGGACTTAGCGCGGTTTTCCAGCGTTGCCGCGCAGGCCGGAATGAGCCTGCCGCCGGGCGCGCCTGGCGTCAGGATGCGCTCTTGTTCAGTGCTTCGCGCAGCGCGACGATCTCTGCCTGCAGCCGTGCAAGCTCATCTCCACTGCGGCCGCTGGCGTCGATGATGCAGCCCGGCACGGTCTCGGCCTTTTCCTTCAGCCGCTTGCCTTCCTCCGTCAGGCGCAGCACGACGACGCGCTCGTCCTCTCTGCTGCGTTCGCGACGGATATAGCCTGCCGTTTCCAGACGTTTCAGGAGCGGGGTCAGCGTGCTCGATTCCAGGAAGAGCTTTTCGCCGAGGCCACCGACGGTCTGGCCGTCTTCTTCCCAGAGACAGACCATGGCCAGATATTGCGGGTAGGTGAGACCGAGCTCGTCGAGCAGCGGCTTATAGACGCGGTTGAAGGCGTGGCTTGCCGTATAGACGGCAAAACAGATGAACGTATCGAGTTTCAGCTGGTCCGACATCTCAATCTCCAAAACTGGTGGACATTATATCGTGCGATAAATAATCGTATACGATTTTAGTGCATGGCAGCTATGCCAAAATATATATCGCACGATAATAAGTAGCGTGCGATATAAAAAGCGTGTTCCGGATGAACGCAACGAACCCCAAGAGGATACGACAATGTCTGGCATCAAGACCGCAGTTTCCGCAGCAGCAATTCTGGCAGCGTCCGCCATCGGAGCGTTTGCCGATCCGGTGCTGGAACCGACAACACAGAAATTCATCGATAGCCTGGCAGGCTCCAAGCCGATCTATACCTTCTCGCCTGATGAGGCCCGCAACATCCTCGCCGGCGCCCAGAAGGGTGACGTGAAGAAGCTGGCAGCCCGGGAAGAGGACAAGGTCATCAAGGTCGGCCCGACCGGCAGCGTCAAGCTGCGCGTCGTTCGCCCCGAGGGTGCCAAGGGCACGCTGCCTGTCGTCATGTATTTCCATGGCGGCGGCTGGGTGCTGGGTGATACCGATACGCATGACCGGCTCGTGCGCGAGATCGCCAACGGCGCCAAGGCTGCTGTCGTCTTCGTCGATTACGATCGTTCGCCGGAAGCGCGTTATCCGATTGCTATCGAACAGGCCTATGCCGCAACGAAATATATCGCCGATCACGCCAAGGAATTCCATATCGATGCCAGCCGCCTTGCTGTTGCCGGCGACAGTGTCGGCGGTAACATGGCAGCCGTCGTGACGCTGCTTGCCAAGGAACGCGGCGGTCCCGATATCGACCAGCAGGTGCTGTTCTACCCCGTGACCGATGCCAATTTCGACACTGGCTCCTACAATCAGTTCGCCAATGGCCCTTGGCTGACCAAGGAAGCCATGAAGTGGTTCTGGAACGCCTATCTGCCTGACGAAGCCAAGCGCAAGGAGCCGACCGCTTCGCCGCTGCAGGCTTCGCTCGAGCAGCTGAACGGCCTGCCGCCGGCACTGATCATCACCGATGAAAACGACGTCTTGCGCGACGAAGGCGAAGCCTATGGCCGCAAGCTTACCCAGGCGGGCGTGAAGGTGACGTCGATCCGCTTCAACGGCACGATCCACGATTTCGTACTTCTGAACGCGATTGCCGAAACGCCGGCTGTGCGCGGCGCGATCTCCGTCGCCAACGACACGCTGCAGGCCGCCCTTCACAAGTAAGCATCAATCAGTGGGCGGAAGAGGCCCGGCGTTTTCGCCGGGCTTTCTTCTTGGAAGGGATTTGGTGGCATACTGCCAAGCCTTCTTCCATTTCGGCGTGATGACGCCGTTGGCGGCGCGGATATTGTTGATGAACTGCAGCGTCGCCGCTTCCCAGGAATATTGCATGGCGAGCTCGCGCGCCTTCTCCCGCGAGGCGGAAAGCGCAGCAAGGCAGGCCATCTGCAGATCCTCGTCCAGCGCACCGACGAGGCTTTCCTCGCCGATGATATCCAGCGGGCCGGTGACGGGATAGGCCGCGACTGGAACGCCCGACGCAAGCGCTTCCAGAATGGTATTGCCGAACGTATCCGTCAGCGACGGGAAGACGAAGACATCGGCCTGCGCATAGGCCTTTGCCAGATCCTCACCGAGCTTGATGCCGGTGAAGTGCACATCCGGATAGCGCTGCTCCAAATCCGCGCGCGCCGGGCCGTCGCCGACCACCACCTTCGAGCCGGGCAGGTCGAGATCGAGGAAAGCCGGCAGGTTCTTTTCCAGCGCCACGCGGCCGACCGTCATGAAAATCGGACGGGGAAGGCCGAAGGGTTTCTCTTCCAACGGCATCGGGTGGAATTGCGTCGCATCGATGCCGCGGCTCCACGGCATGAGGTTCTTCACGCCCTTTGCAGCGAGTTCCCGGGCGAGGCTGGGCGTTGCGACCATGCAGCCTGCGCCGCCGTTGTGGAACCACCGTATGAAAGCATAGAGCCAGCTCTGGGGGATTGGCAGGCGGGCTGAAACATATTCGGGGAAACGGGTGTGGTAGCTCGTGGAGAACGGCATGCGCTTGCGGAGGCACCAGCGGCGCGCCGTCAGTCCCAGAGGGCCTTCCGTCGCGATGTGGACGTAGGAAGGATTGTGCTTTTCGATCTCGCGGGCAACACGGCCATACCAGGCGATCGACAGGCGAATCTCGGGATAGGTGGGGCAGGGGATGCTTGCGAAGCGCTCCGGCGTCACCATCGAGACTTCGACGCCCATCTTGGCGAGTTCCCGATTGGTGTTCTCGATCGAGCGGACAACGCCATTGACCTGCGGGTGCCAGGCGTCAGTCACGATCACCAGCCGCTCGGGCACAACCCCAGCGGCCGCAGCACTAGCCCAGCTTTCGCCGCTATATGAACTTGACGGACGTTGCAGCATGCTTCCATTTCCATCAGCGTCGCATGGTTGTAGCAACGCATAATCCCTGGGCGGGGTTCCGGAATGGCGATTCCCGCTCTCTTATCTTGGCGGAAGTGCATGATGGAAATATTACAGCCCTGTGCGAGTGTTTACAGGACTTTGCGGCTATTGCGACAGTAAATATGTCGGTTGAAAAGCCGGCAGGCAGATGAGCCTTGAAAAGGAACGGCGCCAGCGGGGAGGCCGGCGCCGCGGTAAAAGCTTAGGCTGCGGCCGAAGCAGAGCCGGAGGTCGGAACTTCCGAGATCGTCTTCAGAACCTGCGATGCGATCTGGTAGGGGTCGCCCTGGGAGTTCGGGCGACGATCTTCCAGATAGCCCTTGTAATCATTCTTGATGAACGAGTGCGGAACGCGGATCGAGGCGCCACGGTCAGCAACGCCGTAGGAGAACTTGTTCCACGGAGCCGTCTCGTGCTTGCCGGTCAGGCGCTTGTCGTTGTCAGGACCGTAGACATTGATGTGGTCCATCAGGTTCTTTTCGAACTGAGCCATCAGTGCTTCGAAATAGGCCTTGCCACCAACTTCGCGCATGTACTTGGTCGAGAAGTTGCAGTGCATGCCCGAGCCGTTCCAGTCGGTGTCGCCGAGCGGCTTGCAATGATACTCGATGTCGATGCCGTACTTCTCGGTCAGGCGCTGCAACAGGTAGCGCGCCATCCAGATCTGGTCGGCCGCCTTCTTGGAGCCCTTGCCGAAAATCTGGAATTCCCACTGGCCCTTGGCCACTTCGGCATTGATGCCTTCGTGGTTGATGCCGGCAGCGAGGCAGAGGTCGAGGTGCTCTTCGACGATTTCGCGAGCAACCGAACCGACGTTCGAATAGCCGACGCCGGTATAGTACGGACCCTGCGGAGCCGGGTAGCCGCTCTCCGGGAAGCCGAGCGGACGGCCGTTCTCGAAGAAGAAATATTCCTGTTCGAAGCCGAACCAAGCGTCTTCGTCATCGAGAATGGTTGCGCGAGCGTTGCTTGCGTGCGGGGTGACGCCATCCGGCATCATGACTTCGCACATGACGAGCACGCCGTTGGTGCGAGCCGGATCGGGATAGACGGCAACCGGCTTCAGCACGCAATCCGAGCTGCGGCCTTCGGCCTGCATCGTCGACGAACCGTCGAAGCCCCAGAGCGGGAGCTGTTCGAGCGTCGGGAAATTATCGAATTCCTTGATCTGCGTCTTGCCACGCAGGTTCGGTACCGGGGTGTACCCATCGAGCCAAATATACTCGAGCTTATACTTTGTCATCGCGACTCTCTCTGCTGCGAACTTGAGCAAATCCTGAGGCAGTAGACGCAAGGGTGCGCTCTTCCGCCAGGGATGTCTCTTGTGAAGCACGTAGCGTGCCAGATCGTCTTTCAGACATAAAAAATTTACGAATCACAATACGGAAGCAGTTTTCAGCCTGGATGCGGCAGAAGAAAGGGCGAGTCCGGTTGGCCCCATTCCGCTTTGAGGCGGCCACTTTCGGGGTCGGAACCAGATCAAAATTCCGGCGTTGAGGCTAATGGATGAAGTTTTAAACAAATCAGCGCAAGCTTAATCAGGAAATGCTGCATCGATCGGCTGCAATTGTAACTTTGCCTATATTTTATGCTATTTGCATAAACTATGTGCATTGTGCTATTGTTTCGACCGTGAATGTTGATAGGCCGAGCTGAAGAAAGGCTATCTCATGGCAATCGGTTTCCATCGCGAATCCGCGACGATCTACCAGTTCCCACTCAAGGCTGCTCAAGGCCCGAACCGCTTCGAGCGCCTGCGCATGATGGAGCGGGAGGCGGCTGGTGTGTGCGACGCCGCGCTCGATAGCTGCTGGTATCACGACGAGGCCGTGCGCACGGACGACAAGAAAACCAATTCCTGATCCCGCAATCAGGCGCTAATGACCGCTGAGGGGGACGGGCCTGCGCGTGGCCGCCCGACAAAGGACATGCGCAGGCTTCAATCTCGATATCAGAGGTCGAGCTTTTCCTTCGGCACGAGTGCACCATGTTCGCTGACGACGCGGGCGGCGATTTTAGCCCCGAAGCGGGCGGCTGCCGGGGCATCCCGGTTTTCCAGATAATGAGCCAGAAATGCACCGTTGAAGCTGTCGCCGGCGCTGGTGGTATCGACGACTTTTTTTACCTTTTCCGCTGGCACATGCATCTGCTCATTGGCGAAGCTCAGCGTTGCGCCTTCCGCGCCGTTCTTGACGACGACATGCAAGGCGCCGAGCCCGCGATAGCGCTCAATGGTGGCTTCGATGGAGGCATCGCCGAAATGGGCAACCTCGTCGTCGAAGCTCGGCATGACAAGCGAGGAGGCGCGTCCGCCTTCGCTGATCGTCGTGTGCATCACATCGTAGCTCGACCAGAGGCGAGGGCGGATATTCGGGTCGAAGACGACAAACTTGCCGACCGCCTTGGCACGGCGGATTTCCGCAAGCAGCGTCTCGGTGTCGTCATGGGAAAGGATGGCGAGCGTGATGCCGGAGAAATAGATGACATCGGCACTTTCCACCGCCTCACGCAGGCGGTCGGGATCGGCGGCCAGGCTACGGGCGGCAGAGCTATCGCGCCAGTAGCTGAAGGAGCGTTCGCCGTTCTTCAGATTGATCATGTAGAGGCCAGGCGTCTTGCCCTTGATGCGGCAGATGAGGTCCGTGCCGATGCCGGCTTTGCCCATGAAGGCGACCATTTCGTCAGACATCGGATCATCGCCGAGGGCGGTGAAATAATCGACCGACCAGGCGGGCGGCAGGCAGGCGCGGGCGTACCATGCGGTGTTGAAAGTATCGCCGGCAAAGCCTTTCCGCAGCAGGCCTTCACCTGCCTGCGAGAGCTCCACCATGCATTCGCCAATCGACAAAAACCGTCCGCTCAAGCCGTCCTCCCAGATTTTTCTGTTCTTGCGGATACGCGAAGAGGGGAGATGAGACAAGTCAATGAGCATGGAAAGTCCATCGCCCCAGTTGCGGGGCGATGGAGATGGCAGGTCAGGGCCTGTCCATATGATAGCAGGCCGCCGTCTGCCCTGGGCGGACGAGCTCCGTCGGCGGCATTTCGGTGCGACAGACATCCGTTGCCTTCCAGCAGCGCGGCGAGAAGACGCAGCCCTGTGGCGGATTCAGCGGCGAAGGTGGATCGCCCTGCAGGCGGATGCGGCTGCGCAGACGCGCGAGCTTTGGATCCGGGATCGGCGCCGCCGAGAAGAGCGCCTGCGTATAGGGATGCGCCGGATGTTCGAAGACGGTGGCGCAATCGCCGGCTTCGACCACCTTGCCGAGATAGAGCACCAGCACGTCATCCGAGATCAGGCGCACGACCGAGAGGTCGTGGCTGATGAAGATCAACGTCAAGCCGAACTCCTTGCGCAGCTTGCGAAGCAGTGTGATGACCTGGCCCTGGATCGACACGTCGAGCGCCGAGACCGGCTCGTCGCAGATGATGAGCTTCGGCCGCGTGACGACAGCACGGGCAATGCCGATACGTTGCGCCTGACCGCCCGAAAATTCGTGCGGATAGCGATTGATCATTTCAGGCACGAGACCGACGGCCGCCATGATCTCGCGTACGCGTTCGAGGCGCTGGGCTTTCGAGAGCTTTGGCTCGAAGACGGTGAGCGGTTCGGCAATAATGTCACCGACCGTCATGCGCGGATCGAGCGAGGCGATCGGATCCTGGAAGATGATCTGCATGTCGCGGCGGGCGGCGCGCATTTCCTCGTCGGAGAGATCGAGCAGATTACGGCCCTGCCAGAGGATGCGCCCCTTCTGCGACTTCAGAAGACGCAGGATGGAGCGGCCGAGCGTCGACTTGCCGCAGCCGGATTCGCCGACGATGCCAAGCGTGCGGCCTTCGGCGAGATCGAAGCTGACATTGTTGACGGCCGTCAGCATCAGCGGCGGTTTGAAGAAGGATTTTGAGGGGATCTCGAACTGGGTCGTCAGGTTCTCGACCCTCAGAAGCGAGCGCTCAGCCATGGATCAGCAACTCCTCGCGGCGGGGGAAGGGATGGAAGCAGGCTGCGCAATGGCTTGCTCCCTGCTGTTGAAGCTGCGGCGGGCGGTCGATGCAATCGTCCTGGACCTGCGAACAGCGTGGCGAGAAATTGCAGCCCTTGGGCAGATGCTGCAGGTTCGGCGGGCGGCCGGGGATGACGACGAGATCGTCGACATCCTGATCCGGGCGCGGGATCGAAGCGTGCAGCGCTGCTGTATAGGGATGCGCCGGGTTTTCGAAGAGTTCGTCGACCGGAGCTTCCTCGACGATGCGGCCGGCATACATGACGGCAACCCTGTCTGCGAGACCAGCCACGACACCGAGGTCGTGGGTGATCATCAGAAGCGCCGTGTTCATTTCCGCCGTCAGATCATTGAAGAGATCGAGGATCTGCGCCTGGATGGTCACATCGAGCGCGGTCGTCGGCTCGTCGGCGATCAGCAGTTTCGGCTTGGTGAGCAGCGCCATGGCGATGACGATGCGCTGGCGCATGCCGCCGGAAAGCTCGTGCGGATAGAGGTTGAAACGACGCGTGGGATCAGGAATGCCGACACGCTTCAGCATATCGAGCGCTTCGGCAGATGCCGCCCTGGCGGTAAAGCCGCGGTGGATCTCAAGCTGTTCCGTCAGTTGCCGGGAGATGCGGAGAGACGGATTGAGTGCCGTCATCGGGTCCTGGAAGACCATGGCCATGTCCTTGCCGCGGACACGGTCGAGTTCGCGTGGCTTCAGCGACAGCACGTCCTGGCCTTCCAGCAATGCCTGGCCGGTCGTTCTGCCGTTCTTGGCGAGCAGTCCCATGATGCCAAGGAACGTCTGGCTCTTGCCTGAACCGGATTCACCGACGATGGCGATACGTTCGCCGCGGCGAACCGTCAGGTTCATGTTGGAGACCGCCTTCACCTGGCCCTCGGGGGTCTCGAAGGTGATCGAGTAATCCTTGAGTTCGAGAAGGGTATCTTTTTGTTTTTCTGAGATCATCTATCGATCCTTCGGGTCGAACGCATCGCGCAGCCCGTCGCCGATGAACAGCAGGCTGAGGAGCAGGGCCACAAGGAAGCTTGCCGGGAAGACCAGCAGCCAGGGCATGCTTTCCATGGCATCGGTGCCTTCGGCAATCAGGGTGCCGAGCGAAGTCAGCGGCTCCTGAACGCCGAAGCCGAGATAGGAAAGGAAGCTCTCGGTCGCGATGATCTCCGGTACGGTCAGCGCCGCGAAAATGACGACGGGGCCGACGAGGTTCGGGATGATGTGCTTGGTAATGATCTTGAAAGGCTTCTGACCCGAGGCGCGGGCCGCTTCCACGAATTCGCGATGCTTGAGCGACAGGGTCTGACCACGCACGATACGGGCCATGGTCAGCCATTCGAGCGCGCCGATCGCTGCAAAGAGCAGGTAGACGTTGCGGCCGAAGATGACCATCAGCAGGATAACGAAGAGAATGTAGGGGAGTGCGTACATGATGTCGACGAAGCGCATCATGATGGAGTCCAGTCTGCCGCCAATATAACCGGAGACCGCACCGTAGAGCACGCCGATGACGACGGAGACCAGGGTTGCCGTCAACGCGACGGCCAGCGAGATGCGCGTGCCGTAGAGCACGCGGGCGAGCAGGTCGCGGCCGTTCGGGTCTGTGCCGAAATAGTGGCCGTTTTCGAAGGATGGCGGCGCGCGGAAGGCGGCCCAGTCCGGGTCTTCATAGTTGAAGGGGATGAAGTTCGGGCCGAGGAAGGCGGCAAGGATCAGCAACACGAGTATGCCGATCGATATGACGGCCGCCTTGTTGCGCGAGAGGCGGCGCAACGCATCCTTAGTCAGCGAGCGGCCTTCCGGAGACAGGCCTTCCGCTTCCAGCAACTCGGCTGCGAGCAGCTCTCTTTTTGCAGGATTTAGGATCATCTGTTTCTCACTTTCGGGTCCAGCCAGGCATAGGCGATATCGACCAGAAGGTTCAGGAACACGATCAGCACCATGTAGAAGATGACCGTACCGAGAACCATACCATAATCGCGGTTCAGCGCTGCGTTGACGAAATAGCGGCCGATGCCGGGCAATCCGAAGATGCTTTCGACAACGAGCGAGCCGGTGAGAAGGTAACTTGCCGCCGGACCCAGGTAGGAAACGACGGGCATCATGGCGGGTTTGAGCGCATGACGCATGACCGTCAGACGCGGGCCGATGCCCTTGGCCTTGGCGGTGCGGATGAAGTTCTGGTTCATCACTTCGATCATCGAGCCGCGGGTGATGCGCGAGATGCGGCCGGCATGCGGCAGCGCCAGAACGACGATCGGCAGGACGAGATACTTGATCGATCCATCACCCCAGCCGCCGACCGGGAACCACGCGAGATGGATGCCGAAGACGAGCTGCATGATCGGCGCGATCAGGAAGTTCGGCAGCACGACGCCCACCAGAATGAGAGCACTCAGAATATAGTCCGGTGCCTTGTTCTGATAGAGCGCCCCAAGACAGCCGACAGCCACGCCGACGATGATGGCGATCAGGAAGGCAGCAGTCCCGATGGTGAAGGTGTAGGGCAGACCGATCATGATCTGCTGGGCGACGGTGAAGTCTTCGCTCGCGAAGGAGGGGCCGAGGTCGCCTTTCAGCAGGTCGCCGACATAGATCAGGTATTGCTGAACGAGCGGCTTATCCAGATTGTAGTGGATCGCGAGGTTTTTCAAGATCACCGGCGGCAATGGCCTTTCGCCATCGAAGGGGCCGCCGGGGGCGAGGCGCAAAACGAAAAAGCAGGCTGTGACGGCGATCCACAGGACAGGGATCGTCGACAGCAATCGACGGAATGCATATTTGATCATGGGCGTGGAGCGGCTCTTCCCGGAGTGTCCGGGAAGAGCCTTTCATCCTTATTCCTTGATGGACAGCCAGCGCGTGCGGTGGATGTCCTGAATATTGTCGACGAAGCCTTCGACCTTGGGCGAAACGACATTCTTCGAAACGTAGTAGTAGAGCGGAATGGCGGCGCTATCGTCGAGAGCCAATTGTTCGGCCTTCTTGAATATTTCAGCGCGCTTGCCGATGTCCCTTTCGGCGTTTCCTTCTTTGATCAACTTGTCATAATCGGGATTGCTCCAGCGACCGTAATTCATCGATACGCCTGTTGTAAGCAGGTTTAGGAAGTTATCTGGATCGTTGTAGTCGGCGATCCAGCCGGCTCGACCGATTTCTACCTGACCGCGCTGCATTTCGTCGTAATGCACTTTGGTTTCGGCGTTATAGAGTTCAATTTCGACGCCGAGTGGCTTCCACATAGAGGCGATAGCAACCGCAACGCGTTTGTGGTTATCGTTGGTGTTATAACGGAGCTGTGCCTTTAGCGGATGGTCCGGACCGAAGCCAGCTTCCTTCAACAGCTTCTTGGCTTCTTCGACCTTGTCTTTGTAAGGAAGATCCTTCCAGGAAACGTAGGCCGGTTCGCCATAGTTTGCTGTGCCTGGCGGAACCCAAGAATAAGCCGCCGGTTCCTGCGTGCCGAGGATTTGCGGACCGATCACTTCGCGGTTAACCGCCATCGAAAGAGCTTGGCGCACGCGCTTGTCGTTGAAGGGCGGCTTCTGGGCATTTACTACATAGTAGTAGCTGGCAAGAAACGGAGAGACGTGCGCCTGACCCGGCAGGTTCTTCTTCATCCATTCATACTGATCGGTCGGGAAGTCGGTCATGATGTCGAATTCGCCGGCGCGGTAGCGCTTTAGAGCAGCTTCCTGGTCTTCGAGCACGAAGAACTTCGCGCCATCGATCTTCAGATCCTTGACGCCGTAATACTGGTCGTTCTTGACGGTGGTGACGTGTGAACCGGGGACCCACTCGACCGGCTTGTACGGACCGTTGGTGACGATGTTGCCGATCTTGACCCAGTCCTGACCCTTGGCCTCGACGACATGCTTCGGCAGCGGATAGGCCGTATAGTGCATCAGGGCGTTGATGAAATAGGGGGTCGGGTTTTCAAGGGTGATCTCGAGCGTCTTGTCGTCGATCGCCTTGACTCCGAGCTCGTTCAGATCGGTGATCTCGCCCTTGTTGATCTTTTCCGCGTTCTTGATGGTGAACTGCAGATAGGCGTAGTCGGCAGCATTCTTCGGGTCGACGAGGCGCTGGAAGGCGAAGACGAAGTCGCCGGCCGTTACCGGCTGGCCATCGGACCACTTGATGCCGTCACGCAGCTTGAAGGTGTAGACCTTGCCATCGGGGGAAATGGTCCAGCTTTCGGCCTGGCCGGGAACCGGGTTGTCCTTGGCGTCTTCGGTGACAAGGCCTTCGAAAATGTCGCCGGCAATACGGTTTTCCCAGTCGCCGGAGAGTTTTTGCGGATCCAGCGAGGTGGGGTCGCCACCATTATGGATATTCAGCGTGGCCGCATGGGCCGAAAATGCGAGCAAGGAGCCAACCATTGCAGACGCGAGAAATTTTTTCGTGAAAAAGGACATACTGGGTCCACCTTTCTAGGCTTTTCGCCTTTTCTTTAGTCATTTGTTCCCGATTTGACCTGTTACGTGCAGGTCAACGGCACCTTAACGCAAAGGTTTGGCGTTGCAACCCCTAAACCGGTGGGTAGCATTCGGGTGTGGACAAGCTTATAAGCGTCTCCCTTTTGTCCGATCGCGACCCCCCTTCTTCCGCGCTTCACCGCGCCACTAAGCTGTTGTTTTTTGCCTCGCCCTCACTAGTGTTGCTTGCGAAATGAAGCAGGAGACGGCGGTTCATGGCGTTGCAGACAGGCGGGAATGCGAATTGGTGGCGCGGCGCGGTGATCTATCAGGTCTATCCGCGCTCGTTTCAGGATACTGATGGCGACGGGCTTGGCGATCTCAAGGGGATAACCCGGCGCCTCTCCCATATCGCAAGCCTCGGCGTCGATGCGATCTGGCTCTCGCCTTTCTTCAAGTCGCCCATGGCCGACATGGGCTATGACGTCTCCGACTATTGCGATGTCGATCCGATTTTCGGCACGCTCGATGATTTCGACGCGATGATGGCGGAAGCCCACAGGCTCGGCATAAAGGTCATCATCGATCAGGTGATTTCCCATACGTCCGACCGGCATCCATGGTTCGTGGAAAGCCGTTCCAGCCGCACGAACGACAAGGCCGACTGGTATGTCTGGGCTGATCCGAAGCCCGATGGGACGGCGCCAAACAACTGGCTGTCGATCTTCGGCGGGCCGGGCTGGGAATGGGATGGCGTGCGCCGGCAATATTACCAGCACAACTTCCTGACCTCACAGCCGGACCTGAATTTCCACAGCAAGCCGGTTCAAGATGCGCTGCTGAAGACGGTGAAGTTCTGGCTCGACCGCGGCGTCGACGGCTTTCGCCTCGACACGGTGAACTATTATTTCTGCGACAAGCTGCTCCGAGACAATCCGCCGCATGTTCCGGATCCGGACCAAGCCGGTCTCGATGCGCCCGACAGCAATCCCTATGGCATGCAAAACCACCTCTACGACAAGACGCAGCCGGAAAACCTCGAATTCCTCAAGCGCTTCCGGGCCCTTCTCAATCAATATGAGGGACGCACCACGGTCGGTGAAGTCGGCGACGGGGCACGCTCGTTGAAGACCGTTGCCGCCTATACGACCGGCGGCGATAAGCTGCATATGTGCTACACTTTCGATCTGCTCGGCCCTGAATTCACCGCAGCCCATATCCGAGGCTGCGTTGAGACTTTCCAGCGTATGGTTAGGGATGGCTGGGTTTGCTGGGCGTTCTCCAATCACGACGTCAACCGTCACGTCAGCCGTTTCGCACTGACGGAAGAGGAGCGTCCGGTCATCGCCAAGCTGGCGATTTCTGTGCTGGCAGTACTTCGCGGTTCGATCTGCCTCTATCAGGGCGAGGAGCTGGGGCTGCCGGAGGCGGAACTCGCCTTCGAGGACCTGCGCGACCCCTATGGCATCCGCTTCTGGCCCGCCTTCAAGGGCCGCGACGGATGCCGCACGCCTATGCCATGGGAAGCCGGCAAGGCGCATGCTGGCTTCACCAGCGCCGAGAAGAGCTGGCTGCCGGTGCCCTATGAACAGGCGGCGCTTTCCGTAGACACTCAGGAAAACGATGACAGTTCCGTGCTTCACCATTACCGGCGTACGCTGGAATTCCGGAAGACCTATCCGGTACTGATCGACGGCAGCATGAAATTCGTGGGCAGCAATCAGGATCTGCTCGCCTTCGTGCGCGAGAAGGGAGACGAGAAACTGCTCTTCGTCTTCAACCTGACGCGTGAGCCTGCGGAGTTTCAACTTCCTGCCGGCATGGTGCTGGGCACTCCATTGCCCATGCCCGGGTTTAGAGCCGCCGCCGGTGCCAAGACAGTGCAGCTCGAGGCGCTTGACGCCTTCTGCGCTCGTATCAGCTGATCAGCGCGAAGCGATCGACGTCCACCATCCCCTTGTCCGAGATCTTCAGATGCGGGATCACCGGCAGGGGCAGGAAGGCGACCTGCAGGAAGGGTTCTTCCAGCGTCGTGCCAAGGGCGTAGGCGGCCTTGCGCAGATGATGCAGCGTGTCGCGTACGGTCTCATAGGGTTCCAGGCTCATCAGGCCGGCGACAGGCAGCGCGATTTCGCCGGTAACCTTGCCGTCTTCGACGACCACGAAGCCGCCCTTGATCTCGCCGAGACGGTTGGCGGCGAGCGCCATGTCGTCCTCGCTGACGCCGACGACGCAGATATTGTGGCTGTCATGGCCGACCGTTGAAGCAATCGCGCCCTTCTTCAATCCGAAACCCTGCACGAAGCCATTGGCGTGATTGCCGTTCTTGCCGTGACGCTCGATGACGGCGACCTTGATGATATCGTTGCCGAGATCGACGGTGGTCTGATTGCCTTTGGCTGGCAGGCGATAGCGACGATGCTCGGTGATGATCTTGCCCGGCATGACGCCGATGACGGATGTTTCGCCCTCGGCAACCGGTACGCCGAAATGGGCCGCGTTGACCGGCCGCGCCTTGACGCTGTCGAGACCGACGGGCTCAACCGGCTTGCGGGTGGAAAAGAGCGCATCGGTGACTTGACGGCCGGCGGAAAAAACCATGTCCGCCCGGCAATTTTCCAGACTATCGACAACAACGAGATCGGCACGCCAGCCGGGGGCGACGAGGCCGCGGTCGCGCAAACCGAAGGCGCGGGCGGCGGAGATCGAGGCGGCGCGGTAGATCGCCAACGGTTCGACACCTTCGGCAATCGCCGTACGGATCATGTAATCGAGATGGCCTTGCTCGGCGATATCGAGCGGATTGCGGTCATCGGTACAGAGCGCGAGGTAGGGGGATAGGCGTTCCGTGATGATCGGCATCAGGGCATGCAGGTCTTTCGAGACGGAGCCCTCGCGCACGAGGATATGCACGCCCTTGCGGATTTTCTCCAGCGCCTCAGTCGCACTCGTGCATTCGTGTTCGGTGCGGATGCCGGTGGAGAGATAGCCGTTGAGATCATTGCCTAGGAGAAGCGGCGCATGTCCGTCGATATGGCCGCCCTGAAAGGCGTCGAGCTTTGCCATGCAGATGGGATCCTTGTGGATCACGCCGGGAAAATTCATGAACTCGGCAAGGCCGATGACTTTGGGATGGTCGCGATAGGGCAGGAGGCTTTCGACCGGCAGATCGGCACCCGATGTTTCCAGATGTGTGGCCGGTACGCAGGAGGAAAGCTGGACGCGGATATCCATGATCGTTTCCAGTGCCGAAGCTAGGAAGAACTCGATGCCTTCCTTGCCCAGTACGTTGGCGATTTCATGGGGATCGCAGATGGCAGTCGTTACACCATAGGGCAGGACGCAGCGGTCGAATTCATGCGGCGTGACGAGGGAGGATTCGATGTGCAGATGCGTATCGATGAAGCCGGGAACGACGATCCTGCCGGAGATGTCGATCTCGGTCTCGCCGCTATAGCTGCCGCAGATGCCGACGATACGGTTGCCGCCAATGGCGATGTCCGACTGGACAAGTTCACCCGTCACGAGGTCGAAGAAGTGTCCGCCTTTCAGGACGATATCGGCCGGTATGCGACCCACACCCTGATCGATGAGACGTTCGAGCTTGGCGATCATATCTGTCCTCGCAATGCAATCGATTCCG